>SFGA01000001.1 GCA_004556705.1 Ruminococcus sp. | reverse complement strand
ATTCCGCTACGCTCCACTCAAAAGGCGTTCAAAAACATTGTACTATATTTTGACTTATTTTTTTATCAAAAATGGGTCACATCTATTTACAACGCAGATATATTAACAAATAAAAATTCAAGTAGCTATTGTAATTTCGTTTTAATTGGTATATAATAGCAAATGTATATTGATTTTCTTAGGAGGTGGCAAAATGTTAGATCCGAACAAGACCATAAAATTTTCCATTAAAGATGAGTGTGATGAGCAAATGCGTCAAACCCTGCTTGCAGTTTACACCGCTTTGCAGGAAAAGGGCTACAATCCTATAAGCCAGATTGTCGGATATATACTTTCAGAGGACCCGACGTACATTACCACTCATAATAACGCACGCAGCCTTATACGCCGCCTTGACAGAGATGAACTTTTGCAAACTCTCGTTAAAGAATATCTCAAATCAAGTTCCGAAAAGTAATTGAGGTGTAAAAATGGCTGAAAAGAAAAATGATTTTTTGACTTATAAGGGCAAGCCCCTTGTAAGGAACGGAAATACCATTTACTATGGCGATATGAACGACGATTTCGTTATTATGATGCGTATTTTGAGCTCGAAGGAGTTCGGCGATACCGATCTCGCTTCAAAGGTATCCGTTCAGCTTGTCAATACAGACCCGAATGTCAGCATTAAAGAAAAAATCGTTAAAACAAGCGAAAAAAAAGGTCTTTATGCAGCAATGGATATTGCAGATATCTGGTTGACAAGAGCGTTGAATCCCAAAGATGAATAATTTCAAATCTAAAAAATCCGCTTAACCGATTGGTCAAGCGGATTTTTTTGTCCTTTTTTATTCAATTTCTGCTTTCGGGTCATCTCCGAGGCGATAAAGGAAGTGCATACTTAAAAGGCAGATAATCGAACCGATAAACGGAATAGCTCCTGTCATTACATATATCTTTTCCGCAACGCCCGAAGCCTGTTCCAAAGCACCGAGAGTTTGGTCATAACCCGTAAATCCAAGTGCCAAAGAAATCAAAGACGCACCAAGTCCCTGTGCCACTTTTCTGAACAGCGAATAAGTTGCGTAAATCGAGCTTTCCTCTCTCCTGCCCGTTTTCATTTCCTGATAATCTATACAGTCAGCAACAAGCGCCCATGTAAGAACAAGATAGAATGCCGAGCCGAACATTGCAATTCCGATAAACACAATCCAAATATATGGGTTTTCAAAGCGTACGAAGGTAGCAATACCGCTTGCGATTGCCGAAATCAAGAAGGGATATGTGCAAAGCTGCTTCTTTGTAAATTTCTTTGAAAGAGGCTTTACCGCAACTATGCCCAAAACCGTCGGCAAGCCTGCGATTATTGTAGCTATCGGAATTATGCTTGTATTCTTGAAGTAGCACATAAAAATATACTGCATTGAGGTTGTAACAGTCATCATCAATGCAAGATATGACATTGACGAGATTGTGACACCGAGCATATTCTTATTTTTAAGGAATGAGGCAAATGTTTTGAAATAATTGAATTTCTGCGACTTGTCAACTACTGCGGGAGCAAGTCTTTCGGTTGTCAGCTTACGAAGAAGAATAAACGAAATAAAGCCGATAACACCCATCACGGCAACGATTATAAAGAACAGATTGCCTCTTGGGTTTTTATTTTTATCATAGACAATAGCAGGAAGCAAAACCATAACAGGAATCTGTGCCAACATTGCGCCGACGCTTCTTACAGTCGAAAGAGTGCTTCTCTCCTCGGGGACATTCGTGATTACCGACTGCATTGAACCGTAGGGCACGTTTACACTTGTATATGAAATACTCCATATACAATAAAGACCGAAGCACATTGCAATTTTAACGCCGTACGGAAGCGACGGAGCGTAAATGAAAAGCAATACGCTTGAAATGAGAAGCGGTAAGCTCGCCCATTTTATCCAAGTCTTAAACTTACCCTCTTTACCGGGTTTTGCGGAGTCACACAGTCCGCCGATAATCGGGTCGTTAATAGCGTCAAAAATCTTTGCAAGTAAGATGATAATTGCAAAGTGTTTGGGCTTTATACCCATACAAGTAACGTAAAAAATCATAAGATAGTTATTAATGAAAGCAAAGCTCATATTACAGCCGAAGTCGCCGAGAGCGTAGCCGACCTTGTCACGTATGCCAAAAGGTCTTATTTGTTTTTCCTGCATCTTAATCCCCCTAATTGAATTAAATTAAATTAAAATATATAAATATTATATACTCATTCTATATAAATTATCAATTCGCAAAATCACTATATTTTAATACGGTAATACGGCTAAAATCACAAGAGAAAATTAAGCAAAAGAAAAAGCACCCACACATTAAGTGCGAGTGCCGAATATCAGAAATATAAATTCCTTAGTCTTCGTTCTTTTTCTTCATTGTAACTGCAACTGCTGCTGCGCAAACCGCAACTGCTGCTGCTGTTGAAACATAAAGCTTTCCGCCTGTTTTCTTAATATCAACAGAATTCTTGTTGTTGTCGGGTTTAGCTTCGGGAGCTGTTGTCTCGGGAGCCTTTGCGCCCTTATCGGTTACGTTGATAGCAAGCTCGTCGCCGTTAACTGTAACAGCTGCGTTTGTACCGTCAATAGCGTCTGTTGCAGAAGCTTTGAAAACGCCGTCCTTCTTGAGAACCTTGAACTTAGCTGTGAAAACCACACCTGCATCCTTAGCTTCGCTTGCAACGCTTGCTACTGTGATTTTGCCGTCAACAGTATCGTTGATTTCAGTTGTGAAAAGATCGGTAGCCTCAGCCGAGCCTGCAACATACTTGTAGTTTTCAGTGTTGTATTCAAGAACACCCTTGAAGCCCGAAAGACCGCTGCTTACTTTGAAAGAAACTGTAATTACATCGCCTACTGCTGCTGTATCTGCAGATGACTCAACGTCAACCTTGTATGCGTCAGCTGCGAAAGCCGGAACGCAAGCAACAGCAATAAGAAGAAGTGCTACGAGAACTGAAAGAACTTTTTTCATATCTTTTTACCGCCTTTAAATAATTTTCGCATAATGCGAGTCGATATTATGATAGAAAAGCACATAAAGCCTTTACTATATGACTAATGATACTATAATTCGGTTGAATTGTCAACAGAATTTTATTTATCTTTATCAATATTTTCGTTTATTTGTACCGCTGCGTCAGGCTCGTCCTCCTGCTTCTTCTTTTTAATAACAAGTGCGATAACTATTGCCGCTGCAAGAGCCAAAACAGTAGCCAAAACAACGATGATTATAGCCTTTTCGTTTGTCTTTTTATTGATTTCGTGTTCTTCTTCCGCCGTTGTGGGCTCGTTCGGCATTATGTCGGCAGGAAGCGTCTCGTCGGGTGCGGGAGCGTTAGCGCTTCCGGTTATGCCCTCGACCTTTTTTTTCTGCTCTGCTTTATTGCCCACAGCAGGCTTTGTAACCTTGTTTGCAGGTTCTGTCTGAGCCTGAGGCGGAATTGTCTCCTCCGCAGCCGCACCTGTTCCCTCGGCTATCGTAAGAACGGCACCGGGAATTGATTCTGTAATATCCTTATCCGCACCGTCAATAGCTTGAGTTGCTTTCACGCTGATTTTACCGCCTGTTTTAAGCACCTTGAATTTTACGGAGAACAATGTACAGGCAGACTGCTCGCTTGTTGAAACCGCCACCGCAATAAGCTTGCCGACAGTTTTGTCGTTTATTACCGTTGTGAAACTCGGATTTAAGCTGGCGCTGTTCGAAACAAGCTCAAAGCAAGTCTTATCGTATTCAAGCAAGAGCTTTGCACCCGAAAGTCCACTCGGTACGTTTACGCTTACCGTTATTGTATCGCCCTTATTCGCCGTTGACGGAGCTGAAACAAGAGACAAGGCTCCTGCGAATGAATTGAGACACAAGACCGACATAAGAATTGTTATTATCAGTATTACGGAAATAGTTTTTTTCATAGGTTAAACCGCCTTTTCTGTTTATCTTCAATATAATACATTTTTTTACCGCTTGAGTCAATATTTGTCGTCATTTTTAATGTAAAGTTTTTTGCTTTACAGCTGAATATCTCTGTTAGGCGTAACATATATGGTGTTATACACATGATATATGACCTTACCGGGCTTTGCGTTGTTCGGCTTCTTGACATTTTTAATCAAGGTATAGTCAACGGGGACCTTGTCCGCACCGTCGGCAGAACTGAAGCGAGCAGCTATTCTTGCCGCCTCCTCGATTGCCGTATCGGTGATTTCTCGGTTATCCGAAACAATGACCGTATGCGAGCCTGCAAAGTCTTGAGTGTGAAGCCACATATCATAGTTTTTCGCCGTCTTAAACGTCAGCTTATCATTTTGAACATTATTCCTGCCGACAAGCACACGAAAGCCGTCGCTCGTAGTAAATTCATACGGCGGTAGGGACTTTGGAAGCTTGATTTTGTCCTTGCTCTTGCGTCTTATGTATCCGCCTGCAATCAATTCCTGTCTTATTTCGGAAATTTCCGCTTCGCTGTCTGCTCTTGAAAGCTCGTCGAGAACAGAGTCGATATACAAAAGCTCCTGTTCTCCGCTTTCGATTAAATCGGCAAGCATTTTTTCAGCCGTCACGGACTTTTTGTATTCCTTATAATACTTTTGCGAATTCTGAACGGGCGAAAGCGCAGGATTCACTTTAATACGAACTACATTGTTATTGTCATAATAATTTTCAATATCGTAAAACGCCGCACCCTTTTCCAATCTGTAAAGATTTGAATTTATAAGCTCGGCATAGATACGCAGCGTTTCCTTGTCGTCGCACTTTTCAAGCTGCATTTTTTGGAGATTAACCTTTTTTGCAACTCTCTGCGATGCGTTATTCAAAAGCTTCAGCATATCGCCCGCACGGCGTTTGATTCTGTACATTCTGTCCGTTTCAAAGCAGAATTCGTCAAGAAGCTCCGAAAACGATGAATATTTTTTAACAGGATAATTCTCGCCGTATTGAGTTATATCCATAAACGAAAAATCAACAGGATTTCCCTCGGGGTCAAAAATGACCTGCGGAGACGGCTTATTTTCGGCTATAATATTCTGAATTTCAACGATTTTGTCATATAAAACGCTCTCGTCGATAACCGTCATATCCTCAACCGCTTTATCGGAACACGCACAGGCAATTTCACGGCAGACAATCGGAGAAACGCCCAAAACGCTTGAAAGAATTGCCGAGGACAATTTTTGATTTTTCTTCTCGCATACAGCTTTTACAATCTCCCCTGCCGAACAGCTTGAAATATCAAGCTTATTTTGGCTCGGAGGCAAAAGATATGTTCCGCCGGGCAAAACCTCTCTGTATGTGGATTTGGTTTCGTCAACCCTTTTAACGGCGTCGATTACCTTGCCGTTTTCGTTAACAAGCACGATATTGCTACGCTGTGCCATAATTTCGATAAACACCTTGAGCTTAACCTTGTCGCCTATCTCGTCGGTGGCGTCAAAGCACAATTCAAGCACCCTGTCAAGCGATACCTGATTTATTTCTGTAAGCGTTGCACCGACAAGGCGTTTTCTCAAAAGCATACAGAGCATAGGCGGTTTTTGCGGATTTTCAAGCGTTTGCGAGGTTATGTGTATCCTCGGAGAAATCGCCTGCGCCGACATATAGAGCCTGTACGCACCGCTGCGGGTACGCATAAGAAATACAAGCTCGCATTTCGACGGCTGATAAACCTTTTCCACCTTTGCTCCAAGCAGATATTCACTTATTTCATTTTTTATAAAGCCTAATGTTATTCCGTCAAGTGCCATATTTTCCTCAAATATATGTTATGGGTGTTTTCTGCTCAAACACCGTAAATTTTACATTATCAAATTTTTCTTGAAGTCTGTCGCAAAGCGGCTTTATTGAAATTGCCTCTGTTTCAAAATGACCTGCCGCAATAAGTCCGATGCCGAGATTTATAGCATCGAGAAAATCGTGATGACCCGCATCGCCCGTAACGAGCAAATCACAGCCCATTTCCTTTGCTTCAAGCAGATAATCGCTGCCTGCACCTCCGCAAAAAGCAACTCTTTGAACTTCCTTTTCGGTAAGACAAGCTCTCACGCTTGCAGAAAGAGTTTTCCCGACAAGCCTTGCATACTCGCCGACCGTCGTTTTTTTAACGTCGCCGACAGTCAATATTCCCGACGGAGATTTTACGGTATTTTCAGCCGAAAGCGTTATTGCCAAAATATCACTCACTCCGCCCTCTGCGACATCATACGAGGTATGAGCGCAAATTACCGAAAGTCCGTTGTTGACGGCGGTATAGACCTCGCTTCCGAATTTCACTTGCTTTAACGCTCCGAAAATTATCGGATGATGGGTAATTACAAGCTCACAGCCCGATTTTTTTGCGTATTCGAGCACCTCATTCGTGCAATCAAGCGCAAGCAGCACGCTTTTAACCTCGGTGTTTTCGTCGCCGATCAAAAAGCCGCTGTTGTCCCATTCCTCCTGCTTGCAGAACGGTGCAAGGCTGTCTATATATTCATATATTTCCTTTGCCTTAGGCATTTTCAATACTCCTTATCAGCTCGAGAATTTTCTCGTCCTTTGTGCCGTTATATTTATTATAAAGGCTCTTAAGAACTTTCTCAACAAATAATTTGTCGGTTTCGTTGTCGCTTTTCGGTAAATTTCCTACATAGTATTCGTATAGCTTATGCTCTGATTTCACTCCCGAATACCTTGCGGAAATGATAAGATAAACACGCTTATCCTCGCACACGGTTTTTTCGGCTTCAATCAGAAAGCCGTTATCAAAAAGTGCACGCCACACATCCTCAAAATGCGTCATAGGCTGCAAAATAAGATGTATTTTTTCATCCCTCAGCCATTCGGTTGCGTTTATCATATCGGCAATCATAATTCCGCCCATACCCGCAACGGCAATCTCCTGTGCCTCATAAGGCTCTATATTTTCGAAGCCTGCCGAAAGTCGAAGCGTGATTTTATCCGCCAGCGAATATTCGTCAAGCGTCTTTTGAGCGTTCATAAGCGGATTTGGATTTATATCCGAAGCTATTGCCCTTTTTGAAATTTTATTTTCTACTATGTATGCCGGAAGATATGCGTGGTCCGTGCCGACATCCAAAAAGGTGTCGCAATTATTTACCATACCTGCCACGGCATCAAGTCTCGGTGTCAATTTAATCATAATCAAAAAATGAGGGTTGACAGAGCAAAACACTCAGCCAACCCCGTCGCCTTCTTTATTTGCTTGATTTACTTGCAAGAAAATCGTTTATCTTTTTAACAAGCTCATCCGCATCAACGCCGTGAACGGCACAAGCCTCCTCAACGCTCTCGCCTCTCGAAGCAGGGCAGCCGAGACAATGCATTCCCATTTCAAGGAAGAAAGGAATGGTCTCTCTATCCGCATCGAGAATATCGCCGATTGTCATATCCTTTGTGATTGAAGTCATTGATTTTACCTCCGTTAATTAAATTGAATTATACTTATTTATTACCCGAATTTGACTGATTATCAATGTTTTCTGGTAATATATTAGTTTCGTCAATAATGTAGTTTGGTCTGTTTTTAACCTCAAGGTAAACCCTTGAAACGTATTCGCCGACTACGCCCATTGAAATTAAAATGAGTCCGCCGATTATCAAAACCGAGCACACAAGCGACGGATAGCCGTCAACATCAGGTCCGAAACAGAGCGTTTTAACTATCGTATAAAGCGCATAGATAAATCCTACAAGACTTGTAACAATGCCGCAGAAAAGTGAAATTTTAAGCGGTGCGGTTGAAAAGCCGATTATTCCGTCAACCGCATAGGCAAACAGCTTCCAAAATGACCATTTTGTTTTGCCTGCCGCACGTTCACGGTTTTCGTGCTCAAACCACTTTGTTTTGAAGCCGACCCAGCTGAATATGCCTTTTGAAAAGCGGTTGTATTCGGGCATTGAGATTATTGCGTTAACGACCTTTCTCGTCATAACCCTGTAATCCTGTGCGCCCTCCTCGATATTTGCGTCGGAAATGCGATTTATCAGCTTATAAAAGCCTCTTGCAAATGCACTTTTAAGCTTAGCCTCGCCCTTTCTGTCGGTCCGTCTTGCAGCGGCTATATCGTAGCCCTCCTCGTTGACGCTTTTAACCATTTCCGGAATAAGTTCGGGAGAATGCTGCAAATCCGCATCGATAATTCCGACATAATCAGCCGTTGACATTTTAAGACCTGCAAGCATTGCCGACTCTTTTCCGAAATTTCTTGAAAAAGAAATATACTTAACCGTTTTATCCCTTTCGGCAAGTTGTCTTATAATATTGACGGTGTTATCACGGCTTCCGTCATCGACAAATATAAAAGAAGCCTTTATTCCGTCGAGCGAATTTAATATCGGAGAGACCGTATCATAAAAAATATTCAAAACAGCTTCCTCGTTATAGCACGGAACTATAAATTCAAGCGTTTTCATACGTTCTCCCCTTTCTTAAATCATCATTCATTTAATTATACAATTAAACCTCGTCAAACGCAAGTGCTTTGTTAAGCACGGTAAAGCCCTTTATTGAATTTGAAAGCTTAATTTCGGCTTTCGGAACCGTCATATTGCCGACTCTCTCGTCGTAATAAGAGCCGTCAAGCACGCCGTCGATATAAATTTTAATCATAGCGTTCTTTTCTCTGACAAGGGTTATTTTTCTGTCGCCCGTGTTACAAATATCGGTGTGTCCGACGCATTTGAGCGAACAGCAGTTAAATCTCACATTGCCGTTTATAAGCGAAACCGCAAGAGAATTACCCTGTGAGAACAAAAGCGTTTCCTTTGTTGCGGTGTTCACGGTCATAGTGAGTGTGAAATCGTCCTCAATCTCGCAAGGTGCTTCTCTGTCCGAAAACAAAAGATTGTCCTTATAGCAAGCAAGCGTTTTTTTAGAGGTCAGCTTGTTGCCGTAGAGGTCACGAACGCTGTAATCAACAGTATATTTGGAGCCTGCCTGTGCGTTGTCAAAATGCAAAAGCACCTCACTGTAATTCGCAAGCAACTCCGCCTTTATAGGCTTACCCATATAAGTAAAGCTGTTTTCATCAAGCACAATGTGTCTGTCAAATGAGAATACAGCCGTGTGTTCATCCTCAAACTTTGCTCGCTTTAATACGGGTGCGGTTGTCTTTTCTCCGCCGAATTTATATATTACAATTTCGTGTGCGCCAAGCTCAACCGAAAGAGTGTCACCATAGGAATATTTAATATCGCATTTCTCGGTTTCGTAAGGGATAACATTTATGCGTGTAAGTCCCTTTACATCCTCGTTTACGCCGATTTCCTTTTCGAGTTTAACCGAAAATTTCTGCGGTTTATCGGACGGATTGCGAAGTGAAATAACACCCTCTTTACCGTTCCATGCGCTGTAGCCGTAAATTTTACCCGAGTCGGCACTTTCGCCGATAAGCTTTGAATTTCTGAGCGTTTCAAAGTTTTCTCTGACAAATCTTAAAACATCCGCATTTATGCGCCACATATTATCGTTGAAAAGATCGAAGCTGTAATAAAGTTCCCAGAATGCCGTGCCTCTTGATGAAATCATATACATATACTTACGGTACTCATCATCGGTCATTTTAACCTTTGCGGTGTGTCCGTAAATAGGCTCGTGGTTATACATATTCGAGTTCGGGAACTGATACTGCCTTACCCTGTGAAAATCATAGTAAAGTGAATCTCTATAGGTGAGCATACGGTCAAAATCCTTGCCGTTGAGCTCCTCTCCGCTTACCGATTTATCCGTAAAGCCTATATCGGCACTGTTTTGCATCCAAACGCTGTTTACATATCTCAAGAACCACGGACTAGGAACAGCATAGCAAGTGAGGTTTATCCAAAGCTCCTTGCCCTGCTCCGCACGAAATTTACGCATATCACGGAAAATATCAATCCACTTTTCCCAAGCGTCGGTCATAACATACATATCCTTATAACCGCCCGTCGGGTGTCCGTGCCTTTTACTGCGGCAAGTTTTCAACATAAAGCCGTCAAGCTTCCAATAGTCTATGTCAAAGCGATTCATATAATCAAGGAAAAGCAATTCAACATTGCGAACATATTTTTCATCCGCAATACAGATGTCGTATGACCTTCTGTTATAACCGCCCTTGCCGTGTCTTTGCATACGCTTACCGAATGGCTTGTTAAAGTTATAACCGCCTCTCGGTCCGAGCCAAAGTCCGAAATGTGAAGAAAAATTATTCGCAAGCCGTGATGAATTGTAAAGCTCGTGAGGAAATTTATCATTAAAGCACCAAAAATCACTCTTGTAATCGTTCCAGCCGTCATCAACAACATAAGCGTCAAGCGGTTTTACGAAATTCTGCGTCAAGCCCTTTTCAATCTGATAAAAAGAGCCTGTTATATTCTCCTCGGTAATGTTAAGCATGTGGTCATACCAAGAGTTGTATTGAGTGCGAAGATAGGTTTTCTGCGAAACGGTTTTGATATATTCGAGAAAATCTGCTCTGATAACGTCAAAAGACATTGTCTGTGCGCTTCCGAAAACGGATTTGTGGAAAGAATGTTCCTTTTTGCCGTTAAGTATACTTGCGATACTCTTTCCGCTGTAATAACGCAAACGCAGGGTGTTTTCAACAATGTTGTTGTCGTTCATCGGAAATTCCGAGCCTGTGAACATACCGTTGATATAAACAGGCTGTCCGAGCGAAGCGTGGAAGCCGTCAATGAATGCCTTGTTCATCTCGGGATGCGTCCATTTTTGCTTTATGCCGTCTGCAAGCACCAAAAGTTCGGTATCGACGGTGTCAATACGCAAATTAAGGTCGCCCGAAGCCGAAAAGCAAAGCTGTTTTTTCATAAAGAAATCGTCATTTTTAAGCTTATATACCAAACGAAAATTCAGCGTGGTATTGCGATAAATCGCAGGCTTGAAAACGAATTCTAAAATCGAGGAGTCCGACTTTTCATAGGAATTTATCTTGTCAATCGTAAGCATTGACGCTTTAAGCTCAAATTTTCCGAATTTTTTCAAGAATGTAACGGAAAATTCCTCGCTACCCTTTCCGGTTACAAACAAAGCAGGCTCATTAAGTCTTTTGTTTGTGATTGTATCGGGTAAAAGCTGTCCGTTTTCAATAAAAAAACTTCTTTCGATATACTCATTTCCGATAATCGCTTTTTTGTCATCGCTTTTAATGTATGTCATAGTTAGTTTTCCGCCTCAAAAAATTTTTCATCAAGTATTTTTGCCATATTTTCAACAAGCTCCGAGCAAGGACGCTTTTTATAATAATGTTCTGTTCTCGCTTCGGGCTCTGCCGTTTCCTTTGCCTGCGCCTCTTTTGTAAGTCCCAAAAGCTCACGGCAAATTATTGACGGATTATCCTTCTTAAATTCTTCGGTGATTTCCTGCACCTTTTCGTAGGTTTCCTTTTTCTTTTGAGTATCCTTACCGTCGGTCGCACCGTAAAGCATACCTATAACAAGAGCCGCACCCGTTACGGTACCGCAAACCTCTCTCATTCTGCCGACGCCGCCTCCGAGTCCTGCCGAAACACGCAATGCGGTTTCCTCGTCCATATTAAATTCATCACAAAAAGCACAGAACACCGCCTGTGAGCAGTTATAGCCTTGCTTGAACAATTCAAGTGCTCTGTCCGAATGTTTTGACATAGTATCGCCTCCGAATATCACTAAACTATATAATACCATACTTGCGATATTATATCAAACAAAATAAATAAAAAAATCCCTGCTCCTTCAAAAAGAAAGAACAGGGATTTGTAATCGACAAATTAAAATTACTTAAGTGTAACTTTAGCGCCAACTTCTTCGAGCTTAGCCTTTGCAGCGTCAGCGTCATCCTTAGAAGCAGCTTCCTTGATTACCTTCGGAGCACCGTCAACCATAGCCTTTGCCTCAGCAAGACCAAGACCTGTGATCTCACGAACTGCCTTGATAACCTTAATCTTCTCTGCGCCTACTTCTGTAAGCTCGACGTCGAACTCAGTCTTTTCCTCAGCTGCTGCTGCGCCGTCGCCAGCTGCGGGAGCTGCTACTGCTACTGCTGCTGCTGCAGAAACGCCGAATTCATCCTCTACTGCGTGTACGAGCTCTGAAAGCTCAAGAACTGTAAGAGCTTTGATTTCTTCAATCATAGCTGCAATTTTCTCTGATGCCATTTTATTTTCCTCCAATAATAATGAAATAAATTTTTAAGTTATACAGCAAAAATTATTCTGCTGCGGGTGCTTCCTCTGCGGGAGCTTCGCCACTCTTGTCAACAACTGCCTGAATAGCACGTGCAAAAGCTGCGATAGGTGCGTTGAACGCACTGCAAACTGTAGCGAGCAATACTTCTCTTGACGGAAGCTTTGCAAGGCTTGAAATCTTTTCAAGAGAAATTACCTCATTGTCGAGGAAACCGCCCTTAATGTTGAAATTCTCATTCTTGTCAGCGAATTTCTGAAGAATTCTTGCTGCTGCAACGTAATCATTCTCAGATGTAGCAACGGCTGTAGTTCCCTCAAGAACACCGTCGAGCTCTGCGAGATCAGTGCCGTCGATAGCAAGATGGATAAGTGTATTCTTGGTTACAGTGTACTTAACGCCTGCTTCACGGAGCTCCTTACGGAGAGATGTGTCGTCAGAAACGGAAATACCCTTGTAATCAACGATTACACCTGCGCAAGCATTGTCAAATCTTGTTTTAAGATCTGCAACCTGCTGCTTCTTGATTTCTAAAACTTTCTCACTTGGCAAACGAATTCACCTCCTATAAAAATGTTACGCTTGCTTTATGAGATAAAAAAGCCTCTCTGCGAAAGACAGAGAGGCATAAAACTTTAATAATAAGTTCCATTTCCTCGGTAGGCAGATAAACTTTACGCATAAATGCACCTACTGTCTTCGGCAAGCGGATATTATATTAACATACCCTGACGGGTTTGTCAAGCACTAAGATTAAGCAGAGTACTTGTTTGCGTTGATTTTAACGCCGGGGCCCATTGTTGTAGCAACAACGCAGGACTTAATGTACTGACCCTTGAGTGTAGCGGGCTTAGCCTTAATGATAGCTTCCATAAGAGTATTGAAGTTCTCGATGAGCTTTTCAGCACCGAAAGAAGCCTTACCAATCGGGCAGTGAATGATGTTTGTCTTATCAAGACGGTACTCGATCTTACCTGCCTTTGCTTCGGTAACAGCCTTAGCAACGTCGGGTGTAACAGTACCTGCCTTGGGTGAAGGCATCAAGCCACGAGGACCGAGAACCTTACCGAGACGACCTACAAGACCCATCATATCGGGTGATGCGATACATACGTCAAAGTCAAGCATACCGCCCTGAATGTCTGCAAGAAGATCCTCAGCACCGACAATGTTAGCACCTGCAGCCTTTGCAGCGTCAGCAGCGTCGCCCTTAGCGAAAACAGCTACTCTGACATCCTTACCTGTACCGTTGGGAAGAACAACAGCGCCTCTAACCTGCTGGTCAGCGTGTCTTGAGTCAACGCCGAGGCGAATGTGAGCTTCAACAGTTTCGTCAAACTTAGCAGTAGCTGACTTGCAAGCCAACTCAAATGCTTCGCTTGTATCGTAGAGCTTTGTTTTTTCAATCAATTTTGCGCTCTCGTTATATTTTTTTCCGTGTTTCATAATTTACTTTCCTCCTATTAAGTGGTTAATCGGATTTTTCCTCCCACGAAGGAGCATCAGTCTTCGACAGTGATGCCCATTGAACGAGCTGTACCTGCGATCATGCTCATTGCAGTTTCAACAGTTGCTGCGTTGAGGTCGGGCATTTTCTGCTCTGCGATCTTCTGAAGCTGTTCTTTCGTGATTGTTGCGACCTTAGTCTTATTCGGTACGCCTGAACCGCTCTCGATGCCGCAAGCCTTTTTAAGAAGGACTGCTGCAGGAGGAGTCTTTGTTATGAATGTGAACGAATGGTCTGCATAAACAGTGATAACAACGGGGATTATAAGTCCTGCGTCGTTCTTTGTGCGCTCATTGAATTCCTTTGTGAACGCCATGATGTTAACGCCGTGCTGACCGAGTGCCGGTCCAACGGGCGGTGCCGGTGTTGCCTTGCCGGCAGGGATTTGAAGCTTAATAAAGCCTATTACTTTCTGAGCCATTTTAGCACCTCCAAAAATCGTGGTAGTGGCGGAATAAGTGGCTTCGCCTATTCCTCCCACAGCGCATATGCGCTATAAAAAGCGACTTGTCGCTTAATACCATGTTTACTGTTGTTTTTCAACCTGATCGAGCTCAAGTTCAACCGGCGTTTCTCTGCCGAGCATTGAAATTATAACTCTGACCATATTGTTTTCTGTGTTAATTTCGTCAACTACGCCGATAATGCCGTCAAAAGCACCGTCGATAATAGTAACCATATCGCCCTTTGCGTAGTTTACCTCAACAACACGCTTTTCAACGCCGAGAGCGGCAATTTCACTGTCCGAAAGCGGAACAGGCTTGCCCTCGGGGCCTACAAAGCCCGTAACACCTCTCGTGTTGCGAATGACATACCATGTGTCATCTGTCATCTCAAGCTCACCCGAGTCCTCATTTTCAAAGACAGCAAGCTTTACGATAACGTAACCGGGGAAAATTTTTCTTTCAATTTCTTTCTTGGATCCGTCGTCCTTAATCTCGGTAACGAGCTCAGTCGGCACTTGAACATCAAGAATATAGTCCTGCATCTTACGATTTTCTACTACCGTTTCGATATTCGCCGCAACCTTATTCTCATAACCCGAATAAGTATGAACAACGTACCACTTGGAGATTTCTGCCATTAGACATCCCCCTTATAAACCAAAGAATCCGGAAATGATTGAACCTGCTACGGCTGCTGTTGTTTCTGTGTCAGCCGGCGCATTTTTCGAAGCATTTACGAGAAGCTTAATAAGTTCCGAAAGACCTGTGTCGATACCCCAGATTACCAAACCTAAAACAAATACGCAGAGCAAAACTATGCCTGTGCTTTTGAGAACGGTTTTTGAATCCGGCCATACGACCTTTTTACACTCGCCCCTTAAATCCTTAAAGAACTTCTTGATATTCTTGCCCATTGAGACAAAAACATTCTTCTTTTTCTTAGGAGCTTCGGGCTTGTTTTCTTTCTTGGAGTTTTTTGCGGGAGCAGCGGCAGAATCTTTTTTAATTTCGTCAGCCATTGTTTTAACCTCCGCTTACTTTGTTTCTCTGTGGAGAGTATGTTTCTTGCAGAATCTGCAGTACTTGTTCATCTCCAACCTGTCCGGTGTGTTCTTTTTGTTTTTCATTGTGTTGTAGTTGCGCTGTTTGCACTCTGTGCAAGCCAATGTAACCTTTACTCTCATTTTCGGCACCTCCATTATTAGCGTTACACGCTTGTTTAGCCTACCTCAAAAAAAGTGGGCACAAAAAAAGAACCCTCTTTCAGAGGTACAAGTAATATAACATAAACCGTTGCGTAAGTCAAGAAAAATTTTCTCAAAAGCGGTTATTTATGCGAACATTATTCTTATGCGCCGATATTCGCCTTATATTATAATGAAAAGCGACTGTAAAAACCGTGTTTTCGCAGCCGCCTTTATTTAATAGATTATAAGAGATTATAAGGAATTAAGGTCATAAGGAGTTCTTTGGTAGACAAAATAGTTAAGCCAATTTTGGAACAAAAGACTTCCCACCCCACGCCAAGTGATAGGCGGCGTTTTCCTCGGGTCGTTGTCGGGGAAATAATTGTAAGGCATTTTAATATTCATACCTTTTTTCAAATCCCTGAAATATTCCTTTGCAAGCGTATCGCTGTCATACTCGGAATGTCCCGTGCAGAAGAAGTTTCTGCAAGCCATATCGGAGATGAGATGCACGCCCGCTTCGTCGGAATAGGACAAAATCTGCAAATCCTTGACCTCGGCAATATCCTCCCTGCGAGTTTCGGTATGCCTTGAATGCGGTACATAATAAACGTCGGAGAAGCCACGAAGCAGCGGATGATACAGGTCAAGCGGTCTGTGCTTGAAAACACCGAAAAGCTTTTCATCAAGTATATGCTTCGGAACACCGTATTTATAGTACAATGCCGCCTGAGCACCCCAGCATATATTATAGGTAGAATACACATTGGTCTTTGCCCAATCGAAAATCTCACAAAGTTCGTCCCAATAATCAACCTCTTCAAACGGCATCATTTCGACAGGCGCACCCGTAACAATCATACCGTCAAACTTGCGGTTTTTAACATCATCAAAAGTCTTGTAGAACTTGAGCATGTGTTCTTGTGATACATTCTTTGCAACATGCGACTTAACCTGCAAAAGCTCGACGTCAACCTGAAGCGGAGTGTTACTCAAAAGTCGTAAAATCTGCGTTTCGGTCTCGATTTTAGTCGGCATAAGATTAAGAATTATAATATGAAGCGGACGAATATCCTGCGTCATTGCTCTGTTTTCCGGCATAACGAAAATGTTTTCAAGCTCAAGGCTATGCCTTGCCGGAAGCTGATTATCTATTTTAATGGGCATTTGTCCACCTTCTTTCTTAAAATTCGCAAAAAGTATTCTAACACAATATTTTTAATATATCAACCTTGAAATGACAGTATTTGAAAGCAAAAATCCGTTTCGGGTAAGTCTGATACCCTCCGAATCTGAAATTACAAGCCCGTTCTTTTGAAAAAATTCAGCCTCACGGCGCATTTTTTCGGGTATCGGATGAGAAAACCTGCTTTCCGTTTCCGCTTCGGTTATCCCCTGTTTCAGCCTCAGCTTCAACATTGCGTATTCCGAGAAATCGCCGCCCTCGCCGTCGGGAACACAAACAAATTTGTCCGTTCTTTTCTCACAGTAAAAGCGTTTTCCGTCAATAAAGGAATGAGCCGAAGAGCCGATACCTAAATATTCCTCGCAATTCCAATATTTCAAATTGTGTCGGCTTTCAAAGCCCTGCTTAGAGAAGTTTGAAATTTCATACTGATTATAGCCGTGCTTTTCAAGGTATTCGCACATATACAAATACATATCTGCAACGGTATCGTCGTCGGGCAGCGAAAGCGTATTTTGCATTTTATAAAACGGCGTGTTCTCCTCAATTTTAAGGATATAACAGCTAACGTGCGGTACGTTTTGCCCTATACAAAAATCAAGCGTCGCTTTTAAGCTTTCAACCGTGCTTTCGGGGATACCGAGCATAACGTCAAGCGAAATGTTTTCGATACCTGCTTTTCGTGCAAAATTGACGGCATTTTCAACCTCTTTTTTGCCCGATATTCTGCCAAGTCTTTTTCGCTCATTATCGTTTGCCGATTGAAGTCCGAGCGACACTCTGTTGACGCCGACAGCCGCTATATTTTTGAAAAATTCATAAGAAACGGAGTGCGGATTACACTCGACCGTTATCTCTGCGCCGTCTGTTAAGGAAAAATTAGATTTTACACATTCAATGATTTTACAAAGACGCTCAAACCCTATACACGACGGGGTTCCTCCGCCTATGTAAAGTGTATTTACTTTACAGTTGATTTGCCCTGATTTTGACTTTATTTCGTCACATAAAAGGCTCACATATCGCTCTTTTTCGTCATCCTTACAGCGAAAAGAATAGAAATCGCAATACGGACATTTTGAGTCGCAAAACGGAATGTGAATATATAATCCTATATCCTTTTTCATACCTTTATAAAGCGAATATCATGTGCGGTGCTTTCAACATATTTTATCACGTCGTCAAAGCTCAAAAGCACGGTAGCCGTGTTGTCGTTCGGATGGAAGCCGAGGCACGGAAGCGTTTTCAAATCCTCGTCAAGATAGACCTCAACCGCATCCGCAGTATCGTTTATGATACCCAAAAGAGAAACAGAGCCTTTTTTAACATCAAGATACTTCGAAAGTCGCTCATCCGAGGCAAAACTCAATCTTGTTGAACCTATCTCATCACGAATAAGCGGTAAATCTGCGTGTTTATCCCCTCGCAAAATTACAAGGGCGTGTCTTTTACCCTTGTAATCACGAAGAAATAGGTTTTTACATATTTCGTTATTATCGTTGAGGTGCAATTCGTCAAGCTCTTCCATTGTAAAAGCGGCAGGGTGCTCCTTTAGCTCATACGAAACAGAAAGCTCGTCTAACCTCTGCAAAATGTTATCTCTGTTATTCATCTAACTTCAACACCGACATAAATGCCTCCTGCGGTACTTCAACCGTACCAAACCGGCGCATTCGCTTCTTTCCTTCCTTCTGTTTTTCGAGAAGTTTCTTCTTTCTTGTAATATCGCCGCCGTAGCACTTCGCAAGCACGTCCTTACGCATTGCCTTAACGGTTTCACGGGCGATTACCTTTCCGCCGACTGCTATCTGAATCGGGATTTCAAACATCTGTCTCGGAATATTCTCTTTAAGCTTTTCTGCGATTTTTCTCGCTCTTGTATATGCCTTATCGGAATGAATAATAAACGAAAGAGCGTCTATTACATCGCCGTTTAACAATACATCAAGTTTAACAAGCTGTGATTTTTCATAGCCTTTGAGCTCATAGTCAAAGGAAGCATAGCCTCTTGTTCTCGATTTAAGAACATCAAAGAAGTCATAGATTATCTCGTTAAGCGGAAGAATGTATTTCAAATCAACTCTGTCCGCATCAAGATAGGTCATACCCTCGTAGGTGCCACGTCTGTCCTGACACAAGTCCATAATTGCACCGACATATTCGGGCGGAGCGTAAATG
The DNA here is from genome assembly GCA_004556705.1 of Ruminococcus sp. Lineage (GTDB taxonomy): Bacteria > Bacillota > Clostridia > Oscillospirales > Acutalibacteraceae > Fimenecus. The sequence goes on along the minus strand of SFGA01000001.1, from coordinate 164,190 downwards.
TGTGCCTCGACAACGGGCTCTTCCGAATAATCAATCGTCGCAGGGTCGGGATAGTTCGACGGGTTGTCGATTTCAACCACCGACTTATCAGTAAGATGAATTTTATATACAACGCTCGGAATTGTCGTTACAAGGTCAAGATTATATTCCCTGTCAAGGCGTTCCTGTATAATTTCAAGGTGGAGAAGTCCGAGGAAGCCGCACCTGAAGCCAAAGCCCAATGCACCCGAGGTTTCAGGCTCAAATGAAAGCGCCGCATCGTTTAATTGAAGCTTTTCAAGTGCGTCACGGAGATTTTCATAGTCCGCACCGTCGGCAGGATAAACACCGCAGAATACCATCGGATTTACCTTTCTGTAACCCGGAAGCGGCTCTGTGGCAGGTCTTTCGGCTGTTGTAACGGTATCGCCGACTCGGGCGTCGGAAACGGTTTTGATTGAAGCCGTGATATATCCAACCTCGCCCGAAGAAAGCTCTTTTGCAGGCTCAAGAGAGGTTGCTCTCATATAGCCTGTTTCAACAACGGTAAATTCCGCACCCGTAGCCATCATACGCATAGTGTCGCCGGGCTTTATCTTGCCGTCCATAACTCTGACATAAACAATTACGCCACGGTAGCTGTCGTAAATCGAGTCGAAAATCAACGCTCTCAACGGCTCGCTGTCTCTGTCCTCAGGAGGAGGTACAAGATTTACGATTTCCTCCAAAACAGACTCCACATTTTCGCCTGTTTTTGCGGAAACTCTCGGAGCATCAAGGCACGGGATGCCGATTACATCCTCAACCTCATGAGCAACACGCTCGGGGTCTGCGGCAGGCAAATCTATTTTATTTATAATAGGTACAATTTCAAGATTGTGGTCAAGCGCAAGATATGTATTTGCAAGAGTCTGCGCCTCAACGCCCTGCGAAGCGTCAACGATAAGCACTGCACCCTCACAAGCCGCAAGAGAACGGGATACCTCATAGTTAAAGTCAACATGACCGGGAGTGTCAATCAAATTAAGCTCGTAGGTCTTACCGTCCTTTGCGGTATAATCAAGCTTTACGGCGTGTGCCTTGATTGTAATACCTCTTTCACGCTCAAGGTCCATATTATCAAGCAGCTGATCCTCCATATCACGCTTTGCAACAGAATCGGTAAGCTCCAAAAGTCTGTCCGCAAGGGTCGATTTGCCGTGGTCAATGTGAGCGATAATCGAGAAATTTCTGATGTTTTCCTTTTTTGCCATAAACTACCTCTTATATAAAATTACAGTTTTTCTTTATTAAAGCCGTTGCCGTAAATATCGTCGGCATCGGTAACTATCATAAATGAATTTTTGTCAACCTGACCTATAAGCTTTGAAAAATACGCAACCTCTTCGGCTCTCACGGCACAGAAAATTATCTGCTTTTCATTTCCCGTATATGCACCCTGAGCCTTAACAGACGTAACTCCCCTGCCGAGAGTAAAAAGTATTTCCTGCGCCATTTCTTTCCCGTGTTCGGTAACAATAAGCACGGTTTTTGAATGTGAAAAGCCCGAGCCTACAAGGTCTACCGCCTGAGTTGAAATAAAAACGGTAACAAGTGCATAAAGTATTGCGTCTACGCTTTTATATGCGAAATACGACAGCAAAACTATCGTAAGGTCAACTATAAAAATAAGTCTGCCCATTGAAAGATGAGGATATTTAAGTCTTAACAGAGTTGCTATGACATCCGTTCCGCCCGTTGTCGCACCGTGGAGAAAAATAAGTCCCAACCCCGTGCCGAGCAGTACACCGCCGAAAACAGCGCTTAAAAGTCTGTCACCCGAATAGCCTTTCATAAAGCTCGCAAACAAGTCAATAAAAAATGAACTTTCAAAGGTGGCTATAAATGTTTTTATAACAAATTTATATCCTAATTTAAGAAAAGCAACAACAAATAACGGCACATTCAAAAGGAATATCGAAAGACCTATCGGAAAGCCGAAAAGATAATTTACAACCGTAGCAATTCCCGAAAAACCGCCTACGGTTATCTCATTCGGAGCAGTAAAAAGGTTAATTGCGGCCGCAAAAAGTATACTGCCTAAAGTCCACCAAAGGAAATCCTTGAATGTGTTTTTAATATTAGTCCTTGTCGCTACCCGTTTCAGAATTGAGCACCCCGTCGCCGTTGATTATTTCAAATAGCTCACGAAGTCTTTTTTCTTCGCCCAAAAGATACAGATAACCGAAAAGCGTTTCAAGACCCGTGGCATAATGATAATCGCCCTCGGACTGATTTTTCGGAGTGTGCTTTGTGTGGGTGTTTCTGCCACGCTTAAACACGTCCGATTCCTCTTGAGTCAAAACAGATAAAAGCTTTTTAGCGCCCTTTGCCTGTGCGGCGGCATTTACCTGCTTTATCGAAAGCGTATGTAGAGCACCCGCCGGTCTGTTACATTCAAGAACGAGCTTTTCACGCACCAAAAGTCCGTAAACCGCATCGCCCAAAAATGCCATAGCCATAGGACTGTAATTCGATATGTCATTTTTGTTTACAATTTTATTATTGTCCATTTTTCACCTGATATAAAAATAGGTTGTTTATAGGTTGTTTATAGGTTGTTTATTTCATATGAAATTTCCTTAAAAGTTCGCTCCCTCTCCGAGGGAGCTGTTGAGCGAAGCGAAACTGAGGGAGTTAAGAAGATTATTTCAAATTATAAAAAACTCCCTCAGTCATTTTTCTGCGAAAAACGACAGCCCCCTCAAAGATGGGGCGGAAGCACAATTGAATTCGATATTATACCGTAGGGACAGGGCTTGCCCCTGTCCGCAACAAATTACATATAAAATCAGGGCAACGGACAGCCGCAAGGGCTGTCCCTACGGTTCGTCGTCGTTTGCGACGTATCGTTCGCAACAGCCTTTGGCTGTCTCTCACTCACTACGCAACTCCTCCTTTTCCGCAAAAATCACGCTCGGCTTGCCTGTTCGGTTGTAAACGCCCTCACGACGGCTCGCTGTCGCTACCAACTTTTGCGGATTTATATATTGCTTTCAGCCGTAAATCATCATATATCAACGGCAATCTAACGGCGGCAGCAAGCCACCGCCATACACCGGTAAGGTTAATTTGATGTTGACCGCAGCAACGAAGCTATGCGCAAAAAGCAACATTTATTTTTAATTTTGTGTGATTTTTGTGCAAGATAAGGCGTAAGTGCGATGGCGTATGCCATACGTCGAGCACGCAACAATGCAGTATTGCGCAAAAAGCACCAAAATTAAGGGATGTAATCGAATTCGAGGTCGTAAATTGATACTGTATCCCCTTCGTGAATACCCTGCTTGATAAGTTCATCGATTATACCGCTGGATTGAAGAACATTTTGGAAGTATTGAAGCGAGGAGTAGTCATCGGGGTCGGTTTTGAGGAGAATTTTATAGAGCCATTCAGCCTCGACAATGTAAACGCCGTCCTCAACGGTAACTTTGAAACCGTCATTTTTCTTCTGCGCTATAACCTCAAGCGGAATTTCTTCCGATTCATATTTTTTGACAGGCGGAAGAGAAGCAAGCTTTTTCGCTACGGCATTGATAAGTTCTTTCGTGTTGTACTGAATGGGGGCGCAAATTTCAAAGTATTCATAGCCCTTGCTCTCAATATAATTTCTAAAGGTTGCAAGCTGTTCGTCTGTGGCAAGGTCGATTTTGTTACCTGCGACAATCTGCGGACATTTTGCAAGCTCGGGGTTGAATTTTACAAGCTCTTCGTTTATCTTTTCGAAGTCTTCAATCGGGTCTCTGCCCTCACTGCCTGCAACGTCAACTATATGCACAAGCATACGGCAACGCTCAACATGACGTAAAAATTCATGACCTAAGCCTACACCGTCAGCCGCTCCCTCAATAAGTCCGGGAATATCGGCAATTACAAAGCTGTTTTCGGGGCCCATTGAAACAACGCCCAGAACGGGAATTATAGTTGTAAAGTGATAATCGCCGATAATCGGCTTTGCCTCGCTGACAACAGAGAGAAAAGAGGATTTACCGACATTCGGAAAGCCTAAAAGTCCGACATCTGCAATAAGCTTTAATTCAAGGCTTACTTCCCATTCTTCGCCGGGAGCACCGCTTTTTGCAAAACGGGGCGTCTGCCTTGTCGGAGTTGCGAAATGAGAGTTACCCCAACCGCCGTTTCCGCCTTTTGCCGCAATAAACGGTTCGTTTGAGGACATATCCGCCATAACGACGCCGCTTTCAACCTCACGGATAACCGTGCCTCTCGGTACTTTGATTATAAGGTCGGGAGCTTTTTTACCGTTACAACGGCTGCCTCTGCCGTTTTCGCCGTTTTGCGCTTTATATTTCCTTTTATAACGGAAATCGGCAAGAGTTGAAATATTATCGTCAACCTGAAAAACAATGTTGCCGCCTCTGCCGCCGTCTCCGCCGTCAGGGCCGCCGGAAGCCACATATTTTTCTCTGTGGAAAGCAACGGCACCGTCGCCGCCGTTTCCTGCTTTTATATGGATTTTCGCTTTATCTACAAACATAATTAAATTCCTTTTCTTTTATCAACTTTATTTTAACCGCTTTTGTTCGGAAACAGCCGAACAAACACTCAAATTTTTTATCAAGATATTATATCAAATTTTATTACATTTATAAACAGTAAAGTGATAAAAAGTTGTATTTTTTTACTTGAATTGCATAAATTGTGCTTGAATTAGTTGACATACACTATATGTTGTGGTATTATATTCGCAGGACAGGTCATATAATAAAAATAAACAAATCGGCAGGTTATCGGATAAAATCAGATAAAGTCCTTTTATGCGTACTCTGCTTAAAATATTTTCGAACATTTGTGTTGACAAATAAAAAATGCATGCTATAATAGGGGTGTAATCAATAAGAACGAATGTTCGACGATGAACGGAGGAAATTATTATGTTAGCTATTTTCGCAAAAACAAGTATTGAATTGGCAGTTGTTTTACTTCTTATATACGGTTTTATTCACGAAAAAGAGGTTATCAAATTTGAACAGTATGTCAAGATGGTCATTGTCGTAAATTACCGCAGATATAAGAAAAGAAAAAGAATTGAGCAAATGAAGAAGAACAGAGAGTTCCGTGTCGTTAAGGGCGGCAAATCGCCTAACGGTCGCACTCCTCATTCATTTGACGTGGCTTAATGCAGCCATATTAAATTGCTACCTCTTTCCATAATAGATTTTTCACACACAGACAAGCAGGAGACGGATTTTTATCTGTCTCCCGTTTGTCTTTTTTTGATAAATGTGGTATAATACCTCTTCGACAGGAGTGTTTGCTTTGAACAAGGATAAAAAATCAACCGTCAAGCTAATAATTCGCCTTGCGGTAATCTTTGCCGTTATGGCGGTTGCGATAATAAAATATGATAAGTTATCCAATATAGATATACGAAACATTGTGGCAAATTCGCCGTCGGTCGCTCTTGCAATACTGAGCGTGCTCGGAATATACGGCATAAAGGGCGCAGTTTTCGTAGTCCCCGCTTCGCTCGTTTATATTTCGGTGGGAATGGCTTTCCCCACGGTGCAGGCGGTAATAATCAACCTTTGCGGAATTGCCGTTGAGGTAACGGTTTCGTATATTTTCGGTTGGTTCGTCGGCGGTGAATATGTAAACGACCTTTTGAAAAAGAGCAAGGGCGGAAAAAAGCTGCTTGCGTTTGAAGAGAAAAACAAATTCGCTTCTATATTTGTAATCAGATTTTTACCCGTGTTTCCTATCGACTTTGCAAGTCTGTTTTTCGGCTCAATGAAAATTCCGTTCGCAAAATATTTCTTGGCTTCCGTTCTCGGAATTGCACCGAGAGTAATTTTTTTCACAATTCTCGGCGACGCAGCTTATGACTATATACCTATGAAGTTAATCGTTATAGGCATAATCTGCGCAATACCGATAGGTGCGATATATTTGATTGTAAAGTGGTTAAAAGATAAAAAAAGCAAAGAAAAGTAAAGCTTACTGTTGTAAACGAACGGCAGCAATGCTACAATATAAAAAAATGATTGAATTGAGGTATGTATATGGTATATGAAAGCATAAAAAAATTAGTTACCTACGGACTTGAAACAGGTCTTATCGAGGAATGTGACAAGGTTTATGTTACAAACAGAATTCTTGAGGCTCTTCGCCTTGACGAGTATGACGAGCCGTCGGAAAGCTTTGAAAATGTTGACCTTGAGAGCACGCTTTGCGAATTGCTCGACTTTGCGGCTGAAAACGGCATTATCGAAAACAGCGTAGTTTACCGTGATTTGTTCGATGCAAAGCTTATGGCTTGCCTTATGCCCATGCCTCACGAGGTAATCAAGACCTTTAACGCTCTTTACAGCGAAAGTCCCGAAAAGGCAACTGATTGGTTTTATAAATTAAGCGGCGATTCCGACTATATCAGAAGATATAGAATTAAAAGAGATATGCGTTGGTCAGTTCCGAGTGAATACGGCGATATTGACATTTCAATCAACCTTTCAAAGCCCGAAAAAGACCCGAAAGCGATTGCCGCAGCAAAGCTTCAAAAGCAAAGCGGTTATCCTAAGTGCCTTTTATGCAAGGAGTGCGAGGGTTATGCAGGCAGAGTGAATTTTCCTGCAAGACAGAATCACAGAATTATCCCGATTACAATCAATAATACAGCATGGGGATTCCAATATTCTCCTTATGTTTACTACAATGAGCATTGCATTGTATTTAACGGCGAGCATACACCGATGAAAATTGAAAAGGCAACATTTATAAAGTTGTTTGACTTTGTAAAGCTGTTCCCCCATTATTTCCTCGGCTCAAACGCAGATTTGCCGATTGTCGGCGGCTCTATCCTCTCTCACGACCATTATCAGGGCGGTCATTATACCTTTGCAATGGCAAAAGCACCGATTGAGAAGCTTTTTACAATCAAGGGCTTTGAGGATGTTGAATCGGGCATAGTTAAATGGCCTCTTTCGGTTATCAGACTTCGCGGCAAGGACAGCGACAGAATTATCGAGCTTGCGGATATAATTCTTAAAAAGTGGAGAGCCTACACGGATGAAGCGGCATTTGTATTTGCGGAAACCGACGGCGAAAAGCACAACACGATTACACCGATTGCAAGAAAAGTCGGCGACACCTATGAGCTTGACCTTGCACTTCGTAACAACATAACAACAGAGGAATATCCGCTTGGCGTTTATCATCCGCACGACAAGTATCATCACATTAAGAAGGAAAATATCGGTCTTATCGAAGTTATGGGACTTGCGGTGCTTCCGTCAAGGCTTAAAGAGGAGCTTGCAATCCTCGGCGATTACATTGTAAACGGCAAGGATATACGCTCAAATGAGCAGATTGAAAAGCACGCAGATTGGGTTGACGAATTCAAAGCGAATTACGACGAAATCACAGCGGAAAATGTTGACGAAATACTCAAGGCAGAGGTCGGCAAGGTATTTGTCGGAGTGCTTGAGGACGCAGGCGTTTATAAGTGCACGGAGGACGGCAGAAACGCATTTATGAGATTTGTAAACAGCATATAATCATCAATTAAAAGCGCAAAACGGCTGTAAAGGTTAAACCTTTACAGCCGTTGTTTTATTAGTATCTACAAGGGTTATGCCTATTTTATTATAATCAAAATACAAAATAACCGAGCAAGCCCGACAGCAAGCCGATTGCCGCACCGACGAGCACATCAGAGAGATAATGCACGCCGCCTATTACCCTAACAGCACACAGTAAAACGCCGATTATAAACAGCGGTATGCTCAGCACGGGTTTGACATACAAAAAGGTCATCGCTATCATAAAAACAGAAAAGATGTGTCTGCTCGGCATTGACTGTCCTTTTTTATCCTTATTTATAAGCGGTCTGATATTCAGCGTTTCATAAGGTCTCGGTCTGTTTATGACACGGCGGAGTCCGCTGACAAATAAGAGCATACCGGCAGGTATCAAAACACACCGAAACAGCTTCGTTCTGTCTGAAAATGCAAGATATGCCAATAATGACGGATAAGCGATATAAACTATTACCGTCAAAACTGTATTCAACAAATTAAAGCCCAACACCGAGTTCTTATTTTTGCGAAACGGAGCCGAAAGCTTTCTGTATTGGCTCGAAGTCATTTGCTTCACCTCACTAAAAGTATATAACATTGCAGAACATCTTTCAATCTTTTTTGACAAATTCCTACGTTCTTCATTGACAAAGACGATTTATAAACTTATACTATATATACTTATTTATAATATAATTTCAGGAGATAAAAATATGAATCAATATTCACAAGAGGATAAAAGACGACGTCAGATGAAGCTTTCAGGCAAAGCGGCAGCAGCTTCAAAGGAAAAAAGGACAATCTTAATTATTGTATCGTGTATTCTTGCAATAATTCTCATTGCGGGCACAATCGCACTTGTAAAACATTTTAAGAAACCCGAAACGCCCTTTGTTCCCTCGCAGAGTGAGCCTGCCGTATCGGAGCAACAGACCGAAGCACCCACGCAAACACAAGCACCCGAAACCACAACTTCTCTTTCCGGCGACGTTACCATAACAGACTATTCGGCGACAATGTACTCGACAACAGTTACATTGAATGTCAGAAGCGCACCGTCAACAGACAGTCAGATTTTAGGTCAGCTCGGTCAGGATACGCCGATTAAGGTAACGGGCAAATGCTCAAACGGTTGGTTTAGAATTGACTTTAACGGTCAGACAGGCTACTGCTCGGAAAAATATCTCAAGGGCAGTCAGGACCTTTCGGACAAACCTTACTATATCAAGGTCAACCGCACACAGAACATTGTCATTGTCTATACGAAGGATGCAAACGGCGGCTACACCGTTCCGTACAAGGCTATGGTTTGTTCGGTAGGCTTGAATGATGCAACGCCGACAGGCTCATATAACACGACAGACAAATACACCTGGCGACTCCTTTCGGGCAATGTTTACGGACAGTATGCAACGAGAATTACAGGGCACTATCTGTTCCATTCCGTTCCGTACGTTACGCAGAACAAGGCAGACCTCGAATATGACGAGTTCAACAAATTGGGCGAGGCCGCTTCGCTCGGCTGTATAAGACTTTCCGTTGAGGATGCAAAGTGGATTTACGACAACTGTCCTAAGGGCACCCCCGTTACAATTTATGACAGCAACGATCCGGAGCCGTTAGCAAAACCCACACCGATTAGAATTGACACGAATGATTCAAGACGTGTTTGGGATCCCACCGACCCCGATCCGTCAAACCCGTGGAAGCAGTAATTTAAGACACATATTAAAGGCACATTTCGTTTTGAAATGTGCCTTGTTTTTTGCCGAAAAGCGGCTTAATTTAATTTTTCACAAGCGAGCCTTTCAACCGCTATTGCACTATTGTATCTCTCCATATATTTGTCGAAGCCCTCGACGTCTCTCAAATCGGGGTCAACGCTCACGGACTCGGCAGAAGCAAAAATCTTGTTATCAAGATAATTTTCAAGGCTTTCATCGCTTTTTGATACGGCATAAAGTGCAAGCACCGCCATACCCCACGGGCCTCCCTCGCCTGCCGTTTTCATAACGGTTACCTTTGTGTTCAATGCCGCAGCCGTTATTTTCTGACCGACGCCCTCGGTTTTATAAAGTCCGCCGTGTGCGGAAATTTTGTCAAGCTTAACATTTTCCTTTTTCAAAAGAATATCGTTTCCGTTTTTCAATGCGGCAAAGGCTGAATACAGTTCGTTTCTCATAAAATCGGCAACTGTAAGCTTTGAATTCGAAAGTCGCATAAGCATAGGTCTGCCCTGTGAAATATCCAAAACAGGCTCGCCCGACAGGCAGTTATATGAAACTATTCCGCCGCAATCGGGATTGCCCTTGAGAGCCTCGAAATATAGCATATCGTAAACCTTTGATTTCTCCGTCGGGTGCCCGCTGAGTGTTAAGAGCTCGCAGAACATTTTTACCCAAGCGTCAATATCTCCTGTGCAGTTGTTACAATGCACCATTGCAACGGGCTTTCCCGTCGGAGTAGTTACAAGGTCGATTTCCTTATATACATTTTTAAGCGGCTTTTCCAAAACTACCATTGAAAAAATACTCGTACCGGCGGAGATGTTTCCCGTCTTTTCTCTAACGGAATTTGTAGCGGTCATACCCGTACCTGCATCGCCCTCGGGAGGACAAACGGGAATTCCCGATTTGAGCGTTTTGCTCTCGTCAAGAAATTCTGCGCCGCTTTTTGTAAGCGTTCCTGCGTTTTCTCCTGCGACCAGAACTTTAGGTAAAATATCACGAAGCGAAAAATCATATCCGTCCTTTTTCGAGAGCGTGTCAAATTTTTTAAGCATTGCCTCATCGTAATCGTTTATTGCGGAGTCAATCGGAAACATACCGCTTGCCTCACCGACGCCTGCGACAAACTCGCCCGTCAATTTCGAGTGAATATACACAGCAAGAGTGGAAAGTCTTGAGAGCTTTTTCAAATGCTCTTCGCCGTTCAGCATAGCCTGACGAAGATGCGCAACAGACCACCTTTGCGGAATATTAAATTCTAAAAGCTCGGTTAGCTCTTCGCTCGCCTGTGCGGTAGAGGTGTTCCTCCATGTTCTGAACGGAGTGAGCAAATTACCCTCGCTGTCGAATGCCATATAGCCGTGCATCATTGCGGAAACTCCGATCGAGCCAACCTCGGTAAGCTCAATTCCGTATCTGTTTTTTACGTCATTTTTAAGGTCCTTATAGCAGCTTCGAAGTCCCGTGTGAATGTCGTCAAGTGAGTACGTCCACACGCCGTTTTCAAATCTGTTTTCCCATGTGTGACTGCCTGACGCAATGGGTGTCGCCTCATCGTCAATCAGCACCGCTTTTATTCTTGTAGAGCCGAGCTCAATGCCCAAGCTCGTCCTTGCAAGGAGTATTTTTTCTTTAATTTCCATTTGCTCACCGCCGCAAAAATATCATGTAAATCTATTTTAATATATATCCTGATATTTTTCAATACAAAAAATAAAGTCCGAAAAGCCTTGATAATACGTGGTTGCGGAGCTTCGCAACCGATAGTTTCCTTGAAAAATCGCATTTGTAAACTAAAGTTGGTAGCGCAACCGAGGATTTTTTTGTAAGATATCGGCGTACCGAGAAACAAGAGCAAAAGCCACTCGGATAAATTCAAAAACTACTTTTTATCAACAATAAAATTTGACAAACAAGGAGACAAACACATGAAAAAGATAAACACAATCCACTTCGGAATTCAGAGAAAAATCGTTTCAAATATGACTGCCGAGAGCTGGGAAACAATCCCTCACGTAACATATAATTATGAGCCTGACGTAACCGCTTTTATGCGTGAATATAAAAGACTGAATTTTGGAAGAGACCGCAAGGATAAGATAACGATAAATACTCTTATGTTAAAGGTTATCACGGAGGGCCTCAAGGACGCACCGATTCTCAACTCGCACTTAAACTTCAACCGCAAGCTTGTAAGAGGAGAGCTCAACACATACGAAGACATAAATATTTCAATGCCTATGATTCTTCCCAACGGCGAAATGATGACGGTTAATCTTCACAACTTTGAAAACAAAAATCTTGACGAAATGACGGCTGAAATCAAAGACGTTACCCGCCGTGCAGAGAACACGGATTTGAACGAAGTAATGTTTGACGTTTCACTCGACAACACTATTACCGCACTTAAAAAGGGAAAAATTATGCAGACTGTTTGCAGACTTATCGGCTCAAAGACAGGCAAGCACAGAGTTAAAACTCTCAGCGGTAAAGCTAAAAAGGCTTATGAGTCGATTCCCGTTGAGGACAGACTTACAAAGCACGATATTGAGCAAGGCACAACGACAGTTTCAAATATCGGCTCGACCTACCGTCAGCAGAGAGGCTCAACCTGCCTTCTTGAAATCATACCGCCGCAGGTTACCGCTTTCGCAGTAGGCGCCGTTCAGGATAAGCCCGTCGTTGTAACAAACGAATTCGGCAAAAAAGAGGTCGAGGCAAGACAGGTAATGCCCATTTGCATTGCGTTTGACCACAGAGCACTTGACTTCGGAGATATAGTTCCTTTCCTTGAAAGGCTCGACGACATTTTTGAAAATCCCGAGCAAATTCATTCGTGGGTTTCAAATGATGAAGCCGACGGGCTTTCACAAATGCAGGATGCTTAACTAACTTACCCATCCCTATCTATATAAATACCTTAAAGCATGACACCGCCGTACCCGAAAGAGTGCGACGGTGTTGTGCTGTTTATTATTAAAAATAAGTTTTAAGCCTCAATTTCTTTCATTGCCTTTTTGAATTGGAAGCCAAACAGAACAGATGTGAATATAACCGCAATAATATCCGCTATCGGCTCTGAAAGGAATACGCCCGTTGTCTGATTTGCTACCAAGTGCGGCATAATGTAAATCAGCGGAATTAACAGCACGAATTTTCTTACAACCGCAACAACGATTGAATTTACGGCCTTTCCGAGAGATGTAAAGGTCATTTGGCAAGCAATTTGAATTCCGAACAAGAATATGCCTGCAAGATAAATCCTGAGCATAGGAGTTGCAAACTCGACAAGGCTTGCGTCCGATGTGAAAATGCTTATAAACGCTTTCGGGAAAAACTGCACCGCACTGCAAAGCAAAACGGAATAGCTCAGGCAAGTTACAAGCAACAATTTGAATGTGTTTTTAACCCTCGGCGCACATTTAGCACCGTAATTATAGCTTAAAATCGGCTGCGCACCCTGCGCTATACCCTGCAACGGAAGCATAGCGAACTGCATAACGCTCGATAAAATCGTCATTGTTCCGACCGCAATATCGCCGCCGTATTTAAGAAGCGAGGAGTTAAAGCAAACCGTTACAATGCTTTCGCTTGCCTGCATAATGAATAATGCAAGTCCTAACGCAATGCACGGTAATATAATATTCTTTTCAAGACGTAAATTCTTTTTCTTGATATGCAAATAAGTCTTTTTGCCTCTGAGGAACGAAACAACCCATACGGCTGAAATCGCTTGTGAAATAACGGTTGCAAGCGCACCGCCCTTTACGCCCATATTAAGTCCGAATATGAAAATCGGGTCTAAAATAATATTGCAAACAGCACCGATAAGAACGGACACCATTGAAATATTCGTAAAGCCCTGTGCGGTAATAAATGCGTTCATTCCCAAGGTCAGCTGAACAAAAATTGTACCGAGAGCATAAATGCCCATATAATCGGTTGCGTAGGAAATTGTGTTTTCACTTGCGCCGAACGCCAACAAGATAGGCTTGTTCCATATCAAAAGAATAACTGTCAATACACAGGAAATGATTATCTGCAACGAAAAGCAGTTGCCGAGAATTTTCTCCGCCGTGTCGTTATCCTTTTTTCCCATATAAATCGAGGCTCTCGGCGCACCGCCCGAGCTTACCAATGCCGCAAATGCCGTAACGATAATAATAATCGGCAAGCAAACGCCCACGCCCGTCAAAGCCAAGCTGCCCTCAACGGGAATATGCCCGATATATATCCTATCGACGATATTATAAAGCATATTGATAAGCTGTGCGATTACCGTAGGAATAGACAGCTTTAGCAACAGCTTTCCGATTGGATATGTGCCTAAAATGTTTTCATCTTTTTTCAATTCAAACTACTTCCTTTATTTTGACTTATTTATTGAATTTATCTATATTTTCCAACAGGGCGGAATTAAGTTTTTTTCTTATCCTCATAAATTCTTCGATTTCTTCTTCGTCCAAAGCCGACAGCACGACTTCAAGCTTTTTAATGGCGTTTTTCCGAAACTCTGCTACTTTTTCAATCCCTTTCGAAGTCAACACGATAATCACTTTTCTGTTATCCTTATCATCACATTTTCTCAAAATCAAACCCTGCGAATTTAATTTACCCAAGATTTTGGCAACTCTTGCCGTGCTGACAGCCATTGCGTCGCTTATTTCTTTCGGGTAGGCTTTGCAATTATGCGTGTACAAATAATTTAGGACAAACGAGTCGCCCTGTGATATTTTTATAAGCCTTCTGTCCATTATCAGCTGTCCTGTGCTTGACAGCTGCTCCAAAAACCTTATCGTCAAATCCTCCGATACCATAAAAACACACCCTCAGTAAATTGCTAACATTGTTAGCTATCTATCATATTATATCACGATAAAATATGTTGTCAACATTTAAAAAAATTAAATAGCTTAAAAACATTTGAAATAAAAAGTCCCGTATTAAACACCGTTTTCTGCGTAAAATATTACAGGATAAAATTAACTTTATAAGGAGAACGGTATGAAAGCAACAGGAATTGTCAGACGAATTGACGACCTCGGCAGAGTTGTCATTCCAAAGGAAATACGCCGTACAATGCACATGCGAGAGGGCGACCCGTTGGAAATATTCACGGCGGCGGACGGCGAGGTTGTATTCAAAAAGTATTCACCGATAGGCGAATTTTCATCCTTTGCCACTCAATATGCAGAGGTTTTAAGCAAGACTACGGGAATGACGGTTATGATAACCGACAGGGATCGAGTGGTGTCCGTTTGCGGTGCACAGAAAAAGGCTCTGACCGACGGCAGAGTATCGCCCGAGCTTGAAGGTCTTATGGACGAGAGAGGCTCATTTACGGCAAAATCGGAGGTCGGGATTAAGCCGATTATGAACAGTGAGCTTGAGGCGTCGATTGTTTATACGATTATCGGCTCGGGAGATGTTGCAGGCTCGGTTGTGATGATGTTTGACGAGCAGAGGACTTTGCCCGACGCCACAAAAGAAAAGCTTATTTCCGTTGCCGCTTCGTTTCTCGGAAAGCAGACGGAGGATTGATTTTTCAACAATTACACATTATAAAAACGGACAACTTAAACTGTGTTGTCCGTTTTTCTTTGCTTAGGGACACAGGGGGACGGTTCTATGCGTTGACAGGAAACAGACGCATGTAATATACTCATTTTGGGTGATAAGCTATGCCAAGACAAGCACGCAAAAAAAGCGAAAGTGGAATATATCATGTAATGCTTCGAGGAATAAACCAACATTTAAGGCGAAAGGGCTGTCTATTAGTCAAATCAGTAGGTTGACGGGGACAAGCGTTGCTATTGTTAGAAAATGTTAACAACACATAGAACCGTCCTCTGATTTTGCAAGCAGTATAGAAGTTGTCTTTTTCCCCAAACCACACTCCCCCGAAATAAAATAAGCTTATCCTATCATACATTTTCAGGTTTGGCAATTCCATTTTTACAAAACACAATAAAGTGAAACACCCTGTTTTTTTCAAACAGGGTGTTTCTGATACTTTTATTGCTGTTACTGTTTTACACTGTATAGGGCATTTCTTCAGCAGCAGAGACCTCATACAACGCAATTAAATCCGTATAATAGCCCTCGTTTTCAGCCGCATAGGCATAGCCACCGACATGGACGGTTGTATCGCCACCAGTGGAAAGCAGCAACGGTTCTGCAACCTCGCCTGCTGCCTCAGTTCTCCAAATTCGCAAAAGTACTGTCCAACCGCCTTGTGGGGCTTGATTATCGATGGTTTGCAGGTTCGCGCTCTTTAAAGCATCCAAAACGGCTTGTAAATCGTTCGTTTCAGTAAATGTTTTATATACGCGCGTTCCGCCGTTTTCAGGGCGCACATATACAAAATCAATTTTTTGAATTTTAACAGGTGTCAGCGACAGCAAAATCTTCAACTGTTGGTCATAAGAAATAGCCTCAACCCGGTCAGTATCATCTTGCTTTGGAGAGCCACAGCTAATAAGGAAAAAGCAAAACATCTGAAATAGTAAAAGCAAGAAGAAAAAACGCCTTATTTTCGTTTTCAAAAGTCACCACTCCTTATATACAACATAATACTATTTATTAAAATAGACTAAATTAACAACATACTTAAAGCTTATTTCTCGTCCGTTGTTTCCCCATCCATCATTTACCCGAATAATAGTGCGCTCGGCACTACCTGAACTTTGGTAATAATAACCATACCCAACAACCCAGTGATTACCATAGATTGGGTGATTATTTATAAGCACAATAACAGGTCTATTTCCATCGATTTTTTCTCTAAACCCATTGTATGTCGGGTTTATTACTCGAATAGCATGGTACTCATTCCTAATACCACGATAGGTAAAGTACCAGTCAGCTCCACTTGAAAGAGCAGCCGCAGAACTACCGTAATTACTGTTAATATCCTCCACATGCGGTTTTAATAAGGTACTAAAATATTGCCCAGTATTGTCAGCGTTTGCAAGCCAATCTGGCACCATATATGAATCAATATGGTCATCATAATACATTAATGTGATAGTCAAAGCAAGCGAACCGCAACGGTCATCTGGATTATAGGTGTATGCACGTGGTGTATAGGGTAACTGTCTATTAACTACTGTGCAAGGTGTAATTGAGTTCTGCATGTTTATATTTGATTGCGATACCATCTCCTGCTTAACTTTAAAGCTACTATCCAAACCTTCAACACATTCTTTAGAAACAATCTCATCAGAAACTAAATGCTGATAATTATTGTCAGCAATTTTTTTATATAACTGTAATGGTCCAAAATAATAATTAGTGTTATTGTCGATTGGATAATCAACTGTATGCGAACATTCAACAACGTCAGTATCATCAAAAATAATATATCCAACCGGATCTAAAGATACTATGTATGCGCAGACATTGTTATTAATGTCATAAAGCGGCTTTTTAGTTCGTAATGAATACCCAGCAAATGAACTTGTAAAAAAATCAGTTATCTCGCTGGGTAAAACCACACTTTGAAAACCAGCAAAAACATTAAATGGCATACAAGCTAGAAGAATAGCAACAACTAATATTATAGATATTGTTTTCTTCATATTTATTCCTCCTACTGTTTTACAAAAACTCCTATTAATAAATATTAAATCATTGGTATCACCCCACTAATAAAAAAATTTTTGTTTTTGAAATAAAATAATACTAATAAATAATAATATCATAGTAAATCTTGACAAATTAACATTCGTAAACATTAATCGCAAAAGCAAATTAACTAAATATTTAAATAAATTATCGCATATTTTATTAAAAATGTCAACTTATTGCGTAGCAAAATAAAAGACGCCTATAAATTCAATAATCACATGAAAAATCAGGGGAGAAATATCAGGGGATTAAGCTTAATAAATACGCAAAAAATTAACGGACAGCAAGGCTGTCCGTTAATTTTTTGGTATATGTTCCTTTTACTTTTTAATATCAAACCAAAACTCAACGCCGTTTTCGTGATTTATCACTCCGTAATCAAGTCCGTAGAGTCTTTGAATTGCGCTGACTATCGAAAGTCCCAAGCCGTATCTGCCCTCGCTTCGACTTCTCGACTTATCTGCTCGATAAAAAGCAATCCAAATTTTATCTATATCCTCGTCGGCAATCGGCTTGCCCGTGTTAAAGACGGAAATTCTGTATCTATCGCTCAAATCAGTGCTTGAAACAACAATTTGCTTTTCTCCGTCTGCGTGCGACACGGCATTTGAAATATAATTGTTTATAATCATTTCCGTTTTCACTCTGTCGCCGACAACCCTTGTATTTTCGGGGATTTTGTTTGTAAAGGCTATTCCCTTTACATTTGTTTTGATGGAATTTGCATCTGCGTAATCGTCCGTCAAAGCGGAAATATCAAAGACCTCATCCTTTAGTGCAACATTTCCCGACTCGTACATTGAAAGCTCCAAGAGCTGTAATACAAGCGTGTTCATTTTTTCGGTTTCTCCGACAATAACATCGCAATATTTTTTTGCCGACTCAGTTTCGCCGTTTTCAATCATCAGCGACGCACCCTCGGAATATCCCCTTATTATAGAAATCGGCGTTTTCAGCTCATGAGAAACATTTGAAATGAAATCCTTTCTGATTTTTTCAAGCGTTTTTTCTTTTTCAATATCCTTTAGAAGTCTTTCGTTTTTACTGTGCAAATCATCAAGCGTTTCATTGAGCGAATCGGACAGGTGGTTGATACTCGACGAGAGTACGCTCAATTCATCATTGCCCGTAACCTCGCACTTCTCGGAAAAATCCATTTCCGCCATTTTTTCCGTTACCTCGCTCATTTTAATAAGCGGCTTTGTGAATTTACCCGAATAAAAATAGATAACGGCCATCGCCGCAAGCATTGCGACAACGCTTGTAATGCTTGTAATCATAACTGCAATATCAGCCGTGCGGTCAACGTCTTCCTTACGGGAATACATTTCAATTTCCTCGCCGCCCGAAAGGTGTGAGCCGTAAACTATATACTGTATATTTTCGTTTTCAATCGTCTGAATTTCAAAAAATGAGCCGTCGTCATAGTCCTGCCGTTTTGAAACGGTAATTTTACCCTTTGACGAGAAAATGTCCGTCGTACCGAAATAAAGCGGATCGCCGTTTTGAGAATAAATATCAATGGAAAAGCCGTATTTCTTTTCAAGCGAGCTCAACTGCGATACATAATCGCCCGCATTAAAATCAAAGGTGCTTATTAAATTTTTAACATCAATCATAGAACGCTTTTCGTTCTTTGCGTAAATCGTCGGCAAAAGGAAATTGTTAAGCGACAAAATAAGCAGTACGGCAACAACCACGACTGCCCCGACCTGCAAAAACAGTCGGGTGCGGATGCTTATTATCTTTTTACTCTGCTTATTATTCATCGGAATTCTCCTGAAGCTTATATCCGACCGCATAGACGGTTTTCAAATGAGCCTCTCCCCACTCGCCGAGCTTTGTGCGAAGCCTTGCAACGTGCGTGTCAACAGTTCTTATATCTCCGAAATAATCATAACCCCACACGTCGTCAAGCAGCTGTTCACGACTGTAAACCCTGCCGACAGCCTGCGAAAGCTTTTCGAGTATCTTAAATTCCTTGACGGTAAGGTCAATTTTCTTTCCGTCAAGACGAACATCAAGCGCCTCGGGGTCAATGACAAGCCCCCACAATCCCTCTTTTTCAGACTTCAATGCACCGTTACGGCGAAGCAATGCCTCCACCCTCTTAACAAGCACAACGGGAGAAAACGGCTTTGTAACATAGTCATCTGCGCCCGAATCGAAACCTGTTATCTGGTCAAAATCCTGACTTCTTGCGGTCAAAAGCATAATCGGAACATCCGAAGCGCTGCGTATTCTGCGGCAGACCTCCCAACCGTCAAGCTCGGGCATCATAATATCAAGAATACAAAGTGCAACGTCCCTGTTTTCATTAAAAAGCTCAAGTGCTTTAGCTCCGTCCTCAGCCTGCAAAACGGTATAGCCTGCCTTTTCAAGAAAATCCGAAACAAGGCTTCTGATAAGCTGCTCATCATCTGCAACAATGATTTTTGACATAAAAATACACCGCCCTTTCTGTTAAATTGTAACACAAAGGACAGTGTTGTTCAATATTATTTATTTAATGTACTTTTTGAGCTGCGTCTTTTCAACCGCTATAAGCAACGGAATTCCTGCGACATAGCACACGACAAGCTCGCCGAGACCGACCCAAAGCGCCTGAATAAGATAGCCGTAGAATGTAAAGCCCTCGGGAAGAAAGGCTGTAATCTCCGCTCCGACAATAAGTGCGTTGCTGATTACGGGAAACAGCGGTGCCAACACGGATATACCTTTTACCTTGACATTTCTTGTCTTGTAGGAAAGAAATGCGGCAACGAACGTCGCAAGAGTTCCGCAGATAATATCAATCATACCGTACGGGCTTCCGAGATTTCCCAAAAAGCAGCCGATTGTAAGACCGGGAATTGCTGCCGGAGTGAGTGCTGCAAGCACCGTAAGAGCTTCCGAAAATCGAAACTGAACAGCTCCGTAAGCAAGTCCGACAGATGATGCGGCGTAAGTCAATGCGGCGTAAAGTGCGGCAATTACCGCACCCGAAACGAGTGTGTAAACCTTTTTGTTTTTCATATTCAATTCTCCTTAGTTTTGATTGACACATAGTGTCGGTCAGGATGGTTACGAACTGACCGCTTCGCTTGAAGCAATGAAATGATACAGTATATCCCCTGTTTTGTCAAGGCTCAGACATAAAAACAGACTGTAAAAGCAGCAGTTTTACAGTCCGTTGATATATTCCGTTTTCAGTTGAGCGTAAACTCAACCGTTTTTGTTTCTCCGGGTGCAAAGGTAAGCGTTTCGGTTTTGTCGGAAAGTCCGCAGGAAAGCTTTATCGTTTGCTCAATATCGGAGGTTACGGTTACCTGTGCGGTTTTTGCGTTCACGTCCCATTTAAGCGAGTCAACGGTGGCACGGGTTCTTGCCTTTATGCCCGTTATCTCGCCTGCGTCAAAGCCCGACTCGAACAGTGCCGGAAGCACCTCTATCTCATTTGTGTTTGAATAAACAAGCGCTTCATGGACAATTCCGAGGTAGCCTATTGCAAAATCGGTACAATAACAGCTTCTTTGGTCGTAGTCGTGGTTTGTCATAAGAGAATTATATCTGATTTTATGGTTTTGAAGCTTCAAGAGAGCCGATGTGATACTTGTTCTGTCCTTGAGCCTTGCCGCAATAAGCGAACGGTGGACAAGTGCGTGGCTTGCCTCATTCTCCGAAGTTCTGTTATCAATCGCCTGTATGCAAGCCTGCTTGAGCTGTTCGTCATTCTGCGTTTCAAACAGCGGCCATACACAGTAAAGGTGGCTTAAATGTCTGTGCTTGTTGTTCTCGCTGAACTGATTGCACGCCCATTCCTTGAGCGCTCCCGTCTCGTCATAGAGATACGGCGGAAGCTTTTTGAGCATATACTCCCACCTTGCCGTATCCGTTTCGGGTGCAACATCCTTTACAACGCTCAAAAGCATATTTATATTATCCCTGCATGCGGCAATGTCAATAGCCGTGTTTGCGTCGGACGGAGACGGATAATTTGACGGGTTATTTTCGGGAGAATAGCTCGGCAAAATGCAATAATATTCATTATCGGCAAGCTCCGTCTTACCCGCTTCGTAATGAATATCCCCGTTTGAGTCTGTGTAATACTCGGCGGTCATAAGCTGTTCCCAATAGTTTACAGATTTAATCAAAAGCGGCATAAGCACATCTTCTTCAAGCTGTAAGTAACCACGAGCCTTAATCGTTTCTATATCACTGTCCGTAAGGTCGTCGGCAGTCGTCGAAAGCACGGATTTAAGCTTTTCAAGGTCTATTTCGTCGCTTAGCGGAATTTGTATATTGCCGTAGCACTGTAAGGTTTCATACAAGGGCTGAATCATCCAGCTTGAGCCTGCGTTCCAATATCTGAACGGATACGGATAACACGTTTCCGTGATTACCGCCTTGTCGCCGTCGGTATTTACGGGAGCCTGTATCGCATCGGTAAATCCGTGGGTCGCAAGAGCGTTTTCTTCCCAATCGGGCAGCTGACGGAGTATAAAATATGTATAGCCTATCGGCGAAGAGGAAATATTGCCCGTATTCATTGACGAGGTCTGCAAATTAACATTTGCGTCCATTGTATATTTACTGCCCCAGCCCGTGTTCCATTCTCCTGTCCACATACCGTAAAGGCGTGAGGTAGAATATCCGCTGCAGCAGAGGTATGCGTATCTGCCTGCATAGTACGAACGCTGACTCAAAGCGGAATTGAGTTTTTTCTTAAATCGCTGCGAGCGTAAAAGTGATTCGTTTGACTTGTCGGAGCTTCCGTCCTTCAAGGTAAGCGTTACTGCGTCAAACTGCGGCTTATATATTGCAAGGTGTGCACTGAGTGCAGAATCATAGCTGAATTTTCCGTCAGCCGTATATTTTTTTGTGAAATCAGCAGCTCTCTCATAAAGCGAATTTACAAGCGAATAGTCTGTTTGAGCGTCAAAGTCGGAATATTTGCCCATATTGTAATCCCTGCCCGTAACGGTTATGAGATAAACGCTGTTCGCTTCGCTTACGGTAACCTGCGGTTGAGTGTCCGAAGCATATTGCTCATCGGAGGGCTTGGCTTTTTCCGAAAAATCGAGCGTACCGCCGTCCGTTACAATATATGTAAGAGTGGCATAGCCGCCGTTTTTAAGCTCCGAGTTTTCATAGTCGGGATAATGTGCAACAAAGGCAAGATATCCCTTGTCCCCGTCAGACGTCTTTTTGTATCTTATATTTACCTCGTCGCTCTTTGAATAGTTCGCAAGAGCGGAAATATCGTCATAGCTAAGCGTAACGGTTACAGGTGTATTTTCACTTGACTTTTCGATTTTAGTGACGGTTACACAGTCGGCAAGAGAGGTAAAGGTCGTCCTCTCCCAAGCACCGTTTTTATCGGTGTATCTCACGCCGACCTGAGCCGTTTCATAGTCGGTATAGCGTACATAGTCCTTTGTGCGGTGCTTCTGCGAGGAAATACGCAGCTGACCGCCCGGATGGAAGCGATAGACATCGTCATAGCTTGCATTATCAACTATATCCTCGCCCTTAACAATGCTCTGCTTTACCGTTTCAAGCTCGTCCGCCGTATCGGGACAGGTTCGGGCGTTTTCGTTAGGCATAATGAAATGCATATTCTGGTAGATAATCGTATCGCTGTACGGACTTCCGCTTGTGATAAAGCCCTCAAGACCGTTACCGCCGACCATTCCCTGCCGCCACGACTTTGTCTTATTTGTCTTTTTGTCGGAAAGCTGTGTGTAAGAGGTCGAATATGAGATTTTCTCATTATCCTTAAACACATCGCTCATATCGGGCGTTTTTGCACAAGCGGTACACGAAACACAGACCGCCGCAACAAGAGCCGCCGAAATCAACTTTTTCATATTTTTCATTTCCTCACCTCTAAAAAAAGTATATCATAATATTTTTTATAATACTATAATTTTTTTGCAAAGCTTATTGACTTTATCAAGGTAAAGTGCTAACATATTAGTACGACAAAGCAAAGGAGCTATCGCAATGGCAGATTTCAGAACAGAGGCAACGGATCGCCTTTTCCAAACCTTTCTAAATCTTGAAAGTCTTGACGACTGTTATAAATACTTCGACGACCTATGCACTAAAAAGGAGATTATCGATATGGCGCAACGTCTTGAAGCCGCTATAATGCTTGAAAAGGGAGCAAATTACCTTACTATTTCAAAGCAAGTGGGCATAAGCACCGCCACGATAGGCAGGGTCAGCAACTGTCTGCGCTACGGCTCGGGCGGATATGAAAGCGCAATTAGGAAGCTTGAGGAGAGTGAAAAGAAATGATAATCGAAACAGATAATCTCAAATATGACGAGCAGGCTGTGTTTCTTCTTCGCTCGCTCTATTCAAAATACGGCTACAAGCAATACAAAATGCGTAAATTTGAGGAATACGACCTCTATGTTCGCAACAAGGATTTTTTAATTTCCGACAGCGTAATAACCTTTACCGACACCAACGGCAAGCTTATGGCGTTAAAGCCCGACGTAACCCTGTCGATAGTCAAGAACACTAAGGACTCCGACAGCTCTGTACAAAAGGTATATTACGACGAAAACGTTTACAGGGTATCAAAAGGCACTCATTCATATAAAGAAATCAAGCAGGCAGGTCTTGAGTGCATCGGCGACGTTGACACTTACTGTGTATGCGAGGTTTTGAGCCTTGCCGTAAAGAGTCTAATGACGATAAGCGAAAGCTGCGTCGTTGACGTTTCCGACCTTGCGATACTTTTTGCGCTTTATGATTATATCGGTCTTTCGTATGAGACGAGGAAAAGAATGACCTCGCTCATTTCCGACAAAAACACCCACGAAATGAAGCACCTTTGTGAGGATATGTCGGTTTCGGCAGAAAGCACGGCGCTTTTGGAGGAGCTTATATCCTACAACGGCACTCCCGACGAGATTTTGCCGAGGCTCAAGGCTATGGCTGAACGAATAGGCGCACAGGCTGAATTTTCGGAATTTGAAAGCGTTGTTTCATCACTTGACG
Organism: Ruminococcus sp.; assembly: GCA_004556705.1. Classification (GTDB taxonomy): domain Bacteria; phylum Bacillota; class Clostridia; order Oscillospirales; family Acutalibacteraceae; genus Fimenecus. The sequence goes on along the minus strand of SFGA01000001.1, from coordinate 140,291 downwards.
AGGAGCTTCAAAGCAAGCTGCGTATTGACTTCTCGGTAGTGAGCGATATAAACTATTATAACGGTATTGTTTTTAAGGGCTTTATCGACAAAATTCCCGACAGCGTGCTTTCGGGCGGCAGATACGACTCGCTTATGCAGAGTATGTCGAGAAAATCAAAGGCAATAGGCTTTGCCGTATATATAGATATGCTTGAACGCTTCAATATAAAGGAAAGGGAGTTTGACTATGCTGCGGTTTTGCTCTATTCGGAAAACGACAGCATTTCAACAGTCAAAAACGCAGCACAAAGGCTTATAAACGAGTACGGCTGCGTGTTCACGGCAAAAAAACTCCCTGAAAAAGCAACCTACGGTAAGCTTTTCGAGCTTCAAAACGGAGAGGTGATTTTAATTGAAAACAATGCTTAATGTTGCTCTCCCAAAGGGCAGGCTCGGCGAAAAGGTTTATTCCATGTTTGAAAAGGCAGGCTTCCCCTGCCCGTCAATCAAGGAGGTAAACCGAAAGCTTATATTTGAAAACGAAGATGCAGGCGTTCGCTACTTCTGGGTAAAGCCCTCGGATGTTGCCATATACGTCGAAAGAGGCGCCGCAGACGTAGGCATTGCGGGCAAGGATATTCTTCTTGAATATGAGCCGGACATTTATGAGCTGCTCGACCTCGGAATAGGCAAATGCAGAATGGCGGTCGCCGCACCTAAGGGCTTCCGTGACGACGTTCGTAAAACGCTTCGGGTTGCAACGAAATTTTCAAACATAGCTCAAAATTATTACGCCTCACTCGGCAGAGATATTGATATAATACATCTTAACGGGTCAATTGAGATAGCTCCGATTTTAGGACTTTCCGACGTTATTGTAGATATTGTCGAAACGGGTACGACGCTTAAAGAGAACAATCTTGAGGTCGTTGAAACAGTTGTTCCGATTTCGGCAAGGCTTATAGCAAACAAGACGGGATACAAGTTCAAAACAGCTCAAATCGAAAAGGTTACAAATTGCTTAAAGCAGCAGGTGGAGTGTAAAAATGATTAAGATAATGAAATACGGCGAAGTGCCGAACAGTGAAATTTTTGCCCGTTCCGTTCCGAAAACCGATGTTGCCGGAACGGTTGCCGAAATTATAAAAAATGTAAGAGAGAACGGCGACGAGGCACTTTTTGAATACTGTGAAAAATTTGATAAGGCGCAGCTTTCCTCACTTGCGGTAACAAAAGAGGAAATCGACGAAGCGTTGAGCCTTGTAGAGCCTGAATTTTTGGAAATACTTGAAAAGGCGGCAAAAAACATCAGAAAATTCCACTCCCGTCAGGTACGCAACAGCTTTATAATCAACGACGAGGACGGAATTGTAATCGGACAGAAGATAATCCCCGTTGACAGAGCAGGACTGTATGTGCCGGGCGGTACTGCGGCTTATCCGTCAACAGTTCTTATGGACGCCATCCCTGCAAAGATAGCAGGCTGCCGTGAGGTAGTTATGGTAACCCCTCCGACAAAGGACGGCAAGGTAAATCCCGTTATACTTGCGGCGGCGTACGTTGCAGGCATTGACCGAATTTTCAAGGTCGGCGGAGCGCAGGCAATAGCGGCACTCGCATACGGAACGCAGAGTATTCCTAAGGTGGACAAAATCGTGGGTCCGGGAAATGCCTTTGTGGCTGAGGCTAAAAAGCAGGTTTTCGGCGTTGTTTCAATCGATATGATAGCAGGTCCGAGCGAGATACTTATAGTTGCGGACGGCAAATCAAATCCGGCATATATTGCGGCGGATTTGCTCTCACAGGCAGAGCACGATAAAATGGCAAGCGCAGTACTTGTTATCGACAGCGCAGAGCTTGCAAGAAACGTCAGCACGGAGCTTGAAAAGCAAATTCCGTTGCTTGAACGCCGTGAAATCGCACGAGAGTCCATTGATGTAAACGGCAAAATAATCGTTGCCGATACTCTTGACGCAGCGATTGAAATCGCAAATGAGATTGCTCCCGAGCATTTGGAGCTGTGCGTTGACAATCCGTTTGACAAGCTCGACAGCATACGTCACGCAGGCTCGATATTTATGGGCAGAAATTGTCCCGAGGCTCTCGGCGACTATTTTGCAGGTCCTAACCACACCCTGCCGACAAGCGGAACGGCAAAATTTTCAAGTCCGCTTTCCGTTGACGACTTCATAAAGAAAACGCAATACACCTATTACACAAAGGACGCACTCAAAAAAGTTGCCTTCGACGTTGCGGCTTTTGCGAAAAAAGAAGGCTTGACGGCACACGCAAAGAGTGCTGTTATCCGTGTGGAGGACGAGCAGTGAGCAGATACTTTTCAAAAAAATTCAAGGCTCTTGTCCCCTACACTCCGGGAGAGCAGCCCAAAGAGATGAAATACATAAAGCTGAACACCAATGAGTCTCCGTTTCCGCCGAGCGAAAAGGCAATGAAAAAAGCAGCCGAAGCGGTTAAAAATCTTCAGCTTTACTGTGATCCCGAGTGCCGTGAGCTTGTAAAAAAGGCAAGCGAAGTCTTTTCGGTCGATACAGATGAAATACTTTTCACAAACGGCTCGGATGAAATTCTTAATTTCGCTTTTTCAGCCTTTTGCGACGAAACGCACCCTGCGGTTTTCCCCGACATAACCTACGGCTTTTATCCCGTATTTGCCGAGATAAACCGTGTGCCTTATGAGGAAATTCCGCTAAAGGACGATTTTACAATTTCGGTTGATGACTACATCGGAATAAACAAAACGATTTTTATAGCAAACCCCAATGCCCCGACAGGTATTGCGTTAAGTCTTAACGACATTGAAAAAATCGTTTCCTCGAACCCCGAGTCGGTCGTTGTTATAGACGAAGCGTATGTTGACTTCGGCACGGAAAGCGCTGTAAGTCTTATCCACAAATACAGTAATCTGCTTGTCACGCAGACCTTTTCAAAATCACGCTCGCTTGCAGGCGGACGGCTTGGCTTCGGAATTGCCTGCAAAGAGCTTATAGCAGACCTTAATACAATCAAGTATTCCACAAATCCATATAATATTAACTCTCTTACTCAAGCTGTGGGAGCAGGCGTTTTAGAGGATGAGGAATACACAAAAAGCAACTGTAAGACAATAATCGAAAACAGAGAATATCTTACAAAGAAGCTTGAAGCTATGGGCTTTTTCGTTCTTCCGTCAAAGGCTAATTTTGTGTTCGCAAGACACGACAAAACAGACGGACGGGCACTCTATGAGGCTCTCAAAAGCAAGGGCGTGCTTGTAAGGCATTTTGACAGCGAAAGGCTCAGAGACTATAACCGCATCACAGTCGGAACAAAAGAGCAAATAGACATACTCACACAAAAAATTGCGGAGGAATTATGATGATCAATTTGAGAACTGCAAAAATTAACAGAAAAACCAACGAAACCGATATAAAGCTCTCGCTGAATATCGACGGAACAGGCAAAAGCGACATCAACAGCGGCTGCGGCTTTCTTGACCACATGCTGACTCTTTTCGCCTCTCACGGAAAATTTGACCTTGAAATAAAGTGCGACGGCGACACCTATGTTGACGACCACCACACGACCGAGGATATAGGCATTGCTCTCGGGCAGGCATTTTCGCAGGCACTCGGCGACAAAAGAGGTATCGTTCGCTATGGGGACACAATTCTTCCTATGGACGAGGCTCTTATTCTTACGGCGGTTGATTTTTCGGGCAGGAGCTGTCTGCGGTACTCGCTTGACATTCCTGCGCAAAAGGTCGGCTCCTTCGACACAGAGCTTGTAAAGGAATTTTTCATCGCATTCACAAGCAATGCAAAGCTCACGCTTCATATAATGCAGCTTGACGGCGAAAACTCACACCACATTATCGAGGGTGCATTCAAGTCCGTCGCAAGAAGCATCAGAGCAGCGGTAAAAATCGACAGCGATTTTGCCGACGAAATTCCGTCCTCAAAGGGTGTGCTATAATGGTTGCAATTATTGATTACGGCGTGGGAAATCTCTTTTCGTTAAAAAGCTCATTTTCCGCTATCGGTGCAGATGCCGTTGTTACAAGCTCAAAATCGGAGCTTGAAAGGGCGGAGTCGATTATCCTGCCGGGCGTAGGTGCGTTTTGTGACGCCGCAAAAAAGCTCAAGGACAGCGGACTTGAGGACACAGTCATTTCCCTTGCTAAAGCCGGAAAGCCGCTTATGGGCATTTGCCTCGGTATGCAGCTTCTGTTTGAGAAAAGCTATGAATATGGCGAGCACAGGGGCTTGGGGCTTATTAAGGGTGAGATAAGACCTATCGAAACAGTCATTCCGAAGGGCTATAAAATTCCGCATATCGGCTGGAACAGCCTTGAAATTAAGAAACAAACACCGATTTTTGAAAACGTAAAAAACGGCGAGTACGTTTACTTCGTCCATTCGTATTATGCCGCCGACTGTGAAAGCTCGGTAACGGCGGTATCAGACTACGGCGCACCGCTTACGGCGTCGGTGCAAGCGGGAAATATTTTCGGCTGTCAGTTTCATCCCGAAAAAAGCGGCGAAACAGGACTTAAAATACTTCGCTCATTTGTAGCCTTAGGGGAGGAAAAATAATGTTTATCTATCCTGCAATAGACCTTTACGAGGGCAAGGCGGTAAGACTTTTCAAGGGCGATTACGCACAAATGGAGGTCTTTTCGGAAAATCCGCCCGAGGTCGCAAAGGATTTTGAGAGCTGCGGCGCAACGCACATACATCTTGTTGATTTAGAGGGTGCAAAAAACGGAAAAACGCCGAATTTTGACACGGTTATGAAAATTCACAACGCAACTGATTTATTTTGCGAAATCGGCGGCGGAATACGAAGTATGGAAACGGTAGAAATGTACCTTGAAAACGGAATTAACCGTGTAATTCTCGGCACGGCGGCTGTAAATGACAGAAAGTTCCTTGAAAGAGCCGTCGGAAAATATAAAGACAGGATTGCAGTCGGCGTTGACATAAGGGACGGCTTTGTCGCAATCAAAGGCTGGACGGAAAAATCGGAGCTTGAAGCGTTTGCGTTTTGCAAAGATATGCAGGCTCTCGGCGTTTCGACGCTTATATGCACCGATATTTCAAAGGACGGCGCAATGAAAGGCACAAACCACGGCTTATACAAGGAATTGAGCGAACAACTGAAGATGAACATAATTGCCTCGGGCGGAGTTTCCTCACTCGATGATGTCAAAAAGCTTCGTGCGCTTAATATTCACGGTGCAATAATCGGTAAGGCTTATTATACAAAGGCTATCGATTTGAGAAAGGCGGTTGAGTTGGCTCTGTGATTACAAAAAGAATTATCCCCTGCCTTGACGTCAAGGACGGGCGTGTTGTAAAGGGCGTAAATTTCAAGGGCTTGCAGGACGTCTCATCCCCTGTTGAGCTTGCAAAATATTACACGCAGAACGGTGCCGACGAGCTTGTGTTTTATGATATAACTGCTTCCTCGGACGGCAGAAAGCTGTTTACCGACATACTTTGCGAAACTGCAAAAAGCGTATTTATTCCGCTTACCGTCGGCGGCGGTATAAACACCGTTGAGGACTTTGACAGAGTGTTAAAATGCGGTGCCGACAAGGTCAGCGTGAACTCCGGAGCTATCAAAAACCCCGATTTAATCTGTAAAGCTGCAAAGCTTTACGGCGACCAATGCGTAGTGCTGTCGGTTGATGTCAAAAGGGTTGACGGCGTTTTCAGAGTTTTTGCGAAGGGCGGCAGAGAAAATACGGGGATGGACGCAATTGAATGGATAAAACGCTGCGTTGCAAACGGTGCGGGCGAGGTTGTTGTCAATTCCATCGATACGGACGGAGTAAAAAAGGGCTTTGATCTTGAAATGCTCGAAAAGGTATGCGATGCGGTAAACGTGCCTGTAATCGCCTCGGGCGGAGCCGGAAAAATCGAGGACTTTATCACCCTTTTTAATACCGTTCCAAAGGTTGACGCAGGACTTGCCGCTTCGATTTTCCATTTCGGCGAGGTCAGCATAAACGACCTGAAAAAAGAGATGAAACGCAATAATATTCCGACAAGGATATAAGGAGAAAGCTATGTTGAACATTGACGAACTTAAATTTGACGAAAAGGGTCTTATCCCCGCAATCGTCGTTGACGCAAAGACGAAAAAGGTCTTGACTCTCGCATATATGAACAGAGAAAGCCTTGAAATTTCGCTTGAAAAGGAGCTTACCTGCTTTTGGAGCCGTTCAAGGAACGAGCTGTGGCTCAAGGGCGAAACAAGCGGAAACTATCAGCACATTGTTTCGATAACGGCAGACTGCGACAATGACGCTCTTGTCGTTTTGGTCGAGCCCGACGGTCCTGCCTGCCACACAGGTTCATATTCCTGCTTTACAAAGCCTGTTTTCCAAAGTGAGGAGCGTTCGGAATTTTCCTACGAGGGACTTATGGAGCTGATAAGAGGCAGAAAAACAAATCCGCAAGACGGCTCATATACCACCTATCTTTTCAACAAGGGACTCGATAAAATTCTTAAAAAGGTCGGCGAGGAAAGCACAGAGGTAATCATTGCCGCCAAAGCCGAGGACAAAAAGGAAACCGTTTACGAAATTGCGGATCTTGCCTATCATATTATGGTGCTTATGGTTGAAACGGGAATTTCACTTGACGATATAAGAGACGAGCTGGCATCACGCCACGTTATCGACCACAAGGTAAAGCAGGAGAAGATGACCTGATGGAGCTTTTTGATTTACATGTTCATTCCGTTTTCAGCGACGGCATGGACACACCGAGGGATATAGTTATTTCGGCGATTGAAAAGGGTGTAAAAACGCTTGGCTTTTCCGACCATTCCTACACCGAATTTGACGAGCGATATTGCATACAAAGGGACAAGCAAGCTGAATACATCCGAACAATTAACGAATTAAAAAATGAATTTTCGGGCAAAATAAAAATCCTTTGCGCCACCGAGCAGGATTTTTATTCAACCGCACCCACGGCAGGCTATGATTATGTCATAGGCTCTGTTCACTACGTTTTAATTGACGGGGAGTACATTCCCGTTGACGAAACCGCCGATATATTAAAGCAAGCGGCAGATAAATATTTTTCGGGCGATATTTTAAGCCTTTGCGAAGCGTATTTTGAAAACGTCGGCAAGGTTTATGAGAAAACCAAGTGCGATATTGTCGGACACTTGGACCTGATAACAAAATTCAACGAGCAGGAACAGCTCTTTGATGAAAACGACCCGAGATATATAAGAGCCTACCGAAAAGCCGTTGATAAAATAATCACGGACTGCAAGGTGTTTGAAATCAATACGGGTGCTATCAGCCGAGGTTACAGGACTACCCCCTACCCGTCCGAAAATATACAAAGCTATATTCGTCAAAAGGGCGGAAAGTTCATTCTTTCAAGCGACAGCCACCAAAAAGAAACGCTGTGCTTTGAGTTTGACAAATTCCGTAATTTGCTGTAACAAAAATAAAAATCTGTAAAAGCTAAATATTTTTCAAATTACACTTGCAAAACCCGAGGAATTTATATATAATATAAAGGCGTTTTGCGAGAGCAATAATATTCGCAAATCAATAATTGCTACTGTGGCTCAGTTGGTAGAGCAGCGCATTCGTAATGCGCAGGTCGTCGGTTCAAGTCCGACCAGTAGCTCCAAGGGCAGAGATAATCTCTGCCTTTTATTTTGCTTTACAGCCTTGCCAAACGGCTCAGTTGGACGAAGTTGCGAGCGCATCCTGTGGATGATGAAGCGAGCATAATGAGGTGAAGAAACAAGGAGCAATACGAAGTGCCCCAAGCGAGCAGTGCGACTATGTTTCTGAGGGAAGCGCAGCGCATTCGTAATGCGCAGGCCGTCGGTTCGAGTCCGACCAGTAGCTCCAAAACCTGCGTAAACACGGCGTTTTCGCAGGTTTTTTCTTTTTCAAAAAAGAATTTTAAAACTCAATATGCAACAAAAAATCTCACTCTTTTTTACGGAGTGAGATTTTGTGATTTTTGGCGTTAATTATTCCAAGACCATCTATTGACCATTTATGAATTTGCCGCATTTACGCCGAGTAAATTTCCCATTGTGTTTGCAACATTTTCTTGCATGGAATCCGTTGCCATTCTATAGCCTCCTTTCTGCTTTTGGCAACTCAAACATTACCACAAGCCTTTTTCAATAGCCAGATAATTATCTTTTAGATTTTCATCAATCCATTCCTTAAGTTGCTCTTTGGGAATGGATTTTCTTCTGCCTAACTGAACAACGGGGAAAGATTTATCTTTTTCAATCAGTTTATACAAGCTGACATTGGATATGCCAAGCACCTCTGCCGCTTGATTGACCGAAAGCATTACGGGCATTTCAAAGTTCGAAAATCATACCCCGTTATCCTGCTTCAAAATCGACGGCTTGAATTTCGCTCCAAAACCCACTCAAAAGAGCCGAAATTTCATCCAAAACCGAGTTGAAAATCAATTCAAGAAAAGCAAAAGAAAAACAGCTGTTTTTTCAATTTTAGGCTTTTAGATTATTTGTCATCAGCTCTTACAGTGGGGTGCACTAAATTTGACAACACCGTTTGTGATTTTCAAATCATTTCAACACTCCTTTCAAGAAAAAATATAAACCTATACGCATCTTAAAACAAAAATGCATATAGGTTTATCATAGTTTTATTGAATTTTCTCTCCGACTTCATAGTAGCAAAAGCACTAATTTAAGTCAAGTACTTTTAGTTAAGAAAAATTTTTGACCTTTACATATTGTTTATCCATCAAAAATGAAAAGGTAGAATTATATTTCTATCAATTTTCTGCCGTGTCCTCTATTAAATAAAAGTTACTTATTACCTAATATTTCCATATTCCAAAATCTTCTGAAAAATGAGTGTATGAGGAAATTTTATTTACTGTTCTCCAAAACAGAACATCAAAAACACGGACAATAATTTCCGCCTACAGACGAACATTTATTTTTGTATAACATATCGGAAATAACCGAATGTTGCAGTTGTGCAACCGTATTGGGACTGTATCCGTTGGATCTGCAATAGCAAGGTGAACGGTGGCTGTTTCCCATACCTTTTCTGCAGTGCAGAAAAAGTTTTTGCCGTGTTTCATTTCAACTCAATGACTTTTTTCACAGGGTATTGCGAAATTACCAACGACATTTTTTCTTTTTGCACCCGTTCCATAGAATAGCGTTCGCTGTACACCGCCTCAACAACAAATGGCAAGTGAAAGACCATTTCCGTATTTGGACGCAAGCGGAAGGAATAAGACCCTGCAAGCTGTGGGTACATACAATCCCATAAATCCGCATCCACTCGAAGCATAAGTGCGTCATCATTGACTAAAAGCGTATCAAACATATCTATAGCACCGCTTTCGTTGTCGGTATTCGAGAAACGAACCTCGACATCATACACATATTCGGGTCTGTAAAGGAAATTGCCCGTTTCATCGGTCATGCGTTCCGGCGGGGTGATTCCCTGTTTTTGCGCATATTCTTCATAAGGCACAATTTCAGCCGACAAAACGGTGACAGTGTATCCGTCAATGATGTTGTCGGAACGCCGAAAGTAATTTTCCCCGTATGCCACCGTATCCTGCATAGAATAAGTTTCGACGATAGGCTTTTCGGCGGTTGCATTGATATTCCATACCGCAAACGCCCAAACAATAAGAAAGAGTACAATCGGTGAAAAAACGGCTATCTTCTTTTTCATATTTCATCCCCCACTGTGTGCTCCGCCAAATGTCCGCTTTCCAATAAAAAGATTTCATCGGACAAGCCTTCTAAAAGCGCCCCGTCATGACAGGATAGAATAACTAAAGCGCCTCTAACCTTTTCTTCTTGCACAATTTGCTTGACGAGCATAACCCCGTCCGCATCCAGAGAGTTTGTCGGTTCATCCAAAATAACAATGTCAGGCTTTTCCATGATTGCCGCTGCAATGCCTAAGCGCTGTTTCATACCGAGCGAATATTTTCGATATTTCTTTTTGTCGTTAGGCGACAAGCCAACACGGGAAAGCGTTGCACGGATATCCTCGTCAGTTGCCACAGACTTAATGGAGGCGAGTATTTTCAAGTTTTGAAATCCGGAATAGCTATCCAAAAAAGCGGGATTTTCCAAAAACACGCCGATGCTTTCAGGGAAAGACAAATCTTTGCCCAATGTCTTTCCGTTTATCCGAATTTCACCCTCTGTTGGACGGATTAAACCGCAAATCAAACGCATCAACATGGTTTTTCCCGAACCGTTAATACCTTTAAAGCCATAGATAACACCGCTCTTCAAATTCATGGAAATGTCTTGAATCACCGCATTGCTTTTGATGGTTTTGGAAAGATTTTGTATCGCAATTTCTGTCATGTCAGTCACTCCTTGTTTAAAATATCATACCGCCGAAACGCACAAAGCCCGACCGCACAGGACAGTACCAATAAAACGACGGAAAACACAATGCCGATTTGACAGTCCACGCCGTTTTGGATAAGCATGCTGTTCCGTTGGGACATGGCGTAATTTCCCAAGAAAGCGGGGTGCAGATAATAGGCGGACAACACCAAAACCCCTGCGCTGATGCAAAAGCTGAAAAACGGCTTTATCCACAAGGATGCGGTCATTTGCAGTATAGAAAAAGCGGAAACAATTAAAACAGGCATAAGAAACATTTGCAAAGTCAATTTTCCGCTTACAATCATTTCCCCTGAAAACGCATAAACATTTTCAACAGGCATGGGAATCAGCTTATAAATAAGTGATTTCGATACACCTAACGAAAGTGTTCCTCCACCGCACAGGCAAAACAGCGCAATAACACCCCACAACAGCAGAAAATACAGAAAAACAGAGGCTACCGCCCAAACGCATTTGGAAAGCCACCACGCCGAACGGCTTTTCGAATTTACCAATACATTTTTTCCGTATTCCGTTAAATCCTTAAAGGGATAATACAGTGTCATATACAGCGGCACAAGCATCAACAGCATCCAAAGTGCCGGAAACATAAAAACATTTCCGGGCATAGGTATATATTCTTCCATACCCGCTGTCATATAAAACAGAAAATCCCCGAATGTACGGGTATTTAAATTGCTTCCTTTTGTGCAAACAAAGCCGATGCAAAAGCCGAGAAAAAGCACAAGAGAAATGAGATATTTCAAGCCCTCCCGCAACATACCGTTTTTAAAATCGTATTTGCACAACCTAAAAAATGTCATTTTTCTTACCTCGCAGTACGGTCACGGCAAAGGAAACCACGAACAGTAAAATCGCCTCACAAAGAACAACACCAAGTGAAACATACACCTTTCCGCTGTGCAAAAACTGTATCGGCGAAATTTCAGGTGCATTGCTTAGGGAATTGGAAATATAGTTTATGAGAAGCAGGAAAAACAACGGTGTCAGCGTAACAACAAATACATTTTTGTTAAAAAATGTAACGGTAAGGCTCAAAGTTGCAATCAGTCCTGCAAACACAAAGGTTGCCGCGGTTTTCAAAAGCATATATCCGAACGGATGCGCATAGAAAAGCGGTGTCAGCGTTGACCACGGGTGCGCACCGTAATAGACATCGTAAAAAACATCAGGCTGTATAGCAGGGACAAAAGCGGCAACCAGCATAATGTTTAAGAGAATCGGTATGGTAACAACTGCACCGCCCGACAAGAACACAGCGATATATTTGGAAAGAAAATAGTTTTTTCGTGGCGTTCTTGTGACAATACTTTTGATATATCCGCTTTTGCGTTCATTGCAATACGACCACCCATAGCCGAGCGCTGCAAGCAACGGCATTAACAGATAAAACAAGGAACTTGCGGGCGAAATGAATTCTTTTCCAATCCACTGCGTAAAAAGTGAGGTGCCCGGAAGTTCGGGGTTCAGCGCATAGCCCGTGATTTGTGCTGAATTCATGTCCATTTGCCCGAAGGTATGGTAAGCGTGAATACAGAATACAGCGGAATAAACGGCAATTGCCGCCGAGAGGCACAAAGCACAGAGAAACAACTTGTTCGCAAATGCTTTTTTTAGTTCCATTTTCAAAACCGATTGCATGAAAGCACCCCCTTATTCCGAATAAATATACTGCGTTTTCTCGGGGTTCAGCCCCAACGCAAAGAACAAATCTGCCGTGTCGTTCACTGTGTTTTTCGGCACAAAATAGCCGACTTGGCAAGTCACAGATGCACTCTCGTCCAAATACACACCCAAAAATTCATTCGGATTTTCAGAGCGTTTTGCTTTGTCGTTTTCCGAAAAGGAAAAATATTCCATATCGCCTGCGGGAAGAATTTGCCCGCCTGCGTCCGTGTACACCAACCGAAGCATATTGACAAGCTCTGCTTCACCCAAAACAACGCCGTTTTTCTCTTTTTTCAAGGTGAATTCCACCACTACAAATGCGTAATCGGGATTTAACGCGCCGTTTTCCGAGAGCCAGCCGTTCTCGTAGGCTCTTTCTGAAAAATCATTCTTTGAAAACGGGGCGGTTGTATCGTAGATTTGCATGTTTGTGACGGTATAACTCGTTACACCTGTCGCCTCGCTCTCTACAAACACCGTTTCACCAAAGATATGGCGATTTTGCTCGTTCGGCGGTGTATCTGTAACAATGCCACCAAATTGGAAGCCGTCACTACCGCTACCGACATCGCCCACGACCTTTTGGAACTGTCCCTTCACTTCCTCTTTTGTGCACCCTAAAAAGCACCCGATAATGAACAACAAAACGAGAACGATTAAAATATACCCCTTCTTTGGGTATCTTTTCATGGTATAAGCCTCCTTATTTGGTTAAAATTATTTATATTGTGTAAAACCTCAATCTTATTATGGTTTATTGATATCACATAATCAGTTATAGTATAGGCTACTATGGATTCGTCACCCCAATAATAATTATATTTATACATTATTTTTTCTGTGCGTAATATTGTGTGATGAGAGGGCAAAAAACTGGTTAACTACTGCACACAACTCTTCCTTTATGTTCCTTCATATCCTCAAATAAAATTTGCTATATTATTACACCGTCAGATATTTCAATAATTCTATCGCACTGATGTGCAACATTCATATCGTGAGTTACTATTACAACTGTTTTTCCCGAACTACAAATATCCCTGAAACAGTTTATTATTTCTTTTCCTGTTTTTTCGTCCAATGCACCCGTAGGTTCATCTGCCAAAATAACTGTTGGATTGTTTATTAAAGCTCTTGCAATAGCCACTCGTTGCTTTTGACCGCCTGACAAAGTATCAATTTTCTTATTTGATAATTCTGCTATTCCGATATTGTTTAGTACCTTTTGTGCTTTTGACTTATAGTCTTTTCGTTTTGTTTTGCTGAATATCAACGGAATTATTACATTTTCATAAACAGTTTCGTTAGATATTAAACCGTAGTCCTGTAAGACATATCCAAAGTACTGATTACGAAGATGTGCTAACTGTTTATCTGAATATGATGATATTATTTCACCGTTTAGTGAATATTCCCCTTTCATTGCAGTATCGACAAGCCCTATTATATTCAGAAGCGTTGTTTTACCTGCACCGCTAGTACCGCAGATGGCACACATTTCGCCTAATCCCAAGTCTAATGAAACATCGTTCAACGCAGTAAACTCATTTGGCTTACCGTATGCATAAGTCTTTGTAATGTTTTTCAAGCTAATTACCGTATTCATTCCAAACCCTCCTCAAAAAAGCGAATTGGCTCAGTATTTTTCATTTTCAAATACATCGGGATTTCTGAAATCATTGTAAGTATGGCAACGATTATCAATGACGACAAGAGCGTTGTAATGTTAAAGCTAAATTCGTCAATATATGAAAACTTCCAAATATATGAGATTACACCTAAGCTTAAAATGCAAGATATGCCGATTAGTAAACCGTTACGCAACGAAATGATTTTAAATATTTCGCCATACGACATTCCGCAGAGAAAATATATTCCAAAACGTTTTTCTTGAAATTTCAGAATTAAGAAATTATTAGCAGTAACATTTACAAATGTTATAAAAAACAAAACTATTGCAAAAGAAGTGAATAGTATTATTATGGACTTATTTTCTTCTTGTTCTTCCGCTAACATACTTTTAAAAGAAGTAATTTCACCGTATTTTTTATATATATTTTTAATCTCAGCGTTTGTAAGGTTATTTGTATTATTGAAAATACCACAAGGATATACTTTCATATCTTCTTCTGTTATATTGTCGCAAGCAGTAAATATAACGGTGTTTAGCGGCTTTTCATAGATAAATTTCAGCGTTAGGTTTGAGCCGGAAGTCGTAAATTTTATAATTTGCTCATCTCTGTGAAGTATACCCTTAACTACTAAATCAAAAGCTTTATTATTATATGAAAGCTGAATTTTATCGCCCTTTTTCAACCTCATTGCTTGAGCAAAACCATATGACACAACACATTCGTTTTTTTCCAGCGTTTTGATTTTTGCACCATTTTTCAGCTTTAAAGGATTTTCATTTAAAAAGTCTTTTGTATAACGTTCTGCAATGATTTGCTCATTATTGTATATTGGGGTAAAGTAATCAAAAAATGTAATGCTGTTCAAATCTGAATTGCTTGAATTATCTTGTAATCCGCCTTGACCGTAGCTATAATAATAAGCATTTTTTAAAGCTGTATTTTCTACCTTACCTGAAAGAAAATCAGCAGTATTTACTGTGCCTAAACTAATATTAAAAAGTATAATAAATCCTGCCATTTGTATAATTAAGAGAATTGATTTAAAAGAATCTGAGGATAAAAGTTTATAGGCTTCTTTAACGAGCTTCATACTTCTTTACCTCCTTGACACAGGATATGGTTGAAAAGCCACTCATTAACATAGCTATCATAAACAAAATGATTATTGTAACTATGCTTGCAGGATAATTTGCACCCACAACGGATAACAAAGGAGTGAGCATTGAATATACCGCAACAGATATGACAAAGGATATTATTATAAAGGTAAATATCATACCGAAAACGTCAAATGCAATAAAACTTTTTGTTGCACCGTATTTTCTGTATATTTTATATTCTGCTTTTCGAGTGGAACACAAGAAAACAAATGCAGACTGTATATTTATAAATGACAAAAGAAGCAACCCAAATGCAAAAAAGGTTTTTGTTCTGTCAACCTGCATGCCGCTTGGAATTTTTGGCATAATTACATCTGTTGGCTCAATATTTTCACAAATAATATTTAATACATTTTCAAGAGTTTCTTCACTCGGCATTTCTTTAAACATAATGCAAATATGGGTATAACGTTCTGCCACCTTATAAAAATCTGCAGTATTTAAAAAATACACATCTTTGCCGTTACTGATATCTGAAAAATAAGTATGTGAAACATCTGCATTTTCTATATTAAAGGTTTTTTCGTTCAAATACTTTTGTTGATTTGCTAAATCTGTATTAAAGCTGTTACCTACAAACAAAATTTGACCTGACTCTATTTTGCGGGGAATTGACAAAACCCAATTAAAATTATCAGTAGTTTCAAATAAATCTGAAGCCACCGGTGAGGTTTTATATTCAACCTCAACCCCTCTGTTTGAATATGTTTCGACCTTTTCGGTTGTTTCGCCCGCAATGACAAATGAAATCATTTCATTAGCCTTTAGTTGTTCAAATAGAGGCATAATTTTATTCATATCTGTTTCATTAATTTGGAATATCAGACGTCTTGCATCTTGGGAATTTGACTCTCTTTTTTCAACCTCTGCACTTCCCATAGCAAGCGTAAATAGGCTACAAGTAAAAGACACGGTTAAAACTAAAAATATTAAAACCGAGTTCATTTTATGGTGTGAAATTGTCTTATGTGCATTTATGAAAATATGTATAAGCGATTTCAATTCATTCACCCCGCTTGAAGAAACGACATTATTTTGTAAGCTCTGTATAAAGTGTTGTAAGCTCGTTAAATTCTTCTTCACTATTTATTTTTATATATGAGTCGTCTAAAATTTCTTTTGCAAAATCTTTAACAAAGCTTTGTTCTTGCTCATTGCCTTGGTCTTTAATCATAAATAATGCACTATATAAAAACTTTAAATCCTTTGTTTCTTTGCACTTGTTCAAATAATTTCTGCTTTCTTTTTGTAATTTTTCAAAGGAATCAGTTTGAGACAGTGCTAATAAATATTGACTATACAAACCGTTGTCAAGATCACCTCCATTTGCTAAATATATTTCACTGTAATAAATGAACTTGTCAAGATATTTTGTATTTTCCTCACTTATAACCATCTGCAAACTACTGCAAAGATTTTTTAATACAGAATCATTTTTTGAAATTTTGTATTGTACTTCTAATATTTGGGATTTCACCTTGTAATTATCTCCAAAAATGTCCGAAAAGAGCGTGCTTCCTAAACAAAATACGCCAAAAGCAATAAGAGTTATTGCCAAGATAATTGCTAAAGGGATAATAATTTTAGTTTTCTTTTTCATAATAACACCTTATATTTTATGTTTTGTGCAGGCAACATTTTTTACTTACCGAAATTAGCTTTGCTTACATTTTTGGTGTCTGTTGCAGTAATTCTGTTATTTTCAATTCCCTGGGTTTTATGGGTAGAATGGAATCCACTCGAACCATCTGTTGACCATTTTGCAACTGATACAGACATATTCGCATAAAGAGATGTATTTACATTATCTGCTTCATCGTAGTCCGCATAATAAGACTCGCTACCATCTTTTGTATAATATAAATATACATATGTAATACCTTGAATATCTACATCGCTACTATCTCGTTGCGTTGCCAATATTGTTCCATCGGATTGGGCTTTATTGCGTGGTCCGGAACTTGTTGTTGCTCTAACCTCTGCCGAGAAGATAACATTGGCAGCACTTGAAGGAATGGCGAACAATACAATTGAGCCTAAAAGCGCTATACTTAAAACGAGCGAAAAAATTTTTTTCATATAATTATTTCCTTTCTTTTAAAGCTTTACTTGTTGCCTGCACTAAACAATTTTTATATCTTTATAATTTGAATTTCGATTTTGAAAAACGCTTTAAAAACATATATAAACATAAAATTTTGCTGATTATAATGATTATAAAACCAAGTCCGATCAGGGGCGGACTTGGGATATCTACTGATTATTAAAATCATTATCAAATATAAAGAACATATTAAACTTGGCACGCCATTACACAGCATATGTTCAAGCACACCTTTGCAATCAATCTTTACATGAAGACGTGGATATACGGTACATTCAATGGCTTCTCGTAAACAGTTCAATAGAACCTACTCAAATTCACACGTATATTATCACGAACAAGACCTGTGAAATATTGAAGTCAAAGCATCTGTGAAACAAAATGAATTTTCTGTACAATATACTTTCTGCCTCTCACATACATATAATGGTTCAAAAAGACAAAATATGACAAAAAAATAGATTATAATTTTTATATATTAAAAATACCGCTTTTGTCAATAATTTACGACGAATGCAGAACGAGAGAGGATAAACGCAGAAAAAACGAGTTGACAAGTAAAAACGTCAACCCGTTTTCATATTCAACATATATCAATTTTTTGGGGGAAAGCAATATCTGTTTCAAATACTTTTAAATTTTCATCATATTTCCAACCGTAAACAGCGTCATATTTTTTGAGTGTTTTTCGTATGCTCTTTGTTCCTACACCGTGTATTTTTTTATTGTCTTTGGTTGTTTTCAATTCACCGTTTTCTGTTTCCGGCGGAACAAAACAACTGTTTTTAATGACCAATCCATCGTGCATATTGCCCTTTGAAAAGATATAGACCTGAATAAATCTTTCGTCTGCTCGTTCGGTGGCTTCGACAGCGTTATCAAGTAAATTATTCATCAGCGTAGATAAATCAGAATCCGATACATAAGCAAGATTTGCCGTTTTTACATCAACGGAAAACTGAATATTTTTCTTTTCACAAAGCGTAGCATACTTGCTGATTATCAAGTCCAACACTTTGTTTTTGCTTATGCCAGTACGGTTGAACTTCTCAATATCAGGATATATGCAGTCAACATATCTTCGGACATCTTCTAGATCTTCAAAGTTTCTAATCTGCGTTAAATGATTTTTAATATCATGCGAAAAAATACGCATATCTTTATTAGATTGCTCAATAATTTCAAAATATTTTTTATCCTGTTCCTCTTGATGCTGAATCGTTTTCAGCTCGTATAGTTCTTTTGTGTTTTTTAAGGAATACTCATAGATTATAAACACCAATATATTAACGAACAGTAAACCAATACTCGAAATTATCCATAAAACGCTCATGGTTTGCGTAAGTTGCATCTGATAGGCAATATATCTAAAACAAACTAACACCATTATGCTCGTTAGCGGCATAATAAACAGCAACCAAAAATACTTGTTGTATGGTTCGTTATTTTCTTTTTGTGCAAACAGCTTGAGTATAATTATCATGAACCCAAAGTAAATCAGTTTGCTGGTAACGATCACAAATAAATAAGTAGCTGTACTGACTTCCAAGGCGTTAAAATCTTTATACAATACGAAACCTAACACCATTACCAATATTTCAGAAGTAAGCATTACGAATAAAAATACAAACGAGTGAAACACTGCTGTTTTAAAAGAAACATTGTAAAGGTACAGAAGAAGCAGAGTGTATGCAATAAACATCAATATAATATTCAAATATGTAATATTAAACTGATATATCACACCTAAAAAAGCAGTATTTAAAAGCATTAAAGAAACTCTTTTTGAAGTATCTTTTTTAGCGTCAAACAGTGAATCGGAATAATACCAAAACAGCAAAAATTCAAAAAGATACATAAATATATCTGTTATAATTTTAGTCATTGTCTATATCCTCGCCTATAAAATCTAAAAAACGCCTTTTAAATTCAGGTTGCTTTCTCGTCGCAACGGAAATTTTTATATCCGAATACGGCTGTGCCAATGTAATTTCATTTCTTTGAAAGTTTTTTATATAGTTCATATTCACTATATAACTGTTATGGGGAACGGCAAAACAGGAGGCGGTAAGCATGGAACGAAGTTGCTTCATGGTTTCTTTTATATTGTAATTCGTTTCTTTTGCATAAATAGAAACACCTTTAAGCTTTGCTTCGGCATAAATAATATCGGAAATTTTGAGCCTTGCAACCTTACTGTCTTTTATATGCAATGTTATAACACTCTCGTTTATAATCGACATTGCTTTATCAAGCGCAGAAAAAATACGGCTCTGTGTTGCGGGTTTATCAATATATCGTGTAACCTGAATGTCCATTGCGTCATCTAAATACTGGTGATACGCCGTAACAACAAGGATAACCGTATTTTTATGCTTTTGTTGAATTTGCTTTGCAACAGCTATGCCGTTTGTATCTCCAAGCTCTATATCGAGAAATAATATGTCGTAAATTTCATCGGACTTTAATAAATCAGCGCCCGTTTTAAATTCATCAATACTGCATTCTATATGACGTAGCTTGAAATATTCTCCCGCATAGCACTTCACCGACAGTCTGCACTCTGTTAAATCATCACATATTGCGATTCGCATAATATCCACCCTTAAATAAAAAATCGTATAATCATTACTTTGATTATACGATAGTAAAAGTTATTTTGCAAGTCATCGGGATTTTAAGAAGGCGTCAATTATATCGGAAATTATAATTTTATGTTCATTTGAGCATTTTTTAACTTCTGTATAATTTCATCATCAATATCAGTATACAATGTTTCTGAAGCAATGTAATCAATATTCGTTTTCAATTCTGAACAAATATCAAGGAAAAATCAAAATGACTGATTATAAAAAAGCAATTGCTTTATAAGGCTATCATAAGAATTAAGCAATATAAAAAGAAGTGTGTGATGTACTTTAATTTGAATATTTCTCAAGAATCTTGCCTTTATAATGACAAATGTTATCATATATGATAACACCATGGAAAGCTTTTATATTTCTTGATTAATATGGTGTTTTGTGGTAAACTACAAATACAATAAAACGAAGGGAGAGATAAGTATGATTTACGAACTTAAACATTTTAATACGCCAATTTTAAAGTTTTCTGCTGACGAAGAAAGCAGTGAACCTAATGTAGAAATCAAATGGGTTACGAAAAACACTTCTCTGCTCCCGTTGGATTTAGAGTTAAATGAAGATGGATTGTTTAAATGGCTTAAACATAGGACAATTCCTTCAAACCGTGCATATGTCAGAACCTTGTTGAGCAAATGCGGACTCAATCTTAACAGACCTTTAAACATTATCAAGGTTTCAAAAGGATTGTCCCTAAACGACTGTTATTGGATTGTTGAGGAAGGTTTTGAGGGTAAGTTTGAGAATTTCAACCTTTATGACAATCATTTGAGCAGAGTTTTAGCCGGCATAGCATTTACAGGTTATGGAAGTAGTATTCGTTCCTCGCTTGCTTCAAGCCCTGAGTTTACAACAAATGGTATGTTACCAAAATGCTGGAGAAGAATAAAAGGTAAGATTTATTTGTATAAAGGCGGAACAACCGGTACTTCAAACACGGGAATGGAACCATATTCGGAGTTTTATGCACATCAAGTTGCTCAAGCAATGGAAATAGATTCAGTTTCGTATAACATCTGCAAGTGGAAAGGTGAGCTGTGTTCTTATTGTGAACTTTTCACAAGCAAGGATTATTCTTTTGTCCCTGTCGGAAAAATAGTGAAAACCGGCGGCATGACAGCCGTTAGAGAATTCTATGAAAATCTTGGCAAGGAATATGTAAAAGCATTAGATGACATGATTGTGCTTGATGCCTTGATTTGTAATACTGACAGACATTACGGCAATTTTGGGTTCTTGGTCAATAACAAAACAAACAAGATTGTTGCGCCTGCACCTTTGTTTGATCATGGCAACTCACTTTATAATTTTGCAGGAAGAGACGATTTGGAAAGTTATGATGCGTTCTCTCAATATGCAGACACCTTATTGCCTTGTGTATATGATGATTTTATATTGGAAGCTAAAAAAGTGTTAACAAAAGAACACAAAGAGCATTTACGCAGCTTGTTACAATTTAAGTTTAAGAAACATTCGAGGTATAATCTTCCCGATCAAAGGTTAAAGTATCTTGAAATGAGGATACATGAAAGAGTGCAAATGCTGCTTCAGTAAACTTAAAAATGAAATTCAATTAAAAAGTATAATCCTTGAGTAATCAGGGATTATTTTTTAGGCTTTTAAGTTTTTCTGTGTAAAAATTATGCACATTTGTTGCCTTTCGACTACATATTCAACGACCATTTATTGACCACTTACGAACGGAAAGCGGGATAAAAACACAGCGCTAAATTAAAAAACAGTCATTTCAATGTATAAAAGAAATGGCTGTTTTTCGTTGTTTTGGGTATATTTTATGTTTTTTCATCTGTTTCGTAATGCGCAGGTCGTCGGTTCGAGTCCGACCAGTAGCTCCAAAACCTGTGTAAACACGGTGTTTTCGCAGGTTTTTTCTTTTTCAGAAATGAATTTCAAATTTCAATTCGCAACAAAAAATCTCACTCTTTTTTACGGAGTGAGATTTTGTTCGTTTATTCGATTTTTCGCTCAAGACCATCTATTGACCATTTAAGAATTTGCCACATTTCCGCCGAGTAAATTTCCCATTGTGTTTGCAACATTTTCTTGCATGGAATCCGTTACATGCATATATGCATTTATCAGTCCATCCGCACTGATAAACCTGCACAATTCGGGGTTATAGTATCTTGATTTAAGGAAATATGTGTTGGTTTCAATTTCGTAGAAATAGCCACGGTAAGTGTAGGGGTTGATAATGCTCAACATTCCGTCATCGGAAGTATCATAGCAAGCGGTCATATTGCCCCATGCATCATACTGATACATTACAACGCCGGTATTATCGGAATTTGATATAAATATTACGTCATTTTGAGCATTGCGGACATAGTAATAATCGTTGCCGTTATAATTAAAGCCGAATGCTTCGCCGTTTTCATCATACATAAACGCAACATTATGAGTTGTTGACGAACCGTCCGATTCGGTAATTACAAGCTTGTAACCTGCAAGAATATCTCCGTTGTAGTAGTAATCATAATCGTATACTTCTCCGCCGTCAAGGGTAATATTCTTGCCTATTCTCTGACCGTCGGAATTGTACGAAAAAGTCGATGTATAATCTTCATTACTTACGCTTTGAAGCTGACGACCGATCCAAGTATATATTGAATCGTTGTATTTTGTAATATTTCCGATTTCATCGCTTTCAACTTTAGAATAATTACCGCTGTTATTCGCAACCGAAATTCCGCCGTTTGGCAAAAGCCGTGATTTCATATCATAACGCTGAGCATTTTCGCCCAAAAGTCGGGTTACGATTTCAGGTGTTTCCTCCTGCTCAATCGATATAGCATTAACGCTGTCCTGCGGAAAGATTCTTTCAACGCCCGTTAAAACATCAGCCCAGTTTTTATCGCTGTACGAATATTTAACGGTGTATTTAAGGTCTGAGGGCTCACTTGTGCCGACCGTGTACTGATAAACCTTATCTTCGGTAATGTTACCGTTTTCATAGGTGTAGATATGCGTTTTGCATTCATACGGATTATCCGCACGGACAAGCTGGTTGAGTGCGTCATAGAAAAGCTATTACTTATACGCACACTTTTATTTTGCACAATTGTTCACTTTATCTATAACATAGTCAGCCATAGCAGATGAAGCTTCGTCAACACAATCAAAATAAAGCCTGTGCTTAATTTTCTTTTTCGACCTGCGAGTTGTTATGTTTAATAAAGAACAGGGCTTATCTCCTTTTTCGGTTGAAATAAACAAAGCCGTAATTTTTTTCCCGAAAAGCTTATAAGTGAATTTGTAACATTCTTTTATTTCCGAATAATACAATTTGTATCGCATTATTCCTTTTCTGTAACAAATCAAGTCATTTTCTCTTGCGATAAATTCGGTTGTTGCTTTGTAATAAACAGGATACATCAAAACAAAAACAGGAATTCCGACAGCAAGAAAATGCACCGCAAAAGTATCGGAAACCCAGTAAAATATTTTCTCAAATATATTAAAGTTGCGGTAAAATCCTATATAATCCTCCAAGCCGATTACAGACAGCATTACGAGGAAAGAAATAAATACCATAACCTTTATCAGTTTGAGCCAAGGCGAAAAACGCTGCGAAACCTGTGTTATCATATTTCCTCCAAAAAATCTAAAAAACGTATCCAAAGCAGAGCGATTCGGCAGGCACTTTGTGACATATTAGCACAAAGTGCCTTGTTTACATCTTTGCCTATTCCATATGTTCCTCAATTTTGTCAATAACATACATTGCCATTTCTTCCGAAACTTCGTTAACACATTCAAAGTAAAGCTGGCATTTTCTGTTTTTGAACCTATGTGCCGTAACACCCAATATTGAACACGGACGCTTGCATTTTTCTGTCGCCACAAACAATGCAGTAACTCTTGTCGAAAGATTTCCGTATGTAAATTTACGATAATCTTTAATTTCGGAATAGTACAGTTTATAAAGAATCTTTCCGTTTCGTGAACAGACAAGACAATCTTCGGTTGCAGTCACTTCAATCGTTGATTTATAGTAAAATGGATAAGATGATGAGAAAGCAAATAGAAATATCAAGAAAAATAAATCATCACCATCAATATAAGTGATATAAAGCAACCGAAAAAAATCTTTTATGTTGGTTATTGTATCTAAGTCGTAATACATTATGCCAAAAATTATTAATAAAAATGTTGTAACTGTGCCTACTACTAATTATATAGTAAAACCTCTAAACAAGTGAGAAACTCGTGCTTTCATGCCATAGCCTCCTCTACCGTCTGTAAACTCACATCAAAACAAATGGAAAGCAGATTTGAAATCATTATCCCGTGTAACCTCAAGTGCTTTCCCGTCATAATCAGGAATTTCTATACAAATTATCATTTTAATATCTAAAAATAAGTTTACATTGCTTTAATTTCACAGAGCCCGTTTTCTGTGTTATCCTGCATGCTTTATTTCTCTAAAACAATGCACTTACAAGCTACTTCCAATTTATCGCCGGAAACGAATGTAATTACAGTTTCAATGTAATTGTTATAATTCTCCAGAGAGCTGTCAACAAAGCCATTATCATTTTTGTATTTAAACAATTTTGATGTAATAATGCTATCATTGCTGTCAACTAATTCAAAATCCAAAATTCTAGAGGATTCTCCCCAAAAATCGCAAGATGTCATAAAGAAACCAATTACATTTTTATACACAATTGTATATTTCTTACAACTGCTATAATCTATCATATTTAAGCTTATTTCCTTTTTATTTCGCTCAAACATTAAAGTTTCAAGAACATCATCATGTATATAAGCTTTCTTTGAACTAATAATATGAGCATTTGAATTATCTATCTTCATAATCAATCTCCAAAATAAATTGAATTCCAAGGTTCAGGAACAAATGTCCCTTATTTAATGTAATAGTAACAAAAATACTAATCTAAGTCAATCGCTTTCGGTTAAAATCATATTTTCGCTTTTTGCACAAGTCTGAAGTGTGATTTTGCATAAATTGCAATGCACGAAAAGCGGTGCAAATGATATGATACATTATTAAAAATCGGAGATGCGAATATGAAGCAGTCAAAAAACAGGTCTATAATTGAGCCTGCAACAAAAAATCTCACTCTTTTTTACAGAGTGAGATTTTTTATCAATTTTTAATTCAAGACTGTCATTGAACGCTTATAAATTCAATCCGTTTTTGTCGGGTAAATTGCACGTTTTTTATTTTCCTCCGCCAAAGCAAGCGCCTTGAATTTTTTCTGCTTTTTCAAATATATGATTGCAAGAGGTATATCCGCAAGCAACCACGCCGCAGGAGCCGCATAGCATACTGCATTGAAGCCGATAAGCGGAGTAAAGATAAGAGCTATCGCTATTCTTCCTATCAGCTCGCCTGCACCTGCAATCGCATTTGAATATGTAAAGCCCAAGCCTTGCAGGGTATTTCTTAAAACAAACAGCACCGCAACAAGGCTGAAGCACTCCGCCGTTGCAATAAGGTACTTGTGAGCCGCAAACAAAATCTCTTCGTCAGGCTCTGTCATAAACAGCCTTACAATCGGCATACCGACAGAAAGCAACGCACCACTTAAAATGAGCGAAAGAAGTATATTGAGTATAAATATTTTTCTGACCGATTTTACAATTCTGTCGTAATTCCCTGCACCGTAATTTTGACCGACAAAGGTCTGTGTGCCTACGCTGAGTCCGCTTAACGGTATGTTGGCGAGATTTTCAACCCTGCCTGCTGCGGTAAAGCCTGCAATGGTAGCTGTGCCGAATGAATTTACCGCACTTTGCAAAAACATTGAGCCTATTGAGGTTACGGTAAACTGAAGAGAAACGGGTATTCCCAATTTCAACTGCGCAAATGCCGTTTTTATATCAGGCTTTAGATTTTCTTTTGAAATATGTACACTTTCGTTGTGTCTTAAAATGTAATTTCCCGTAAGCACGGCTGCGGTAATGTGTGAAATAAGCGTTGCAAGAGCAGCACCCTCAACGCTCCAATGGAATACCGTAATAAACAGTAAATCAAGAACGAAATTCACGAAAATACTTATTATAAAGTATAAAAGCGGTTTTCTGCTCTCCCCTACCGCCCTTGAAATTGCGGTAAAATTGTTCGAAAGCATTTGAAAGGGAATTGCGAAATAAAGGATGTTAACATAAGCGGCGGAAAGTCCGAGAATTTCATCGGGCGTTCCGATAAGCTTCAAAAGCGGTGTGGAAATGATGTGCGCAATTACGACAAGCAAAAGTCCGAGCAAAAATGACACTGTAATACTGCTTCCTGCATATCGGTTGATCTTTTCCTGATTTTTCGCCCCGAATGCCTGTGCCACGGGGATTGTAAATCCGCTTGTAAGACCGAGTGCCGCACCGATAATAAAGGAATTTATCGAGCCGACTCCGCCGACGGCCGCAAGAGCGTCCGTGCTGACATACCGACCGACAAGTATGTTGTCAACCAATGTGTAATTGTACTGCAAAAGCGACGAAGCCATAATAGGCAGCGAGAATTTAACAATACTTTTTATAGGCTCGCCGTTGAGCATTGAGATTTGTTTCATCCTTGTTCATTCCCATAAGTTTTTTCCTATTATATATCCTGATTATTTGTTTTTTCAATACTTAAAAAGCATTTTTTTGAAAATGTAAAAAAATTTATTTTGGCTAATAAACAAGAGTTGATTTTTTGCTTGTTCTGAAATAGATTGTAAATTTCAATATGCAATAAAAATCTCACTCTTTACTGAGTGAGATTTTTTTCATTTATTCGATTTTTTAATGCATTTATTTCTTTTTCGTGTACAGCTTTGTCAAACTGAAACTTATGTTCTTTTCCATCGCAGTCCGTGAAATAGAAATAATAAACATAGACCACACTGCCTCTTCTCATTGATGTTTTCAGCTCTGTTCTTGCGCTTTTTACCTCTGAATATCTGTATGTCTTTTCATTAAACGGAGTTGTCCGAATATAGAAATCATTCTCCCTGACACACACCTTAAAGAAAAAATACCTGTTTATCAGCGGAATTGAAACAAACAACGACAAAATAAAGCCTGCCAAAAACATAAGCCCTACAACAAAAATCTTACCGTTTCCGCCTCTTAATTGGTCAACAGCCAAAGCTAAAAATACTATGCTGACTGCCGAGGCAAAAATCATTGGAAACACTCCGTAAAACTTACCGTCAATTATGTATCTTTGTTCATTACTCATCTTCTTCATCTTCTGTTTCGTTGAAATAATCCTTGTCTATTTTCTCAAGCAAAAACACTATTTCATCATATTGATATGGTTTGAACGAAAATTTCTTTACTTCGCCGTTCGGTGTTCTGTAATTAAAAAAGCAAGCACCTGCACCGTTTGTTGAATTTCCCGTGCTTTCCCAAGCCTCTGAAATATCGGTATATTTGTATTCCTTTTTATCCCACGGTGCTCTGCAATGACAAAATGAGTCCTCGCCTATCAACAGCTTTACAAACAAAACTCGGTAAATAACCGCAAGAGTGATTATTATCATTATTATCGCTAAAGCCAAAATAAAGATTACTCCGTGCGTTGCCACCGCAACAGCAGTAAATATTGCTGCCATTATAAGCGACACCGCCACATCTGTAGCATTACCGCCCGCAACCTTATATATCCATTTGTTATCCATATTATTTACGCCCTTTCTTCTTATGTTTTATACAATTATATCATAATGCCGCAGAAAACAAAAGACCCAAGAATAAAAATCCTTGAGTCTCTGTGTAATATTATAAATCTGCTTTATTAAATTTCGGACACGCCGACTTTAGTGCCTTTAGTTTATACAAATCCGACGTCCTTTACCGTTTCGCCGTTATAAACATACACCCTGTTTACACGGGCAGGTATTCTGCAGGGTAGCTCATAGTTAAAGGAATAAGCGCTGTTTGACAGCTCCTCCATTGAAATATGGGCGTCCTTTTGAGTACCGACTATAACGACCTCATCATTTACATTGCAATCAATATCGCTGACGTCCACCATAAATTGATCCATACAAACTCTGCCGAGTATTTTTGCGTATTTTCCGTTTATGATGACCTTTCCCTTGTTTGACAGGCAGCGTGGGAAGGCGTCGGCATAGCCTATCGGAATTGTCGCAACCTTAGTCGGCTTATCGGTTTTGTAAGTTCCGCCGTATGAAATCTCTCTTTCGGGCTCAAGCACCTTGATATGAGAAATTTTTGTGTACCAGCTCATTATCGGCTTAATGTCGAGCAGGCTCTTGTCAACCTCCTCCGACGGATAAAGACCGTATGTTATAATGCCCATTCTGCACATATCAAAATACTCGTCAAAATTCATAATACCTGCGCTGTTGTTAAGGTGTTTAATCGGTATTTCAATTCCCCTGTCACCGAGCATATCGCAAAAGCTCTTATATTTATTTCTTTGCTCAACTGCCTTAGACAAATCCGCTTCGTCGGCAGTCGCAAAGTGAGAAAACAAGCCCTCGGCAAAGATATTCGGAAGCTCTGTTATGCGTTTGCAAATATCGGCACTTTCTTCATTGACCTGAAAGCCTATTCTGCTCATTCCCGTATCAATGCAAAAATGGAACGGCACGCTCTTGTTCTGCTTAACCGCTTCTTCGGAAAGAGCGACTGCGTCGGCATACGAAAAAATCGGTATTCTTATATCATATTTAACCGCAGCCTCAACATCGAACGGAAATACTCTGCCCAAAATCAGTATCGGCGTTTTAATTCCCGAGCGTTTTAGCTCAATCGCCTCTTCGATACACGCAACTCCGAAAAAGTCGCATTTATCATCGAGAAACCTGCCTATCTCAACAGCTCCGTGACCGTATGCATTAGCCTTGATTACGCCGAGAACCTTAACGTTGCTCGGAAGCTTGTTACGCACGCTGTTGAAATTATGCTCAAGCCTGTTCAAATCAATTTTCAAATAAGTACGGTGCTCCATTATTTTATCGCCTCGATTAAACCCACTGTTTTTATATCATTTTGTGAAAAAGCCTCGTTGAGCTTCTTTACAAATGTGAATGCCTTTTCGCTGTCGCCGTGCACGCAAACGGAATGAGCCTCAATGTCAATCTCCTCGCCCGTATAGGCAACGACCTTTCCCGTTTTTACCATTTTAATTACTCGCTCAACAGCCAAGTCTTCATCTGTTATCATTGAGTTTTCAAGCGACCTCGCTCTGAGTGAACCGTCAGCCTCGTATGCTCTGTCGGCAAAGACCTCGCTTGCATATTTCAAGCCCTTTTCCCTCGCCGATTTTATCATTTGAGAACCTGAAAGTGCCATCAAAATCAGATTTTTATTGTAATCGGTAATTGCGGCAACTATTGCGTCCGACAGCTCCTTACTTTTAGCCGCCTGATTATACATAGCACCGTGCGGCTTAATGTGGACTATTTTGTCCTTTCCGACTATATCCCCCAAAGCCTTTAATTGAGTTAAGGTGTAGTCGTAAACCTGCTCGGGTGTTACATCAAGATTTGTTCTTCCGAAATTTTCCTTGTCTGGATAACCCGTATGAGCGCCTATATCAACATTGTTATCAATGCAAAGCCTTGCCGTAGCTTCCATCATAGCATGATCGCCCGCATGAAATCCGCAGGCAATATTTGCGCTGTTTATCAAAGGGATAATCCGGTTATCAAACGCAGCACCCTCGCCTAAATCGCAATTCAAATTGATTTTATACATATAATCACCTAATACTTCAAGTTAACATTTTTCACATCGGTTATAAACATGTGACCGGGAGAATGTGTTATGGCAATTTCGGGCTTTGTTTGCATTACCGCATTTTGAGGCGTAACGCCACAAGCCCAAAACACCGGAATTTCCCCCTCGTTTATCGTTACGCTGTCGCCGTAATCGGGCTTTGTAACGTCCTTTATGCCTATCGCCTCGGGATTTCCGATTTGTATCGGCGCACCGTGAACTCTCGGCATAGAAGCCGTAACATTGACAGCTTTAACAACCAAATCGTTTGGAATGGGGCGCATCGACACGACCATATTTCCGTGAAATTTTCCGGCTGACTGAAGCTCGATATTCGTGTTAAACATAGGTACGTTTTTGTTTTCCTGAATATGCCTTACGGGAACATCAGCCTCCAAAAGCTCACTTTCAAAGCTAAATGAGCAGCCGATAAGGAAATACACAAAATCGTCCTGCCAATAGTCCGTTATGTCCGTAACCTCTTTTTCAAGAACGCCGTTTCTCCAAATTCTGTATTTCGGGAAGTCCTTGCAGACGTCGCCCTCGCTCGCCATTGTTCTGAACTGCTTTGAGCCGACGTCGCCGACCTCTAAAATCGGGCAAGGCTTAGGATTGCGCATACAAAACAGCAAAAAGTCAAACGCATAGTCCTTTGGCAAAATGCAAAGGTTAGCCTGTGCGTAGCCGTTGCACATACCCGATGTTTGAAAATCTATTTCGCCTTTTCTTATAAGCTTTTTAACCTCTTGAGGTAACATATTTGAATAGTCCATAGCCACTCCTAAAATAACCTGTCAATATACTTTTTCTGCTTATTTGCTATCTTTTCGGCAGTATCAACATCAATAATTTCAAAGTTGATTTTGTCGTTCGATTTAACCTGTGCAAGCTTCGGCAAATCTGCGCTTATTACAGTTGCGATTTTAGCGTAGCCGCCTGTTGTTTGGTGGTCTGCCATAAGTATAATCGGCATTCCCGAATTTGTAATCTGTATTGAGCCGAAGGTTATGGCATCGGAAATAATCTCAAGCTTTTCCTTTCCACGCAAGGCAATGCCCCAAAGCCTGATACCCATTCTGTCAAAGTCTGATGTAACGGTATATCGCTGATTTGAAAACAGTGCCAAATCGTTCTCGGAAAACATATCCTCCTGAGGCCCCAACACGACTCTGATTGTTACAATTCTGTCATAGGTGTTTTCGGCAAGCTCTCGCTTTTCGATATTTTTAAGCTTAGAAGCTTTACCGACTTTAACGGTATCCCCTGCCTTGAGCTTTCTGCCGTCAAATCCGCCGACGTTTATTTTGAGGTTCGTTGAGGCACTTCCCATAAACAGCGGAACATCAAAGCCGCCTGCAACCGCAAGGTAGCATCTCAAGCCCTGCTTCGCAGTCTTAATGCTTAAAACGTCCCCTGCCTTTGCCAAGTAAGCCTTGTTTGTTCTGATTGGCTTGTTGTTCAGGGAAATGTCAAACCGTCCGCCCGAAATTGCAAAAATATGCTCCTCGGTAAATTTAGCCGTTATACCGAGCATTGTCATTTCAATAACAGGGGCGTTTGCGTCGTTTCCGCAAAGCTTGTTTGCAATTCTTGTTGAATAGGCGTCCATTACACCGCCTTGAGTAAAGCCATCCTTCATTACTCCGAATCTGCCTAAATCCTGAATGGTTGACAGCATACCTGCCGATATAATCTCTATCATAATTCAACCTCGCTGACCGTAGGAGTATAGGTGCCGCTTGCGACCTGCTTTTCAATTTCAAGATATTCCGCCTTATCGATGCTGAAAAACTTTATATAATCGCCTGCTCTGTATAATATGGGCGACTTCTTTGATTTATCAAATACCTTAACGGGAGTTTTGCCAATCAGCTGCCAACCGCCGGGCGACGCAATGGGATAAATACCCGTTTGCTCTCCGCCGATACCGACAGCACCCTCGAATATTTCAAGTCTCGGAGTTTTCAATCTCGGAGTGAAAAGCCTCTCGTCCATACCGCCGAGATAAGCAAAGCCCGGCAAAAAGCCCAGCATATAAATTAAATAAGGCTTTGATGTATGGAGAGCAATAACCTCTTCCCTTGTAAGCTTGGTGTGGCTGCATACCGTCTCCATATCCAATGCGAACTCATCATCATAACAAACGGGAATGTTCCATACTCTCGCTGTGCCCTTTACATGGCTTTCGCCGTCCCTTATGAGTGCCTCGATTTTCTTTTTGAGCTTCTTTGAGCTGATTACCGAGCAATCATAAAAGACAGTTAATGATGCAAAGGTCGGGACAATCTCAATAACTCCGTCGATACGCTTAGCTTCAAGCCTGTCGCAAAGAGCAGTTACCTGTGAGTTGACCTCTTTACTTATTTCATTTTGAAATTGTACAGTAACAGCGCTGTCGCCGTTTTGCAAAAATGAATAGATCATTTGAAATACCCTTTTTTTATTGTTGTTTCAAACCACGCAGCAGTCTTATCTTCAACTGTGCGAGGATAGTCAATAAGTCCTCGCATAAGAGAAAGCATAGGCAAAACAATATTCTTGCCGATACCGTCGATATACGGTCTTGCCTCGCCATACATATCAAGCATACCTGCTTTTGCAGCGGCGTCCATAACCGCCGATTCCTCTTCCTCCGTATGAAAGAGACTTACATCGCCCAAAAGGAATGACGTACAAGCCATAAGAGCGTTCATACCCCAATCGCTTACGGTTGCGGTAATAATGTTGTCGGCAGCGGTATCAGCCAAAATGCCGAAGCCCGTTCCTGCCTTACAGCCGCCCTCCTCGGCATAAGGAATATATTTTCTTATATGCTCCTCAATAGCGCCCATTCCGAGCTCATTGCCGAGGTCGCCGATAGAGAG
The DNA here is from genome assembly GCA_004556705.1 of Ruminococcus sp. Classification (GTDB taxonomy): domain Bacteria; phylum Bacillota; class Clostridia; order Oscillospirales; family Acutalibacteraceae; genus Fimenecus. The sequence goes on along the minus strand of SFGA01000001.1, from coordinate 108,093 downwards.
ATTATATACGCCTCTCTTTTGACATTCCCTGAAAAGAACGTCGTATTTTGCCTCAACATCTGTTGTATTTACGCCGACGGCATTGTGATAATAACCGTTTTTGTTTCTTCCCGGCGCTTCATTTGAAATAATTGCACAGGGCAAGCCGTGAGAAAGTATCTCTGCGGTTTGCTCGTCCTCCTTGCCCTTATCCTTTGTAAAGGGAACAATGCAAACGGTATTGTCGGGGATATTGTCAATATCGTATGTAATGTTGACTCCCAACACCTCACTCATAGCCTTAATAGCCTTTTCGCATTGCTCGGGCACAATCATAACAGGCTTTGCGCCGAAAGCTCTTATTATAAACCGTGAAAAAACGGTTGACGAAATAATTCCGTCCGTCTCCGCCTCGTTCCACGGAAGAAGTATAAAGCCTGTTAAAATAAAGACCTTTTCACCCTTTTTGATATTCTCCACAAGTCCCTCTGCTCCGTTGAGCGACAAGGGCTTGCCCGTATGCTTAATTGCACCGTCATAAAGAATTCTGCAAACGCCGTAACCTCTCGGGTCAAGGTTCATAAGCCAATCGAGATTATAGCCGACATTAAGTTTAGTAAGCTCTGTCCTGTTCATTATGCTTTACACTGCTCCTCAAAATCTTTAACTAAAGCGTCCTGAATTGTTTTCAGCATTTCGGGTGCTTTTCCGCCTACGCTCTTACCGTCAACCGTCTTAACGGGAATACAGAAGGAGCCTGTCGAATGAACAACAACCTCATCTGCCGACATCAATTCGTCGAGTGTGTAATCTCTTTCCTCAACACCGTATCCGAGCTTCTTGGCAAATGCGAGAAGCCTTATTCTTGCCGTACCCGGAAGCACCATATCATCAAGCTGATGCGTGATAACCTTGCCATCCTTAAATATTGATACGTTTGAGTGTGCGCACTCGGTAACTAAATCGCCTCTGTGGAAAATTGCCTCCTGACAGCCTGCTCTGTCAGCTGCGGTAGCTGCAAGGCAGGACGGAATGAGGTTAAGTGTTTTACAATTACAATAAAGGAATCTCTTATCCTCATACGTAATAACGTCAATCGGCTTATATGTATCCGCAACATGACAGGGAGTAAGAGTAATCCACAAATTGCCCTGCATATTTTCGGGGTAAATGTGACCACGAAGTCCGTTTCCGCGTGTAACCTGCATATAAACGAACTGATCTCCGTCGTCAACCTTTCTGACAAGCTCTCTGAGCAGTTTATCAAGCTCGTCACGCTCAATCGGAATATTCATACCGAGAAGCTTTGCAGAGTTATAAAATCTTGTAAGGTGTGCGTCCATATCAAAAACGATATGATTATGAGCGTAGGTTGCGTCATAAACGCCGTCACCAAACCAGCAAACTCTGTCAAGCATCGGGATTTGCATATTCTCGATTTCATCGTATTTGCCATTATAATACCCTAAATTTTTCATTATGAATACCTCCGTAAAGCAAAATAAGGTCTGCGTTTTGCAGACCCCGTTATCAATATTAGATTATCATATTTATTTTTATATGTCAATAAAAAATCGACTGTGTTTTTGTAAAAAATTACTGTACACTTTTTAGCAATTTGTACAAAACACGACAATTTTATATCCATTGGCAATATATTATTCATTTCTGACCAAATAGCAGTGAGATTTTCTAATCCTCATAAAGCTTTAACGCATTTTCTAAATCAAGCTTACACATTTCCACAAGCTCTTTAGGCTCGGTTATTTCATATTCGGTTTCGAGCCGCTTTTGTATCTCCTTTTGAGTCATAGAATGCTTTGAATCAGTGTTTCGCTTTAGAATATCCAAGATATACATATTCATCATTTTCTTTGGTCTTGCATCTGACATAACGCTCACCTCAAATTTGATTTGTAGCCGTAAGCATATTATGCAACAATCGATCTGACCTTTTCGGTACGCAAAAAGAATATTTGTATCAAATATCTCTTTGTGGTATGATAATGGTACTGTGATTTTTGCAAATTACTTTGAAATGATATATCGGAGGATAAAATTATGGATATAAGGGAACAGATACACGCTCTCTCCGACGAAATGCTTGAAAATCTCGGAAAGCTGGTTGCGATTGACTCAACGCTCGGCACTCCATCCGAGGATAAGCCGTTCGGAGAAGGCCCTGCAAAAGCGCTTGAAGCAGGACTTGAAATTGCAAAATCTTTAGGCTTTAATACCGTTAACCTTGACAACTACTGCGGTTATGCCGAAATGGGCGAGGGCGAGGAAATTGTCGGTATTGCAGGTCATTTGGATATAGTCCCCGTCGGCGGCGATTGGAGCTATGACCCGTTCAAGCTCACGAGTGAGGGCGACTGCGTATACGGTCGTGGTACAACCGACGACAAAGGTCCTGTTATTGAGGCTTTGTATGCTATGAAGCTGCTTCGTGACTCAGGTGCAAAACTCAATAAGCGTGTTCGTCTGATTATGGGCTGTAACGAGGAAACGGGCTCAAAATGTATGGAGCATTACAACGAGGTTTCGGAGGAATTGTCCTGCGGCTTTACACCCGACGCAAGCTTTCCGTGCATACACGGCGAAAAAGGTCATATAACAATGACAGCATACTCAAAAAGCACCAAAATAATATCTATGAACGGCGGCTTTGTGTCAAATGCGGTATGCGATAACTGTACGACCGTAATTCCGACAGAACAGCAGCTTAAAGAAAGGCTTGAAAAGGCACTTTCCGAGACGAAATTGCAGGAATACAGGGTAACGGAAAGCGGAAATCTCCTCACAATTTACGCAAAGGGCGTACCTGCGCACGCAAGCACACCTACTCTCGGCGTAAATGCGGCGGGCGTTACTATGGAATGTCTTGAAAAGGCAGGCTTTGAGGACGATTTTGTCAAATTTTACAACAAGCATATCGGTACTGCCTGCGACGGCTCGGGTATAGGTCTTAAAATATCGGATAAATTCGGCGAGCTGACCTTCTGCAACGGAATTGTCAAGACCGAAAACGGAGTTATTTCCTGTACTGTTGATATTCGTGTTCCCGTGACCTTTAGAAAAGATGATATTTTGAAGCGGTTAGAGGGTAATTTGGAGGACGAAAACGGATATATCGAGGTTGAGGAAATCGGCGAGCCGTTATTTTTCCCGAGCGACTCCCCATTGGTAAAAGCTTTATATAAAGCATATGTTGACGTTACGGGCGACACCGAAAACAAGCCTATGGTAATCGGCGGCGGCACTTATGCAAAATCATTGAAAAATATTATTGCATTCGGCCCCGAAAAAATCGGAAAGGACTATCGTATTCACGGCGCAGACGAGTTTATCCTCGTTTCCGAAATGGAGGAAGCGGTAGAAATTTATATTAAGGCAATCGAAAATCTGCTTGCTATTTAAGCTCAAAAGCACAACACACAAAGCACCCCCACCATAGTCTTAAAACTATGGTGGGGGTGCTTTATTAAAGTTATTTCAGATATTTATACGGCTAATTACAGAATACCGTTGTTTGCCATATTGTAAATTATCTGTGCAACTTCTGCTCTGCCTGCGTTGCCTATGGGGTTGATATAACCTGCGTTACCGATTATACCGTTTTCAATCGCCCAAGCAACTCCTGCCTTTGCCCACGGACTTGTGTTTCCGCCGTCAGAATATGCATTGATAATTGAGTCAACATCTCCTGAAGCAGAGCCGTTAAGGTATCTGCTGAAGATAATGCAAATCTGCTCTCTTGATATGTATGTGCCTACGCCAAAATTGTCAGATGAATATCCGTTTACAACGCCCTTGTCCTTCGCCCAAGCTACTGCCGAAGCGTAATAAGTGCCTGCCTGAACGTCAGAGAAGCCGCCGTTCTGTCCTTCATATGTCGAGAGGTCTACACCTGCAATTCTTGCAAGAATGAGCACGAAATCCTGTCTTTGAATGTTATTTGCAGGTCCGAATGTGCCGTTTGAATAGCCTGTTATATAGCCTCTTTCGAAGTTATATTTAACTGCATCGGAGTACCAATCGCCGCTTCTGACGTCGGGGAATGTCATTGTGGGAGCATCACCTATCGCAACGAACTTAAATCCGTTTTTGTTTGCATATCTTTCAGCTTCCGAACCGGCGTAACCGTAAATAATGAAGTCCTTATAGTGATTAAAAGCATACTCGCTTATTGTTTTTACATTCTCAGGAATTGTTATGCTTGTAAGCGAGGTGCAATCATAAAAAGCATGACCGCCTATACTTGTTACACTGTTACCAATTGTTACTTTTGTAAGTGCTTTGCAATTTTCAAAAGTCGACTCATTTATACCTGTTACACTGTCAGGAATTGTTACGCTTTTGAGTGATGTACAATATTCAAAAGCAAATCCGCCTATGCTTGTTACGCTGTCAGGAATTGTTACGCTTGTAAGTGAAGAACAAGTTTGGAAAGCACTGTCCGCAATCGTTTTTGTTCCCTGCTTTATTTTAACATGGTCGAAAACATCTTTTTTAGCTTTAATCAAATGGTTACCAATATATAATATTCCGTTATCCCAATTTGAAGTATTATTGTAATAAGCAGTATCCTCAAAAGAACCCGAACCAATTTCCGTTGTGCCGTCAGGAATTATTATGTTTGTAAGCGATTTACATCCTTCGAAAGCTGACCCGCCAATGCTTGTTACGCTGTCGGGAATTGTTATGCTTGTAAGTGAGGTGCAATGCATAAAAGCATAATCGCCTATATTTGTTACACCATCAGGAATTGTTACGCTTGTAAGCGAGGTGCAATAATTGAAAGCACTAGAACCAATGCTTGTTACGCTGTCAGGTATGGTTACACTTGTGAGATGCCAGCAATGATAAAAAGCACTGTTCGCAATCGTTTTTGTTCCCTGCTTTATTTCAACGCTTCCGGAAACATTATCTTTTGCTTTAATCAAATGGTTACCAATATATAATATTCCATTTTCCCAATTTGATTCATTATTGTAATAAGCAGTATACTCAAAAGACATCGAACTAATTTCCGTTGTGCCGTCAGGAATTATTATGTTTGTAAGCGAGGTGCAACCGCCAAAAGCATAATAGCCAATACTTGTTACGCTGTCAGGAATTGTTATGCTTGTAAGCGAGGTGCAACCGCCAAAAGCATAATCCTCTATACTCGTTACGCTATTAGGAATTGTTACGCTTGTAAGCGAGGTGCAATCGCTAAAAGCAATTCGGCCTATACTTGTTACACCGTTTCCGATTGTTATGCTTGTAAGTGAGGTGCAATCGCCAAAAGCTCCCTCACCTATACTTGTTACGCCGTCGGGAATTGTAACACTTGTAAGCAAGGCGCAATACCTAAAAGCCTCTTCACCTATACTTGTTACGCTGTCAGGGATAGAATATGACAAATCCTTCTTTCCTACCGGATAGCGAACGATCTTTGTTTTATCTTTATTAAACAACACTCCGTTTTCCGAGCTGTAATCAGCATTTTCACTGCTGACACTTATTTCAGTAAGCGATTCGCAACCGTAGAAAGCGCCGACAGCTATAATTGTTACACTGTCGGGAATTGTTATGCTTGTAAGCGAGGTGCAATTTTCAAAAACTTCCTCCCTTATACCATAGACACTATTTGGGATAACATATTCCGTATTCGTCTTTCCTGCCGGATATTTAATTAACACCGTTTTTGCTTTATTAAACAAAACCCCATTTTCAGAACTATAGTTTGCATTATCACTACCAACATTTATTTCCGCAAGTGAGGTGCAGCCGTAAAAAACTTCTTTATCTATATATGTTACACTATTGGGAATTGTTATGCTCGCAAGCGATGTGCAACCCAAAAAAGCATTAGCTCCTATTTCCGTTACACTGTCGGGAATTGTTATGCTTGTAAGCGAGGTGCAACCGCTAAAAGTAGAACCACCAATACTTGTTACACCGTCTGGAATTGTTACGCTTGTAAGCGAGGTACAATCTTCAAAAGCATACCAACCTATTTCTGTTACACTGTCGGGAATTGTTACGCTTGTAAGCGAGGTGCAACCCCAAAAAACTTCATAGCCTATACTTGTTACACTATCAGGAATTGTTACGCTTGTAAGCGAGGTGCAATCCCTAAAAGCACTAAAACCTATGCTTGTTACACCGTTTTCGATTATTACCTCTGTAATTGACTTTCCCCATGGAGTATAATAATCCTTCATTTTTCCGTTGCCGCTGATTGTAAGCACACCATCACTATCAAGTGTCCATGTACAATCTCCGGTTTTACCGCTTGTAGCCGCAAATGAGTTTACCGCCATAAGCGGTACGCTTGTTATTATCATCAAGAGTGATAATAATAACGAAATGATTTTTCTTGTCTTTTTCATTTTTTATCCTCCTAAACAATAAATATTTTTACACATAATAGTTAAAAATTTATAAAATATTTTAACTATTATATGTATTTATTCTTATAATACTGTTAAATGATTATTTTGCCAACGATATTAGTTTCTTCACAGAATACATATTATCAATACATATTATCATTAATTTAGCAGATAACAGTACAATAAGCTGAAAATATTTTCCCACCACCCTTTTATCATATTTTTTCATTTACGATACTATGTATCTATTTAACTTTACCGCATTTTGCGGTAAAAGTCAATACCGCATTTTGCAGTATGATAAAATTTTATCGGTGATTAACTATGTATATACGCATACGGAACTTGCGTGAGGACAGCGACTGCACGCAAGCACAGATGGCAAAAATTTTGAACTGTTCGCAGCAGGTTTACAGCAATTATGAGCTTGGGCAACGGGATATTCCGACCGATATACTTATAAAGCTTTCCGAGTATTATAATGTATCGACCGACTACCTGCTCGGACTTACAGATAAAAAAGAGCGAAATATTTAACCCACCGTAGTCCTAAAACGACGGTGGGTTTTGTTATAGCTTATTCGTTTGTCCTTTTATCCTTTCAAAAGGTCCTTGTAGAGCTTAATATACTCATTTGCCGACTTGCCCCATGAATAATCACATTCCATACCACGCTTAACAAGTATCTTCCAGCCCTTTTTGTTCTGATAGCCGTCAATCGCTCTGTGTATAGTGTGGAGCATATCGTGTGCGTTGTAATTTGAGAATACAAAGCCGTTGCCTTCTCCGTCGCCCGAGTCCTGAATACTGTCTCGAAGTCCGCCCGTTTCACGAACAATCGGAACAGAGCCGTAACGAAGCGCAATCATCTGCGAAAGTCCGCAAGGTTCAGACTGCGACGGCATAAGGAACATATCCGAGCCTGCATATACCTTCTTTGAAAGCGGAGGATTAAAGCCGAGATTGATTGCAACCTGATCGGGATGACGGCGAGCTATATCCTTAAAGAATTCCTCGTACTGCCATTCGCCCGAGCCAAGAACCACAACCTGTACGTCGGTCGTAACGATAAGCTCCTCAAGAACAGCCTTTACAAGGTCAAGTCCCTTATGCGAAACAAGCCTTGTTACCATTCCGATAAGCGGTGTATCTGCCTTTTGGGGAAGTCCCATAAGCTCCTGCAACGCTTTTTTGTTTTTCGCCTTGCCCGATGTAAAATCGGACGTCGAATAGGTCTTGAATATATCCTTATCCGTTTCGGGATTGTAAAGGTCAACATCAATACCGTTGAGTATTCCCGACAATTTCCAGCTTCTCTCGTTGAGTATCGGGTCAAGTCCGTGCGAGTACCACGGGTCAAGAATTTCATTTGCGTATGACGGGCTTACGGTGGTAATTCTATTTGCCGACTCAATAGCGCCCTTCATAAAGTTTACGTCATTGTCATACTCGACAACCGAGGTGTACTCCGCAGGAATACCGAGCACCTCGGGGATAAGCTCCTTGCCGTAGGTTCCCTGATACTGAATATTATGAATTGTAAATACGGTTTTAATGTTTTCATAGCCCGGTGCCTGTGCGTACATTGTGCTGTAATAAACGGGCACAAGTGCCGACTGCCAATCGTTGCAATGAATTATATCGGGCTTGAAATCAATGTGCGGAAGCATTTCAAGAACTGCTCTTGAGAAGAAAGCAAATCTCTCGGCATCATCATAATAGCCGTAAATTCCGTCTCTCTTGAAGTAATACTGATTGTCGATAAGATAATAGATTACTCCGTTATATTTTGCCTCAAACACACCGCAATACTGCCTTCTCCACGCAACGGGAACGGTAAAGCTTGTGATAAAGGTCATTGTGTCCTTTAACTCCTGCTTTATGGTGTCGTACATAGGCATTACAACCCTGCAACCTACCATTCTTTTTCTCAAAGCCTGCGGAAGACTGCCCGCAACATCGCCAAGTCCGCCCGAAGCCATAAAAGGCAACGCTTCACTCGCTACATATAAAACCTTCATATTAATTCCTCCACTGCATATTTTCGTACTTTGAAAGTTAATTGCAACAATTTGTTAAATTACAATTCCCTTTCCGATATAGAACGGATAATTCTCCGCACCCGACAAATTCTTGTTCGGTGTGATTACCGCAATTTTATCCATTATAACATAATCAAGCGACGAGCCGGAAGCTACAAAGCTCTCCTGCATAACGATTGAATTTCTGACAACTGCGCCCTTTTCAATTCTGACGCCCCTGAAAATTATTGAATTTTCAACCTCACCGTCGATAATACAACCGTTTGCGACAAGTGAGTTCTTAACATTTGAGCCGATACCGTAGGTTGACGGCATATCGTCTCTCGTCTTTGTATATACGGGTCTTTCGCTGTTGAAAAGCTCATTACAATTATTTATATCAAGCAAGTCCATAATTGCCTTGAAATATGTGCTCAAGGAGTCAATCGTAGCCGAATAGCCCTTTGCCTCAAAGCCGTAAATGTTGAGCTTCTTGACATTGCGCTGAATTAAATCGGTCTCAAAATCTGTATATCTCTTGCTTATAGCCTCATTCATAAACATTTCAAGCAAGGACTTCTTCATAAACATAACGCTCAGGGAATAATTGCCTGTCTTTTTGGTAACGGGAGTAACGTCAATCTGCTTTGCCCTGCCGTCCTCGTCGAGGTCAAGCACCAAAACATCGGAAAGCGACGGGATTTGACCGTGCTTATATACAACTGTAATATCAGAATTTTTCTCTGTGTGATACTCTGTCAACGCTTCAATATCAATGTTTGAAATCGTATTGCAGTCCGAGAGCAAAACATATTCCTCGTTCGCCCTGTTGATAAAGCCCATAATACCCTTTAAGGAAGCTATTTTATCGTCATTTCCGCCCTGCTCGGCAGTCGAATACGGCGGAAGAATTATAAGCCCCTTTGTCTTTCTTGAAAGATCCCACGGCTTACCTGTTCCGATATGATCCATAAGCGAATGATAATTTGCCTTTGTGATAACGCCGACATCCTCAATGCCTGCGTTAACCATATTTGAAAGAGTAAAATCTATGAAACGGTATCTGCCCGCAAACGGAACGGAACCCATTGTGCGCAAGCCCGTAAGCTCGGGAAGGCACTCGTCATACGAATTTGAAAAAACAATACCTACTATATTCTTTCCTGTCATATCACTCAGCCTCCTTTACTCTGTCCGAATCAATCATTTCCTTTGGATTAACCTTTGCACCGTCGCCAACATTGACATTTGCACCGACTACGGCAATGCCCCACTCGGCTCTGTTTTTGCTGTCCTCGGGACGTGAGCCGACAGTTGCTTTTTCGCCTATAACGGAATTTTCGGCAACGATTGAATACTCAACGTCTGCACCTGCTTTAATTGTAGCACCGGGCATAATTATCGAATAACGAACCTTTGCGCCCTCTTCGACTGTAACATTGTCAAAGAGAATTGAATAGTCAACGTGACCGAACACCTTTGAGCCCTCGGCTACCATTGAATTTTGAATATCGGCACACGGTGCGATATACTGCGGAGGCGCAACGGGAGTTTTTGAGTAAATCTTCCAGCTTGTGTCCGACAAATCAAGGTCAACCTTAGGATTGAGAAGGTCAAGGTTAGCCTCCCAAAGCGAGTCTATCGTTCCGACGTCCTTCCAATAGCCGTCAAAGAGATAAGCAAACATTCTCTCCCCTGCCTTATGCATTGCAGGAATTACATCATGTCCGAAATCGTTGGAGGACTCGGGATTGTTCTCATCGTCGATAAGATACTGACGAAGCTTTGACCAAGTGAATATGTAAACGCCCATAGACGCCTTATTGCTTGTGGGATTTTTCGGTTTTTCCTGAAATTCGGCGATTGAATTATCGTCATTGAGCACCATAAGACCGAAACGGCTTGCATCCTCCCACGGAACCTCAAGCATTGCGATTGTACACGCCGCATTGTTCTTTTTATGGTATTCAAGCATCTTGTTATAATCCATTTTATATATATGGTCTCCCGAAAGCACAGCGACATATTCGGGATTATAACGGTCGATAAAGTTTATGTTCTGATAGATGGCGTTTGCGGTACCCTTGTACCACTCCATACCCTTAATCTGCTGATACGGAGAGAGCATGTGCACTCCGCCGTGCGCACGGTCAAGGTCCCACGGCTGTCCGTTGCCTATATAATCGTTAAGCTCAAGCGGCTGATACTGCGTGAGCACGCCGACAGTCGTTATACCTGAGTTTACGCAGTTTGAAAGCGGAAAGTCGATAATTCTGTACTTACCGCCGTAGGGAACTGCGGGTTTGGCGATATTCTTGGTCAGTACGCCGAGTCTTGAGCCCTGTCCGCCTGCAAGAAGCATCGCAATACATTCCATTTTGCGTGCCATAAAAATTCCTCCTTGGATTTTAGAAAAGATATTCGGTAGTTATATATTTTATCTTGTCTTTTTCAAATAAATTGTCGTCATAGGCGGTAAATCAAGAGAAATACTTTGCTCGAAGCCGTGCATATTGATACCTTCCGTATGAATAACGTCCTTGTCGCCCTTGCCCGTACCTCCGTAGCACTCGTCGTCAGAGTTGAATACGATTTTATATTTGCCCTTGTGGGGAATACCTATTCTGTATTCCTGCCTTTCGACATTCGTAAAGTTGCAGACAATGATTATTTCCTTGCCCTTTTCGTCTATTCTTCTGAAAGCGATAACCGAGTTGTTGTTGTCGTCCGATGAAATCCACGAAAAGCCTTCCCAAGAATAATCTATCTGCCACATAGGAGAGTTTTTCTTGTAAAATTCATTTACTGCCTTGAAATATGATTGAAGCTGACAATGCTTATCAAAGCCGAGCAACAGCCAATCAAGACCCTTTTCATAATTCCATTCGATAAACTGACCGAATTCAGAGCCCATAAACATAAGCTTTTTACCCGGATGAGCCATCATATATCCTACAAACGCCCTGACCCCTGCAAATTTTTCATCATAGCTGCCGGGCATTTTGTTTATAAGGGAGCATTTACCGTGAACAACCTCGTCGTGCGAAATCGGAAGAACGAAATTCTCCGAAAAAGCATAGAACATTGAAAAAGTAATGCAATCGTGATTGTACTTTCGGTGTATGCCGTCAAGACTGAAGTAACGCAAAATGTCGTTCATCCAGCCCATATTCCATTTGAAGTTAAAGCCGAGTCCGCCCATATAAACAGGTTTCGAAACCATCGGCCAGGAGGTGCTTTCCTCGGCTATCATCATAACGTACGGAAATTCCGCAAAAATATGCTCGTTGAGCGTCTGCAAGAATTCAACCGCTTCAAGATTTTCACGTCCGCCGTTTTTATTTGCAACCCATTCGCCGTCCTTGCGGTCATAGTCAAGGTAGAGCATTGAAGCAACTGCGTCAATTCTTATGCCGTCAAGATGAAATTCCTTGAGCCAAAATGTTGCGCTCGACATAAGGAATGAGCGAACTTCATTTCTGCCGAAGTCAAACACTCTTGTTCCCCAGCCGTAATGCTCGCCCTTTCTCGGGTCTGAGTATTCATAAAGCGGAGAGCCGTCAAATTCATAAAGTCCGTGCTCGTCCTTTGGAAAATGTGCCGGTACCCAGTCAAGAATAACGCCTATACCCGCTTCATGACATTTGTCAACAAGATACATCAAATCCTCGGGCGTGCCGTAGCGTGAGGTTGCGGAAAAATAGCCCGTTACCTGATAGCCCCAGCTTCCGTCATACGGATATTCCGTAAGCGGCATAAACTCAATGTGGGTATATCCCATCTTTTTAACGTACGGGATAAGCTCGTTCGCCAAATCCCTGTACGAATAGAAATTGCCGTCCTCGTGCTGCTTCCAAGAGCCTGCGTGTACCTCGTATATGTTTATCGGAGAGGAATAAATGTTTGAGGAATTGCGTTTTTCAATCCACTTATTGTCCTTCCACTCATGGCAGCCCTCGATTTCATAGAATTTCGAGGCAGTACCGGGTCTTGTCTCGGAATGAAAAGCATACGGGTCGCATTTAAGGACAACCTTTCCCGACCTTGCGGTTATGGCAAATTTGTACGAGTCAAACTGCTTTATGCCGTCAACAACACATTCCCAAACGCCGCCCGATTTCGGAAGCGCAGTCATAGGCGTTGCCTTTACGTCCCAATTGTTAAAATCGCCTACTAAGCTGACAGCCTCGGCATCGGGTGCCCACACCCTAAAAACAACAGAATTTTTCGTTTTCCTGTGTGCGCCGAAATATTCATAAGCGTGAGAGTTGCTTCCCTCATGGAAAAGGTAAAGCGGAACTTCACGCTCTTTTTCTTCTTTTTTAACATAGGTTTTTGACATAAACACTACCTCTATATTCATTATTTTAATTATTTTATCAAAATCCAAAAAAAATTTCAAGTAAAGTTTGACCAATTTATTCAATAAATGGACGAACTTTGTGAGTGGTTTTTGTGCAAATCTGCCAAAAAGCACGTTCTTCGACAAAAAAATCTCCCGTGCTCAACAACACAGGAGATTTTTGTTAATATTACTCTGTCGTGGTTTCGGTTACGCTGCCTCTCAGAACAAGGGCGTCATATATTCTGTCATACTCGACGCCGCCGTGCTCAATTTTTACAATTCGGTTTTGATTATCCGCACTCAGCAATTTCGAGCAAAGGATATTAAACAGGTTGTACATATCCTTCGGCTGCGACGTCTTTTTGAAAAAAATTCCTATGCTCACGCAGCCTGTATGCTGACGTGTTCCGGGAATGACAGCCTCTCCGCTTGCTGCGGCAGCCGTCAATAATTCTCCGTAGACAAACGACTTAATTCCGATACATATACACGGTGTTACGTCAAATTTTGGGATATTGCCTCTGAGCGTATGTGCCTCAACAACATTTACGGGAAAATGACTGACCTCGCTCGTCGCAGCTGCCGCCGCCTTGACCTCATCGATTATATTATTTGCATTCAAATTTCAGCGCCCACCTTTTCCTTGATTACAGCCCATATATACCAAACATTTTCGCCGTTGTATATCTTCTCACTCTTTTGCACCTCATAGCTTTTACCGTCCGCCGTATGAAGCGTCACGGAAGCGCCCATTTTTCGTAAATCCTTGTTGCCGGGTCCTATGTAAAGATAATAGTTTTCCTCGGCAAGACCTATTTCGGTATTTGTGCCTGCAACATACATCTTGTTTTTGTATCTCAACGGCTGCACGAGAGCGTTGAATATTTCCGAATTGAGCTTTTCGCTTGTGATATACACGGATCTGCCGTACATTTTAAGCATGCTCTCCAACTTGTCCGATTTTCTCATACTCACACCTGCCTAAACACAAAATCCATATCCTCGAGCAACGGTGCGGCGGCGATAATCGACTCATCACGCAATACAGAAGCCTTTTCAAGTGCGAGAGCAGGACTTTGAGAAATCGTAACATCTCCCGCCTTAAAGGAAGTAGGTGTGTCGTCCTGCGCCGCATTGCGTAAAAGAAGCCTGTAATAACTCAAGTACACCGCCGCATTGATAACTCTCGGATCTTTTGAGTTTTCTGCCTTTTTAAGTCTGTCGGTAAGCTGGGCGCAAGCCACCGAAACAGTCGGCATAATATCAAATGTATCGTCCTCTGAAAGATTCATAATTTTTCTTACTGCCTTTGCGACCTTGACAACATCAATCATTTTATACCTCCGCTTAGACGGTCAAAACCTTTGACGCATCTGTAAAGATTTTTGCAAAGCCTGAAATCTCGGTGATTGCCGCACGTTCAAGCTGACGGTCGATGAGTTTATCGTACTCGGTTGTAATACCGCCTGCCTGTACCATTTCAAGCGCATAGTTCTTATCAAGACCGATAATCTTGCCCGATGCTACGGCAGAACTTTTAAGGAGCTTTGCGCCGAGCGGTGTAACAACCTTGCCCGTGCCGTGGAAATTAAGACCTGCAACAGCGTCCTTCATCTCGGGGAGAACAAGGATTTTAGCCGCTGCGTCGGGAGAAACAATCATTGTGTTAAGTGAGTACGGGTCAAAGCCGTTCCAGAAATTAACAAGGTCCTGATATGTAATCTCGCCTGCCTTTGCGACAGTCGTTGCTTTTGCCGGGTTGCTGTTACCGTCGCCGTCTGTGATTACGGTAACTGCGTCATTGAGCTGAGTTGTAGCGATATATGCGCCTATCTGTTTGAGCATAACCGTAAACAAATCAAGTCTTTGGAAGCGCAGAGCCTCATAGGAAGCGACGAGCATTCTGCCTCTCTTTTTGAGCTTTACGAGATTTGACTGCACATTCACGGTTGTTTCGGGAATGGCAGCACCCTCCGCAACGTTCTTGAGCTCCTTTTCAGCCTTTGTCGGAACAGAAGCGATAGTTCTGTAATCCATACCGTTAATCTGTGTCTTTGCGGCAACGATAAGCGGAAGAATATCAGCCTCCTCCTTACCCTTTTTAACGGCTCTTGCCACGTATTCGGGGAAAAGCGCCGCAGAATCGGTGGTTTTGAAGAACTTTTCGATTGTGTCGCTGCCTGCGCCGCTTACCTTGATGTCAAAACGCTTAAGCTGTCTTTCAAATGCGTCAAGACCGTCAAGAGAAGTACCCTTGTAATTCTCGGAGGGGTCAACGCTTTCAAGCTCTGCTGTAAAACCCTTACCTGTTGAATAAAGTCCCTTATCAAGTTTAATGTTTTCATAAATTGCCATAAATATACTTCCTTTCTTTTAATTAAAATCTGAACTGTGAGTTTTCATTCGGATTTTTCTCCGATTTTTCCTTTGCAAGCTGAGGCACAACAAAGCACTTCTTTTTTTCCTTGAGTGCTGCATTGAGCTTTCTCAAATCCTCGGTTGAAATTGCTTCGCAAATGCTTTTTGCAATGTCATTTGAGAGCGTTTCTACTGTAAAGGCAAAACACTTTACAGTATCGTTCTCAAGACTTTCCCTATATATTTCCGCATCCTTTGCCTTTTCCGTCAAACCGTTGATATAGCTTGCTATTTCACGTGCTTCTTCGGCTGAAACGGTGATTTCTCCCTGTGCCGAATTGATAGCTTTAAGCACATCATTCATTTGTCTTTTCTCTCCTAAATCAAATTTTTTCGTAACACCCGCATTTCTCTGTGCAGGTACTGCCACGAACGACCATTCATACGCATCTGTGGGTGAAACAAGTTCATAATAACAGAGCTGTCCGTTGTATTTTCTGCCCTTTTTGTGAGTACACACTCCGAGTCTTACGTCCTTAGAGCAAACCGAGCACACGCTTTTTTCAACCGAGCAGCCGATACTCACTTCTTTTTTAATTCCCGTCTGTATTTCCTCAATAAGCGTCTCATACTTTTTGATTTTAGGAATGTAGCAATAAGCCTTCAAGTAAACGTACTGCTCGCCGAGAGAATTGAGCTTTGCTTCATCTCTTATAACCTCTGTTTTGAAGGTTCTTGCCGACTGATCCTCGCTGTTCATACTGTGATTTTTAATCGCAGTTTTTCCGACAAACAGCTCTGCAAGTTTTTCAATCGATTCAACCGTAAAGCGTTCAAAATCTCTGTCAATCTCGTTGTCGCAGAGTATCACGGAAAAGACAAACACATCATCTTTAGTGAGCTTTTTCTGTGAAAAGCTGTTGATAAGAGCCAAGTCCTCCTCGGTTATTTCAGGTAATTCCTTTTCAAAAGCCGAATCGTAATTCTTATTCATCCGTACCTCCTTTCCCGTCTATAAGACGACTGTATATTTCATCTGCCTGTGCGTTGAGATACCTTGCGTTAGCGTTCTCCAACGTATCCATAAGCGTAATATCGTCCCAAATGACCTCAATATCATTGGTATATCCGTAAGCCCTCAAATGAGCCTTGCAGATTTTTTCGATAACCGGCGTTAAAATACGGCGATAATGCTCAAGCTCCGTTGTCAGCGTGTCCGCCTGCTGATCTGCCATTCTCTCCGTTGTTGACCAAGAAAGACCGAGCATAAACGGCGGTATTCCCATTTTAGCGATTATCTGTTCAAGCAGCTGCCGTACAGGCACCTCGCTGTCGAGCACCTGATTATCCGCACCGATTACCTTGACATCTACATCACCTACTGCGATAAAGTCACGCACCTCCGAGCTTTTCATGGCAGAGCCCCATTCCTCGGCAATCTGCATTGCTCTGTCCTTTGCGTAAGCGCCAGACATTGCGTCGTCCTTTGGCTTGTAGGTAACGGCAAATCTTACATTGCCTACCCTGTCCCAATTTTCGCCTATCGCATTGTAGATTTTCAAAAGCACCGAGCTTACAAACGGCAAGCCTCTCAATATCGACGTGCCCGTAAGCGAGCCTGCTTCGGCATTAAGAGTTGAAAAAACAACCCTGTCTTGAAACTCTAACGGCTGTGAGCCTAAATCCTCGCTGTAACAAACGTCAATCTTTCTGAAATCTGTTTTGTTGCGCTTTAGCACTACGCTGTCCTGCGGCGCATTGTAGAGATAGACGACCCTGCCTTCGTCATCAATGACCATTTCCGCAACCGAAGTGCCGTAAGTCAGAAGCCTGTCGAAGTAAACGTCAATAAAACTCTGCAACGAGCATTGCCCTGAATCAACAGGCACATTCTTTATAAAATCCGCTACAATCCTGTCAAAGCGTTCGTCGGTTGTCTGCACCTTGAAGCCACCGATAAGCCTCAAAATCTTATAAATTGCGGCGTCGATAATCGGCACCGATTCACGCAGGCTGTGAAAAAGCGCATTGCTTATCGGGTCAAACGCCGAATAGCTGTCCAAAAGCGAAAATCGGTTTGAGTTTCTGCTTGTACCTCCTGCAAGCACAGGCACAGAGCCTTGTGCCGCTTTCTTTTTCTGTTTGAATATTGCCAAATTAAAACCTCCTTTCCCTTGCAAGGCTGACCGCAAAGAAATCGTTTGAACCTTCCTTTGTAACGGCAGCCGTAAAATATCTCATATCATCCATTGCGTGATCGTTTTCTTTTCTCGGAGCATCATACTTTGCACCCTCATCCCAACGATAAAGCGAAAATTCTCTTATAATATCGGGACAAGTCTTGCAAATTCTGATTTTTCCTGTTTTCAGCGCATCGGAGGTCTTGTGAATACCTGCGAGCACATCATTTTCCGCCTTTTTTACGGTAAATTTACCGTGTCGCTTGATACATTCAATAAACGAAGCCGCAGACGGATCTACAACAACAAATTCCAATTTTCTCTTACCGACAAGCGAGACGAGTGAACGGTAATACTCCTCATCGGTCATTTGAAAGCCTTTTTGCCTTGAATCGTGGTAGAATTCGTCTATCCTGTACCAGCTTCCGCCGTGCTCACCCCATAACCCCATTGAAGTCGGATTGACTGTTCCGTAGTCACACGAGACGCAGAACCTATCAAAGCTATCCGGCACTTCGTATATGTACTTTTCGTTAAAAAACGGATACACAAGTCCGTCGGCGGCAACCCATTTTCCGAGTACAAATCTTTCATAGAAAGCACCGCTGTACAAGGCTTTATACCTTGTAAGCATTTCTTCGGAAAGAGACGGATTGTCCTCCATAACGAAGTGCAGATAAAAACAGTTCTTTTTGTCACATTTCTTTATCCATTCCTTATAAAACCAATGGGACGGGTTTTCGGGGTTGCAGTTAAACCAAAGCTTTGAGCCGTCAACCGAGCAACGTGCAATCGCCTGCTCACAAAATGAACGAGGCATTAGTGCCACCTCATCGAGCATTACTCCGGCTAAGGTCATACCTTGAATGAGAGCCGCCGAGGACTCGTCCTTACCGCCGAAAAGATAAAACCTGTTTGTTATGCTTCCAAAGGAAATTTCAATCAGATTTTTAGACACCTTTTCCTCGCACTTAAACCCCAAATCACGAAGCAGAGGCAAAAGCGGAGTAATGACATTACGGCGAAGTGATGTGACGGTCTTTCCGCAAAAGGCAAACGAGCAGTCCGAGAACCCGTAAAATGCCCAAGATACGAAAGATATACACATACACACTGTTTTTCCGCTTCTTACTGCTCCGTCGCAAATAATGGCGTCGCAGGATGAGAAAGGACTGTTTTTGCACCACCACGTCAGGAGAGTCAACTGCTTTGGCGAAAATTCGCTGAATGAATTAAGCTTCATCGCTGTCATCACCGCCGTAAGAAGAATATTCGGGTGTTCCCGACAGGAAGTCGACGGATTTTTCGAGTGCCTTATAGAAAGGAACTGCCGAGCCTGTGCTCTCCGAAGTTTCAAGCTGAGCCAAGCACTCAAGAGCCTTTTGTCGATCATAAAATTTAATTTCCATGCCGCCGCCCTTTGGGATTTTAATATCGGATACCGAAAACAAATCCATCTCCTCTAAATTCTCACGCTCGCCGTCAAGAAGCCTCACAGCGTCGCTCACAGAGCCGAAAGCAAGCCTGCGAAAGCCTGCCGCCGCCTCATTTACGGCACTTTCAAGGCGCGAAAGTCGGGCAATCTCTTTTGCAACAGCCTCTCTTGAAAGCAATCTTATTCCGTTTATCTGCGGCATTACCTTGTAACCTGCAAGCGCCGCAGCTTCCCTTGCATTTCGGAGTTTCACATACAAAGCGCAAAACTCCTTTTCTTTTTTAGTCAGTTTAGTTGTCATATATTTCTCCTTTCATTTGTGAAAAAAGTCCTTTCATAAGTAGTTATAACTCGGGGGTAATGTAAACCAAAAACGGTTACATTTTCACAAAAATCGAAAAATTTTTTTATAATTTAATTTTTAAGCGAAAAACTATTGACAACCAATAAGCAATATATTATAATATCAAAGCCGTAATCAATGACGGCATAAATATGGCGGCATAGCTTAGTTGGCTAGAGCGTTCGGTTCATACCCGAAAGGTCGTAGGTTCAAGTCCCACTGCCGCTACCATAAGGCGGCCCGGTGGTCAAGCGGTCAAGACACCGCCCTTTCACGGCGGTAACACGAGTTCAAATCTCGTCCGGGTCACCAGAAGAAAAGAGTATCCGTAAGGATGCTCTTTTTTCATATCCTATTTGATTTTCACAACAAAGTTTAATATTAGAACAGACTTAACAGAGAGTTGAACTCTTCGTCTATCTTTTTGCGTAACAAAGGGACAAAAGCCCTGTCGGGCAGAGAAAAGTGAAGAGTGAAAAGTGAAAAGTGAAAAGAAGTGGGTGTTTCGCACGGAGTGGAATATACCTACAATCCGTAGGGGGCGAACTGTGTTCGCCCGTTTTTTATTTGCTATGAATTGACGGGCGACCGCAGGTCGCCCCTACGGTTGTACGAAATTTTTCAATGTCATATTAGCCGTAAATCATTATATATCATACCGTAGGGACAGGGCTCGCCCCTGTCCGTCAAAGGCGCCCTTGTAAAGGGAGCTGTCGTTTTTTGGAACAAAAAATGACTGAGGGATTTTTACAAAATCAGATAAAATCAACCTCACAATCCCTCCGCCTCACGTTCGTTCGGCACCTCCCTTTACACAAGGGAGGCTGAAATGCGGTTGTATGTGAATGTGAAAATTATATCCCACAGTGTAGGGCGGTGGCTTGCTGCCGCCGTTTGATTATTGTTGATATATGACGGGTTACGGCTTTTATCAAATGAAAATGCTGGAGCATCTGTTGGCGCAGCGGTCGATTTTGTGCGGCACTCCAAGCCGCATAAACAAAATCGGGATACCGCAAGAGGGCAATAGGTGGCACGCCGCAGGAGTGACGGAAGGAGAGAAAGCAATATATATCAAACTTTCGTTATCTCTCCCTCAGTCATTTTTCAAAAGAAAAATGACAGCTCCCTCGTCAGAGGGAGCCTGTGTTGGACAGCCGCAAGGGCTGTCCCTACGGTTCAATATTAAATTCAATTTGATAGCAACCGCAATATTTCGTGTATGAATTTGCTTTTATATAAAATTTCGCAAAACAATTTAATAGACACAATTAAAGCCAATAGTTAATCTATCGGCTTTTTTAATCGCTTCTTTAGTTATTTTGACCAAATATCGCTCTGTTATTTCTACTGCAAGGCGGTGTAATTTATAGTATAATAGGACTATATTAAAATTTTCAAAAGGAGCGCACCATGTCATCGAAAACTTATCTTCCAAAAAAAGAAATGTATTCATTCTGCCTTGCCGCTATGGGACAGGGAATGATATACGCCATGATGTCAAGCTACATAAGTGACTATTATCTGAACGTTTTGCAGCTTACACCCATGTTCGTGCTGTTGCTTATGCTTCTTGCAAGAATTTGGGACGCAATCAATGATCCGCTCATGGGTATGATTGTTGACCGCAGAACCACAAAGCACGGAAAAATGCGTCCGTATATAATTTATGCCGCAATTCCGATTGGCGTGCTTACGGTATTAATGTATTTAAGCCCCAACCTTGAAAAAAGAGAACTTATGATATACTCTGCGGTTGTCTATGTTGTTTGGGGTATGATTTATACAATGGCTGACGTTCCGTTTTGGAGTCTGCCTAATGTTTTGACACCCGATGCAGACGAGAGAGGTAAAGTAATCTCTATCGGCAGAACCTTCAACGGCGTCGGCTCTGCCGTTCCCGAGGTGCTTTTCCTTGTTATCGGTCTTACGCTTCCGAAAATCCTCGGCACTTCCGACGGACTCGATTATAACAAGAAAAAATATCTTATTATGGCAATCGTTACGGTTGTTATCGGAATTATACTTTACGCAAGCTCGTATTTCAGAGTTAAAGAGAGAGTTGTCATTCCCGACAGAAAGCCTCAACCGGGAGAACCGAGTCAGCTTTCAAGAATATTCAAGTGTAAACCGCTTATGCTCGTTATCGCAATGGGCATACTTTCCTCGGGCAGATATATGGTGCAGGCGGCGGCAGTTCACGTGGCAAGATACGCTTTTTATATCGGTCCCGATTTAAACGGACTTTCCGATGCAGAACGTGTTGCGGCGATTGAGGCAAGCGTTTCCTCGGTTAAAACTATATTCCAAGTTTGTGCAATTGTCGGTATGTTCGGCGCAATGCTCTTTATGCCCGTGCTTATGAAAAAGTACGACTATAAAAAGATTGTAATTGTAACCTGCTTGCTTGGCTTTGTTGCAAGTATATTTACGACGCTTATCGGCTGGTTTACAATGAATCTTTATATCTGTATTCCGTTCGTGCTTATTTCCTGCGTACCGCTCGGCGTTCTTAATGTTATTTCCTATGCTATGATAGGCGACTGCCTTGACTATATGGAGCTTAAAACAGGCTTTAGAGATAACGGTGTCGGCTCGGCTTGTCAGGGCTTTGTAAATAAGCTCGGCAACGCACTTGCTACCTCGGGTATTGTTCTTATGTATATGTTCATAGGTCTTGAGCCTGAAAAGATGTACAGCTCGACTGCGATAGTTGCGGCTACCGACCTTGCGGCAGGACACCGCTTTGCAATGTTCTCGCTCGTTTCGATAGTTCCCGGCATCAGCCTCTTGTTGTGCGCAATTCCGATGTTCTTCTATAAGATTTCGGGCGACAACAAAAAGCGTATACTCGAAGAGCTTGCCGAAAAGAGAAAAGCGGAAGGCATTGTAATAGAATAATAAAACAAAGCATAGTAAAAACCCCTCTTGAATTTCAAGAGGGGTAATTTGTTACTTATTCATTTATGAAATTATAGCCTTCAATAATTGACTGAACTTCCTTTGAAACAACTCTGAAAATATCGCTTCCGAGCTTTTTATAGACTTCGTCGTCTTCCTTTCGGCAAATCATAGCAAAGGTCTTGCCGACAGCCTTCAAAATATCGTCCTTCTTAACCGCAAGATAATAAAAGCTGTATTCCACGCCGTCGGAAAATTCCTTGTAAAACTCGCCTGCATTCTTCATAACACGGTCATAAATCGTGTTTGTTGCCGTGCTTTTGAGCAGGGTGTTGGGTAAAAGCCTGTTGATGCAATATTCAGCCGTAAAGAACACCAAAATCTTTATCTGCAAAATAACCTTCGGTGGATAATCAAGCGTTCCGATTTCCTCCTCAAGTGAGCGTTTAAGCTCTGCGCTGTCAAGGAAACGCTCGGCAAGATACTTACCAAGCTGTTTAGCTTTTTCGGTGTTGCCGTTCATACGCTGAGTATTCATCTCTTCGATCAGAGCGATACTGTCAAGCGTGTCATTTTTCGGTTTGGCGTTAAAGATTTTGATATCGTCGTCCATAATAGACCTCCGTGTGGGTTATGCGTTTTCGGCAGCCTTTTCCTCGGCGAGCTTCTGCGCCTTTTTAAGCAGACGCTTTTGCTTTGCCTTATAACCCATAAGCTTTGAAAGGGCGTCGTCGGGAGTACCGTAATCTCCGATTGAAATAACCTTATCGTTATAAAGACCGTGGAAATCCGTGCCGCCTGTCATAAGTAATTTATGTTTTGTTGCAAGTTTTTTAAGCTCATCCTGCTGCGCCTCGTCAGCCGACGGATGCCATACCTCAATTCCGTCAAGACCGCATTCGATAAGCCTCGGCAATGAGTCGAGGTTGTCAAACATAAACGGATGAGCAAGAACAGCTACACCGCCTGCGTCGTGTACCGCACCGATAACCTCTTCAATGTCGGGGTATTTCGGGTCAACAAGAATGTTGTTAGGCGAGTCCTTGCTGAAAAGCTCGTTGTAAAGCTCGCCGTAAATCGAAGTTGTATAGCCCGATTCCATAAGAGCCTGCATAATGTGCGACTTATAAATATTGGTTGAGCCCGTAGCGCATTTAACGATAAATTCTGTGGTTACGGGGTATCTTTTAGCGGTGTGAAGCATCATAATATGAGCCGCTTTTTTCCTTGCAAGAGAATTTTTGTGGCAAAGGCCCTCAAGTCTTGCAGGCATATCGCTGAGATAGCAAAGAATGTGAACTTTTTTGCCTGTCTTTGTATCGGTTGCCGACAATTCAACGCCGGGGATAACCTGAATACCGTATCTCTCACCGATTATTTTACCTCTGACTGTTCCCGCAAGGCAGTCATGGTCTGTTATCGCAATGGTGGTAATACTTCTTTTTTTAGCTAAAATAATTAAGTCTTCGATACCGAGAGAGCCGTCTGAAAGTTTAGTGTGACAATGTAAATCTCCGTTCAATTTCTTTCCTCCTCAAAACAATTAAGTATCATATATTTCACTGAAAATGAGTTATGTGTAAATTTAAGCGCATAAATCCTCAATATACTATATATAATTATACTTTCATTTTCGCCAATTTTCAAGGGTTTTATTTTAATTTTGAAAAAATCTTTACCCGCAAAAGATTATTCTTTCAAGCTCCGATGCCGCAAGTGACGAATGAACACCTTTTCTTTTAATAAGGCAGATGTTTCTTTCGGGAATAGGAGGAGTTACATTGAGAATTGTGAAATTGGACAAATCTTCTTTTTCTAAAAACTCCTGCGGAACAAAGCCTATTCCGAGATCTGACCTTACCATAGGCAAAATTTGGTCGGCAGAGCTCGCTTCGATTTCAGGCTCAAAAGTTAATCCCGACGAGTTGAAATAATCTGTAAAGAATTTGTTAGAGCCTGTTCTTTCGCCAAGTCCGATAATATAATATTGGAGCAGTTGACGGGCTGTAAGCGTTGTTCCCGTTTCCAAAGACAGTTTTGAACTGCATACAAGCACTTCTTTTACGCTTCTTAGCTTTACGGAATGTAATTCCGACGGTAAATCAAACGGCTCTGTTACAAGCGCAAAATCGGCAAGGCCGTTTTTGAGCATTTCAATAGCCAGCGGAGTTGTAAGGCTTGAAATTTTGAGCTTAACGCCCGAGTAATTGTTTCTGAACTTTTTGAGTGCAGGCAAAAGTGAACAGTGAAGCGCAATTTCGCTTACGGCAACCGTAACCTTGCCCGATTGCAGGCTTTTATCCTGCTCGATTTCTTCCTCGCCGAGCTTTATACTCTCGACAGCCGTTGCAATTCTCGCATATAGCTTTTCGCCCTCGGGTGTGAGAGTAACACCATGCCTGTGGCGGATAAACAACGTGCATCCGAGCTCATTTTCAAGCTTTTTTATAGCCCTTGTTATGTTAGGCTGATTGCCGAACAGCACATTTGCCGCAGCCGTGAAGCTGCCGTATTTTGCAACGAAATAGAAAATTTTGTAATAATCGTAGCTGATGTTCATAGCTTTTCTCCATATAAAAATGATATATCAAAACTTAAAATTTGCATTTTACATATATCTTAAATCAAATTATAATATATGCGTTCAAGAAAAGCAACCGTAAAAATTCAAATAGGAAGCGACGAATATGAGCAAGATTATTTGTATCGGTAGACAGTACGGAAGCGGCGGCCGTGAAATAGGAGAAAAGCTTGCACGCACTCTTCAAATTCCATGCTATGATAAGCTGCTTATTAAAAAAGCGGCGTTTGAATCGGGAATGAGCGAGGAATTCATCTCAAAAACCGAAGAGTCGCCTATTAACAGTATTCAGTTTTTAAGCGGTAATCCGTATGCGGATATGGCAGGGATAGGGAATGCGTTTTATTCCGAAAGTCAGCTTGCCTATGACGCTGAAAAAAGAGTTATCGAGGAAATCGGCAAAAAAGGCGATTGTGTTATAATCGGTCGCTGTGCCTCGGCGATACTTCCTAAGGACGAGGTGCTGTCGGTGTTCATCTATGCCGACCATGAGGACAGAGTACGCCGTGTAATGAACAGAAACCGCCTTGACGAAAGGGCGGCGGCTCACAGAATAAAGCACATGGACAGAATGAGAAAACAGTTTTTTGATTTTTATTCGGACACTCAATGGGGTATGCCCGAAAGCTATAATATTATGCTCTCAAGCAGCGCACTCGGTATGGATATATGTGTAAATACAATAATAAAATGCTTGAAGGAAATGGAAGGAAGAGAAAATGAATAAGGATTTGACAGTCGGAAAACCGCAATCGGTTTTGTGGAAATTCTGTTTGCCGCTTTTCGGAAGCATAATTTTCCAACAGCTTTATAATATAGCAGACAGCTTCGTAGCAGGTAAATTCGTAGGCGAAAATGCCCTTGCGGCAGTCGGTAACAGCTATGAAATCACGCTGATTTTCATTGCTTTTGCTTTCGGCTGTAATATGGGTTGTTCGGTTGTCGTTTCAAGATTTTTCGGTGCAAAGAAATTCAAAAAGGTTAAAACCTCCGTATATACCGCCTGCATTTTCAGCGCAGGACTTTGCGTTCTGTTAATGCTTATCGGAATATTCGGTGCAGGCGCATTGCTTCGTCTTATCAGAACTCCCGACATTGTTTTTGCGGACTCGAAGCTATATCTTGACATATATGTTTGGGGACTTCCGTTTGTTTTCTTCTATAACATTGCGACGGGTATTTTTTCGGCGTTGGGAGACTCGAAAACTCCGTTTTATTTCCTCGCCGTATCTTCGCTCTCAAACATTGCGGTTGACATATGGTTTGTAAAATCTTTTAATATGGGTGTAGCGGGTGTTGCATGGGCAACATTCATTTGTCAAGGCATCAGCTGCATACTTGCGATTGTGGTGGTTTTCAAAAGACTTAATAAAATCGACAAGGAAAAGAACTGCCCGATTTTTGACAAGAATATCTTAAAGCAGATTGTTATAATCGCTATTCCGAGCACCCTGCAGCAGAGTTTTATTTCAATCGGAAATATAATTATTCAGGGTATTATCAACGGCTTCGGTGCTCCCGTAATGGCAGGATATTCGGCGGCGGTCAAGCTAAATAACCTTGTAATCACTTCGTTTACAACCCTCGGAAACGGAATTTCAAATTACACCGCACAGAATATTGGTGCAGGAAAGCTTGTTCGTGTCAAGCAGGGCTTTACGGCAGGACTTAAAATGGTGTGGCTGTTGAGCATGCCGCTGTTCGCTCTTTATTTCTTCAAGGGCGAGTTCTTCCTCAAGCTCTTTATGGACGAGCCTACCGAAACAGCGATATTGACGGGTATAACCTATCTTAAAATACTTTCTCCGTTCTATTTCATAGTTTCCGCAAAGCTTGTCGCAGACGGCATTTTGAGGGGTGCGGGAATGATGAACAAGTTTATGATTGCAACCTTTACAGACTTGATTTTGCGTGTTGTTATGGCGGCCGTTTTCTCGAAAACACCGCTTGGCGCAACGGGAATTTGGTGCGCTTGGCCTGTCGGCTGGTGCGTCGCAACCGTTCTGTCGATTGTGTCCTATGTAACAGGCCCGTGGAAAAAGGAAAAAATTCAGAAGTAAATTCAATAAAATAAAAAATCGGGCAACCAATTTATATGGCTGTCCGATTTTTATTGCTCAAGGATGTTTTTAATTATAAAATTTACGATTTTTTTATATTTGAAAACACTTTGGTAACAATCCCCGTAAATAGGCGGAATAATAATTTTATCCCCTACTACGGCTATATTCATTAAGGCTTCCGTCCTCCTTAAATTATGTTCGGCATTTAGAGATAAAAGGAAATTTGCTTTGTCGTTCACAGAGTCAAGACAGATAATGTTAAGACGAAAACACTTTTCAGCTTCATACTTGGCAATCTTGTGAGGTATGTTGAACTCTTTGTTTGCTTTTTTGTTGATACGTTTTTTTGCTCTGTCGAATTCACTTTTTGAAAAGCTGTCGGTTTTGTAAATAACCGTAGTATAAAGCTGTTTCTTTTTGAATCTGAAAAATTGTAAATTTTCCGATAAGCATAGCCGATTTCCTTTTGCAGATAAGCTCTCAAATCTTTTGAGCAAATCTTCATATTTTATGCCGCTGTGTTCGCATAAAACGCATGGTTTTGCATCATAGGTATTGGCATCCTTTTTGTATGCAACAATTAAACACACGAATATACATATACCGATTGTAGCTATTACAAGCAGAATTATACCAAAAGTCCTAAGCGTATCATCATAAGTAAATAAACAGCCTAACGGTAAAAGAGATAAAAAGGTTACCCATCCTTAAACACATATATCATAATTTATATATTTTACACTATATGTAGGGGTTAAGTCAAGTTTTACTGAATGTGTTGATATTTGAAGCATCTCTTTTTCACATTTACATAATACCACACTGTCAGTCAGTTTAACGGTACACAACTGCCCATTTGAATTTGATTTTTATTCTTTAGGCTATTAGTATAGAAGTAGAACATATGTTCTTTGCATATCGATAAGCATAAAAATAACATCAAAAAGGGAGTTGTTAAATTGTTATTATCAAATATTCAATTTACATATCTTAAAAACGGTACTTGGAACACATTTTCCAACGCCGTAGAAAGCACTATTGACGGAATCCAAATTCAAACTCCGTCAAATAACTCATTTTATTTGAAGTATCGCACTTGGAATGAGGGGAAAAGCACTTGGTATTCTAAGGTTGACAGCAACACCTCCGACTATGCCGGAGCACCCAACCGCCCTGTACAGCGCTTACAAATTCAGGTGTACAAAAATGACGGTACAAAACTCACTGAAAAAATTGTCGTTATGTACCGTGCACGTGTATCCGGCAGATGGCTTCCGTGGGTCAGCAATGCAGAACCTGAGTGGATGCAAAGCGTACACAGCAAGTATAACCTCGGCGGCACAATAGACACTGAAAGTTATTTCGCTGGAAATGCAGGTCAAAACATAGACGGTCTTGAAATACGAGTCTACGAAGAAGATATGCTCGGAGATTTTACCGGGGGGCGAAATCAGTGCCACAATGCAGTATATGGTCGGAAGCCTTGACAACTGGCAATCGTTTGATAACGGTGTATATGCCGAACAAATTGACGGAATTAAAATACAGACCGGAACAGAAAAGGGATATTATTTGCAATACAGAAGCAAAAACGAAGGCAAAAGCGACTGGTATTCTTATGTAAAAAGCACCGGAACCGCCTATAACGACTATGCTGGACTGCCCGGTAAGCCTATCCAGCTTTTGGAAATCAACGCATATAAGAACGACGGAACAAAACTCTCTTCCGGAGTAATTGTTATGTATCGTGTAAGCGTTGCGGGAAGGTGGCTTCCGTGGGTCAGCAACACTGATGCACAGTGGATGCAAAATATGCAAAACAAATATTCATTAGGCGGCACACTTTCTCCAAACAGCACATACGCAGGTAATGCCGGACAAAATATTGACGGTGTTGAAATCCATGTGTACGAAGATGCCTCCGGAAACGCAGGGCTTGGCAACTTTTCAGGAATTGAAGAAATTATTTCATGTGCATATATGGCAAATAACGGAGAATGGAATGCATTTGAAAAGTCGGCTACGGCATCTGAAATTGACGGCATTACTATCGGTACAGACCTTGATGACTCATACTATTTCATGTATAAGTCGTGGAACGAGGGAAACAACGCATTTTATCCCGAAGTCAGCAGCCTGAACAGTCTTGAAAACAACTATACAGGACATGCGGGCAAGCCTATACAGCTTTTAAGCATACAAGCATACAATCAGGACGGAACACGCTTAAGGTCGGGTGTTGTTGTTATGTACCGTGTGCGCATTGCAGGCAGGTGGCTTCCGTGGGTCAGCAATGCCGACCCGGAATGGATGAGAAGTGTTCAGAAACAGTTTGGTCTTGACGGAACTTTGGACACAAAAAGCACCTACGCAGGCAATAAAGGGCAGAATATTGACGGCGTTGAAATACGAGTTTTCAGAGGCGAAACAGATTATCACCCCGTAGGATCGCTTCCCGGAAGCGAGAGCAATGCAACATTTGAATATATGACCGACAGCTTGTCAAATTGGAATGTATTTTCAAACATAGTAACAAATGACCATATTGACGGCATTAAAATCCGCACCGACAGCAGTAAGCCTTATTATATTTCCTATCGCTCTTGGAATTCCGGCAAAAGCAATTATTATCCCTATGTTGACAGCCGTGGAACCGCATACAATGATTATGCAGGCTATCCCGGTAAACCTATTCAGCTTTTGAACATTTATGTCTACCGTAAAAACGACGGCGTAAAAATCAAATCCGGCGTTGTCGTTATGTACCGTGTGCGCATTGCAGGCAGATGGCTTCCGTGGGTAAGCAACGCCGATCCCGAATGGATGAGAAGCGTACAGGAAAAATATGACCTTGGCGGAACGCTTGATACCAAAAGCACTTATGCAGGAAATAAGGGTCAGAACATCGACGGTGTTGAAATTCATATATACGAGGAAAGTAACACCGACGGTGGCACAATTACACCCGTAGGCAACTACAAAATAATTCAAAATGTACCGTTTATTTCGCAGCTTCCCAAATACCCAACCGGATGCGAAAGCGTAAGTACTGTTATGGCTCTTAATTATGCGGGAGTAAATATAACGGTTGACGATTTCATTGATAATTACTTAAACAAACGAATAGAGGGAGTTCCGTTTAATCCTCATGTTGAGTTTGGCGGAAATCCACGCTCTTCAAGAGGTTATGGTTGCTATATGAATGTTATAAAAGTTGCGCTTGATAAATTGCTTGCCGATAATACTCACTATGCTAAAGGGTTACTAATGAAGTCTCTTGAATCGCTCTGTGCCGATTATATTGACAAAGATATTCCTGTAATATTATGGGCTACACAAAATATGGTACCGCCAAGGAACGGAAAAAGTTGGATTCTTCCGTTAACCAATCAAAAAATCCAATGGATTTCACCCATGCATTGCCTACTACTTATAGGATATGACGAAAAGCACTACATTTTTAATGATCCCATGGAGCATGAATTAACATATTATCCTAAAAGCGCTGTTGAAACAGCTTACAAAGGCTTATCGCAACAAGCTTTGGTTGTTCTAAACGACACTCCGACATCAGTATATCCTATACATAAATATGGATCTGTTGAAAATCCGGTAACTAAAGAGATATATCCCATCATGGTTTACAAAAACAATGAAAGATATGTTGATTCGTTTGAAAAAGAAACAAATACTGAGGAAAAGAAGCCAACATATTTAAGCAAGACAAATTGGGATATTGTTAAATTTATAGCAGGTCTTGAGTTTAGTAATTCATATTCAAGTTTAAAAGAACATGCTATTGGCGGAAAAATCAGTATCTTTTTGGGATGTGCAACCAGTCTCGTGGACAGTTTGGAGTCTGTATATTTTAAAATTGATTATTACAAATCTCCAAAAGGAATTCTCAGACAAGCTGTGATACACTGCGGTGAAACGAAATTAAAGAAGCTGTTTTCGCAGGTAAATTACGCTAAACCTGTTTCATTAAAGTCAGTGCATAGCTATTTGTCCGGAAGTGATGCTTGTACATCTGCAATATGGAATGAAAAAGTAAATTCGTCAATAAAAGATCTATACGCCAATTTCAAGGAAATTTCACCAAACGATTCATATAAATATGATTTGGAATACACTTTTAACCCCAACAGAGAAAATGATGAATACTTTTCACAAATCTTTCTGGATAAAGACGGTGATGTTTATGAATATGCAACTATTTATCCAGATGAGAAAATTGAAATCGTTGTAGTTAAAGGAAAAACAGAAATTGACAGATTAAACATATTGCCGTTAATCAATCCAATAAGCAAATTGTCTGATGAACAACGCAATGTTTTAAATATTTTACTACAGTCATAAAAGAAATCTGGCGGCATCAAAAATGATGCCGCCTTTGGTTTCACTTTATCCAACCGTCAGTCAATTCATAATCTTCTTCAACCGTCATAGTACTTACAACCAAAAGTGCGTAGTCTCCGGAGGACACAGATAATGTATCATCAAAACCTCCGCGCACAAAATACGGCATATCATCCCTTATGCAATCTATGCATTTGTATATGATGCCCTCTAAATCATATGAATACTTTACTACAGCAATATTAAATCCGTCGGCGGCATAATATTCAACCGAATAATCGCTCACATAGCTATCTTTCGGAATAAACTCCGGCATTTCGGGAATACCGTCACTTGCGGCAAGCACTTTAGAATAGAGCATCAATTCATTATCCTTCATATACTCTGTTTCCAACACTTCTTTGTATGCCTGTGTGTTTCCCCGAAACAATTCCTTGTATGCCTTTTTTTCTTTAGCGGAGATACTTTCAACAGCATCTCCCCGATGTTCATAATTATCAATTAAGAGCCCGTATTGAGGAATACAAGCGTCAATCTGTATTGCGCTTGCCGGCGTAATTTCGCCGATTGATTTATTAAAACTCCATACGGAGTAAAAATCGGAATAGGATACATCCCAATCTTCGGGAAGCATATACTCAAATCTGACATAACCGAATTTACTCTCTGCGTTGACAGATTTCAATTCGTCGCCGTACTCGGGAAGCGATTGCGGTTCAATACTTTTAGAACATCCAACAAGCAATCCCAAAACAGCAACGCATATAAAAGCATATAAAATATGATATTTTTTCATTATATACACCTACACCTCGGTTAAGTAATATTTGATACATTTTCGCTATTCAAACGCAGGCTTTACCGCTCCCTCGGCAATTATGCTGTGGCGGTGGTAAAGGTAAAATCGGTTACCGAGACAAAGCAATTTTTCATTTGCAGTGTCATCCGATACAAACGATATATCGCAGATACAGTTGCGGCTGTTCGCCCATTCAATATTTTCAAGCACAACACACAGAGCTGTACTTATGGGTTGCCCGTTTTCATCGGTAAAGCAGGCAGGAAATATCTCCCCTTCAGCTACCTGTATTTTGGGGCAAAGAAGTCCTCTGCTGCCATTCACTTCCCATAAAATATTGCATTTTGATTTTTCAAATTGATTATCTTTAATATTATCGTCCGTTCTTATATTCTTACCGTATGGTATTTTCAAAAGCAACAGAAGTGCAATAATTGCGGCAGAATATAGAATTGCCGCCAACCACAACCGATTTTCCCATCGGACTACTGAAAACGGCGGACAAAACGGTATCAGCAATATCAGTATTACCGCAGGAATAAGGATTCTTATATCCTTGGGTTTCTTTCCCTTGCCGTTTTTTCTTGCGTATAAAGCAATGGCGTTTTTACAATTCGGGCATACAGACAATTTGTCGGAATGTCGGTTGAAAAATATTAACGGATTTATTTCTTCTCCGCACCACGGGCAACGATGTATAAGCATATTAAGTTACACTCCTATTATCAAAAACCGTTAATAAACATCAATTCATTGTGCTGTCTTTGCGGCGGACCTTGCGCTTATGCCCCTGCTCGTCAACGATATAGGTGTTGTCAAGCTGTGCGACAAGGTTTTTCTTGAACGCAGCAAGGTATTCCTTACGAAGCTTCGCCTGTTCGGCTTTTTCCGCCTCGGTCAAGCCCTCCGTCTTTTCTTTATGTGCCAATTCGTTTATTCTTTTTAATCTCTCTGTTTCCATTTCAATCTTCCCTTACAGTATTTTTTACTTTTATATGATAACATAAAGTAATATCGGTTTACAAGTAAATAAAAATATATTAAAATATGTATAAATAAAGACGAAAAAGGTGCGATATGAATTTTAAGCTGCCTGAAAAAGTGAACAGCATTATTGAGCTTCTCAAGGCGAACGGATATGAAGCGTATGCCGTCGGCGGTTGCGTGCGTGATATGGTTATGGGCGTTGCTCCCAACGACTTTGATATTACGACCTCTGCCCTGCCCGAGGAGACAATGCAAGTTTTCAAAGACTTTAGAATTGTTGAAACAGGCGTTAAGCACGGCACGGTTACGGTGATTTGCAATCACGAACCGTTTGAAATTACGACTTATCGGATAGACGGCGATTATCTTGACAACCGCCACCCCGAAAGCGTGAGCTTTTCCCGAAAGCTCAAGGATGACCTTGCAAGACGTGATTTCACGGTGAACACGCTCTGCTATAACGAGGAGGACGGTCTTATCGACCTTTTCGGCGGTATAGACGATATTGAAAACAAGATTATCCGTTGCGTAGGCAACCCCGAAAAGAGATTTTCCGAGGATGCGTTGAGGATTATGCGTGCACTCCGATTTTCTTCGACTCTCGGTTTTTCTATTGACGATGAAACAACAAAGTGCATACATTCTCAAAAGGATTTGCTTAAAAACATTGCCATTGAACGCATTAGAGATGAATTTACAAAGCTTCTTTGCGGTAAAAAGGCTTTCGGTGTTTTAAGTGAGTTTCACGATGTTATTGAGGTATTTATCCCCGAATTTGCCGAGCTTACCGACTGTGAACAGCACACGCCTTACCACGTTTACGACGTAGGCTGTCACACACTCCACGCTCTGCGTGACGTTGAGAGTAAAAAGTTGCTTAAAATAACTATGTTTTTCCACGATTTCGGAAAGCCGAAGGCTAAATTTACCGACTCTGACGGCATTGACCATTTCAAGTGCCACGCTTCAATCGGTGCTAAAATGAGCCGTGAAATCCTCAAGCGTATGCGCTATGATAACAAGACTATTGAAAAGGTATCGACGCTTATCGGCATACATTCAGAACCTTGCCCGAAAACGAAAACCGACGCAAAGCTTCTGTTGAGCGAGGTCGGAGAAGAAAATTACAGAGATTTTATTAAAGTGCGCCGTGCGGATTGTCTTGCAAAGGCAGATCCCCATTCTCACGACGAAAAGCTCAAGGTTATGCAAGACCTGCTCGATGAAATAATCGAAAACAACGAGTGCTATCGGCTTTCCGATTTGGAAATTGACGGAAACGACCTTATAAAATTAGGTTTTTCAAACGGCAAGGATATAAATTTAGCGTTGCAGATTTTATTTATTGAAGTTTTGGTTGACAATGAAAAAAACAATAAAAACTACCTTGTTTCAAGGGCAAAGGCTTTGTTAGAGGAAATTTGATGACAAGAAAGCTACAATACGCAATTCCAAATGAATATTCATCAAGGCGGGTGCTTGATTTTCTCAAGCACCTCGGTTTTTCGCACCGTCTTATCACGAAATTGAAGCAAACGCCCGACGGAATATTATTAAACGGCGAGCATATTCGGACAATAGACCCCATGAGTGAGGGCGACGTACTCGAAATAAATCTGCCGACGGACAAAAAAGAAAGCATTTCAATTCCCGTTGAAATGCCGCTTGATATAATCTATGAAGACGACGATATTTTGGTGCTGAACAAGCCTGCGATGCTTGCTGTACACGAAAGTCACAATCATTTGGGCGACACGCTTTCAAATGCGGTTGCGTTTCATCTTAAAAAAGAGGGCAAACCGTCGGTTTTCAGGGCTGTCGGCAGGCTCGACAAGGGTACCTCGGGACTTATGGTCTGCGCCCTGAACAGATATGCCGCTTCCCGACTTTCCGGCAAGATTAAAAAGCAATATCTTGCGATAGCAACGGGCATTTATGAGGGCGAGGGCACGATTGACGCACCTATCTACCGCCCCAATCCGATTTTGACAGTAAGAACGGTTGACGAGCGTGGAGAAAAAGCGATTACGCATTGGACAGCCTTAAAAAATGACGGCGAAAACACACTTTTGAGAGTAAAGCTTGAAACAGGCAGAACGCACCAAATCAGAGTTCATTTTGCCTCGCTCGGCACACCGCTTGTGGGCGACACAATGTACGGCACACCCGACGGGAGAATCAGCCACCAAGCGTTGCACTGCTGTGAATGTCAGTTTATTCACCCCGTAAAGAATGAGGAAATGCACTTCTTTTGCGATATGCCCGACGATATGAAAAAGATTATAGAATAAAAAACACCCTCGGATATGAATTTATATCCGAGGGATTTTTGTTGTGCATCTTGTCTTGTTATGTTTTTTATTCCCAATTTATATTGAGTTCGTCAATTTTCAGACCGTTGTTTGTAGGTTGCCAATCCTTGCCGAGCGAAACGCTGTCCTGCGGACATTTCATATTTACTGTGAGCAAGTTTGTGCAGTTGAAGAACGCATAATCTCCAATTGCCGTAACGCCCTTTGGAATGGTAATTTCTTTAAGCGACGAGCAATAACCGAAGGCGTCTTTTTCAATCAATGTAACATTTTCGGGAATTGAGAAATTCTCCATTGCCGAGCATTTGAAGAACGCTTTTTCACGAATTTCCGTCACGCTGTCGGGAAGTACGATTTCCTTTATGACAGAGCACTTATAAAATGCCTTTGTAGCGATTATTTCGACGCCGTCGGGAACGATATATGTACTTTCCTTAACCTTTTGCGTTTTGCCGTCGGAGGCGGTTTTTTCGACCTCTGTAACGTCCTTTGCAAGCGGATAGAAAAGCAACTGCTTCATATCCTTTGTAAACAACACGCCGTCAACCGAGCAATAATATTCGTTTTCGGGGTCAACGACATACATTTTGAGTTTCTGATTGTTTTCAAACGCCCAAGAACCTATCTTGCTTACATTTTTGCCTATCTTTATAACCTCTGCATTTTCAAGGTTACAGCCTGAAAAATCGGCAATTTCCGTTACGGGTAAGCCCTCATATTCGTCGGGAATTTCAAATTCGGTAATGCTCGATTTGTTTGAAAATTCCTTGACCTTGCAAGAAGCTTCGCCCTTTTCAAATACAAGTGTTTCGTCGCCGAGCCCTATTCCCTCGCCGCAACCCGAGAACAGAACGCCTATCAAAATTACAAGTGCAAGAATTATCGCTGATTTTCTTTTCATACTGCCGCCTCCTGCTCTTTTGATTTCGCCTTGCCCTCGACACGCTCTTTCAGTTCCGTAACACATCGTTCGTATTTTTCCTTTGTCAAGTCATAGAAAATGAACGGAAGCGTTACGAACACAAGCGAAATTATCGTAGCCCAGGTGTAAATTGAAAATACATGTGTGAGAATTTGCGAGTCATAGAGAACGTCCCAGTCCGACGTAAAGCCTATGACTTTGAGAAGATACGGAACAATGTAGCTCAAGCCCATTGTTACGGGATTTAAGAACCATGAGAACACGCTCGACATAGAGTCTGCACGCTCTCCGAAGCGCCATTGATGGTAAATTTGAACGTCTGCGCCGAGGCCCGTGCTGACGCCGTCAACGACCGGTTGAATTGTGTTTTTAAGCGTAAGAGAAATTAGGAAAATGTAGATATTTCCCGTCTTTACCGCAAGGACTATGCCGAAGCACATAAGAATTGTCAACGCCCTTGAAATGAGAAGGATATTACGCTTTTCAAATTTGCTTGTGAGTATCGGGCACATAATGTTGCCGACGGTCATTCCGACAACAACAATATTTGCCGCAATTCCCGAAAACCACTCCATTCTCAACGAATAGATAAACCACCAAGCAAGCAGATTTCCTATGTGCCACTGATAAAATCCGAGGGTGTTCGAGATGTTTATAATCCAAAAATACTTGTTTTTAAGCACGTTTTTTGCGCCCTTAAAGAACGTTACCTTTTCTCGTTCTTCAATCGGCGGTTCGATTACACGCTCCTTGCATTTTACAACGAACAGCGAGACAAGCACGCCCAAGAAGCTGAAAATCGGAACGAAAACCTTATATGTTTTAAGGTTTAAGTAGCCTCCCGTTACCGAGATGAGCAACGGTAATACCATACCGATAATCGACGGGAAAAGTCCCGTTATAATCGGCACTATCGAATAAAGCCGCTGTCTCTCCTGTGAGTTCGGCGTGATAAACGCCACAAGTCCGTTGACGCCTATAAAGTTATTGTAGAAGAACAGCACAAGCGAAAAGCTGAAGTTCAAAACTATCAAACGCTTCGTGTAGCTCATTTCAAGAAGCGGAAGATAAGGAATTATCGAGGTAATGATCGCCGCAGGCAAGCCGCAAGCTAAAAGCATCGGCTTCAATCTGCCGTACTTTGCGCTGAACAGACGGCGAACTGCCCATGTGAAATAGTTTGTAAGTCCTGCGACAAGCAGGTTGTTTCCGACAAGCTGCGGAAAGCCCTTGATGATAAACTCAAAGCTTTCGGACGGAATAAAATAACAGCATATTCCGATGATAATTTCCGACAGGTACGCAATGTGCGCAAACCGTTTCATCTTTGGCGTGAGTCTGCCGTGGTTTTCGTAAATCAAAACGCCGACAGGATTGAACACGATAAGAATGTAGCTGATTATCGTTCCGATTATTCCGATTACGGTAAAATCCAAGTTTGAAATTCCCATAATCGAGCCTGTAAAATAGGTTGCGGAAAAGGTCATTATAGCCGAAAAGGTCATATAGATATATGTACCTGCCTGACCTATTGTATAAGCCGCCACCTCGGAAAGTGAAAGGTACTCGCCCTCGTTCGGCTTGTTCCAATGCTCCTTGACGTAGGACGGCACTCCCTTTACCTTGCCGACAAGCTCCTTGACTTTCATAGTATTCCCCCCAATAAAAAGGGCGGATATTAGGTCCGCCCTGTAATTCATAAAAATCAACCGTTAAGAAGAGCAAAAATCTTCTTGTTTGACTTATAAAGATTTACATAAGCTTCATAGTTTCTGTCATATACAGACTTTAACGAATAGTCCGGTATGAAGGTTTTTGCTACGGGAATAAGCTTTTTAGCCTGTGTTATATCGTCGATAATTCCCGTACCGACGGCTATTGTGATTGCCGCACCGACTGCACCGATGTTCTGAGGACTATCAACCGTTTCAACCGTTCTGCCCGTGCAGTCTGCGAGGATTTGACAGGTAACGTCGGAAAGTGCGCCGCCGCCGACAAATCTTAATGTTTTAGAGGTCTGTATCTTCTTCTCCTGCGTTTCAAGGAACCAACGAAGATGGAAGCAAACGCCCTCGTAAACGGCTCTTATCATTTCGGATTTTCCCGTGTCGAGGCTTATGTTGAAGAACATTCCCCTTGCGTTCGGGTCCTCAAACGGACAGCGGTTTCCGTGAAGCCACGGGGTAAAGATTACTCCGTTAGAGCCTGCAGGAACCTCGCTGATTACAGCCGCCATATATTCAAACAGGTTTGTATAAACCTTTTCGATATCGCCCTTACCACGTCTTAAATCGTGGCTCTTATCCAAATAGATATCAATTTCGTCCAGTGCAAGATGATCCTTGACCCACTCAACGCATTTGCCTGCGGTTTCAAGCTCCGCAAAGTAGTTGTAATATCCGTCCTTTGCGCCGACAATAGCCGCTATCATTGAGGCGGTATCGACAATAGACTTATCGACAACGGTTGATACCCAACCCGATGTACCCTGATAAATATGCGTATCGCCGAGCTCAACAGCACCTGCTCCGACGCCGATAAGCGAAGCGTCTCCGCCGCCGCCGAACACCGCTGTACCCTCTTCAAGTCCAAGCTCCTTAGCCGCTTTTTCGGTAAGCTCGCCGACCTTATCGGTGGATTTTACGATTTTTGCAAGATGATTCATATCTACGCCGAGCATATCGCACATTTGCTTGCTCCATGTCTTTTTCTTAATGTCGTAAATCATTGTCGAGAAAGCTGAGTCGTGTGTCATAACAAATTCGCCTGTCATTCTCGCAATAAGATATTCCTTGACGTCGAGCCACTTATATACCTTGCTGAAATTCTGCGGCTCGTTGTTCTGCGTCCATTTGTATTTCCAAATCGGGTCCTTTACGGAAAGCGGTGCCGCACCCGTAATCGCAAGCGACTTCAACACCTTAACGGCATTACCGCCTGCTATCTGCGGTGCGCCGCCCATACCGTCCTTTAACTCCTGCGTCGCACGCTGATCCATATAGCTGAACGCACGTCTCACCGCATTTGCATCCTTGTCAACAAGCACAACGCCCTGCATCTGCGAACAGAATGAAATGCCCGTAATCTTTTTCTTATTGATTTTGGACTTTTTCATAACTTGATTTGTACAAGTACGCATAGCATCCCACCACTCGTCAGGGTCCTGCTCTGCACCGCCGTTTGGCATAACATAGAGCTTATATCCCTCACTGTGAGCCGCTACAAGCTCAATCCTGTCGCTGATGGAAAAAATACAGGTCTTAACGCCCGTTGTTCCAATATCGTAAGCTATTACATATTTTCCTTCTGCCATCGAAAAATCACCTTTTCCCTAATATATAAAAATACCTTTTATTTTTTCAATGCGGATTTAATAAATTTCAAGCATTGCTCGACAACAAAATCGTCCTTTTCAAGTATGCTGTCGCCTGCGTAAATCTTAAAGCGTTCCTTGTAATAATCGCACGCATAGGAGAATTGAAGCGACATAAACATATTGTCAAGAAGATAAGCCGCAAACGCCGAATCAATATCCGTTCTGACGTCGCCCGCCTTTTTGCCCTGCTCGATAGCCGTATAATAAATTCTCGCCGTCATAGACTCCATTTCATTTGCGAAATACCCTGCAAAGCGTGGATTGCTCTCGTTGGTCATAACGTTGTAGAACTTGATTATAAGCTCATTTTCCTTTGAATACTTCTGAATGGTTCGAAGTATCTGCTCTACCTTCAAAAGTATATCCTCATCGCTCTGTGAAAGAGCTGTAAGCAAATTGTCCATAGTCGCAATATTGTAATTCACTATGGTCAGAAACAAATCCTGCTTATTGTCAAAATACTTATAAAGCGAGCCAACGCTTATCTGAGCTTTTTTGGCAATATCATTGATATTTGCGTTCTCAAAGCCCTTGAGCGCAAACTCCTTTGTTGCGACGTTTATAATCCTCTCACGCTTTTCCTTTGAGATATTGTCAAACGTCGGCTTATGGTGTTTTTTAAGATCCAAAAGTTATCACCTTATCGTTCCTAATGGCACATGACAATTACTGTCAGCCGTGCCTTTATATACTTAATCATTTTATCATAAAACAAGCCGATATTACAAGGAAAAAACTAAAAAAGCCGCTAATTTCAACAATATAGAAAATTCACTTGCCGATATTTGTACATATTGCACATATAAAATAAACTTGTCCATTAAAACAGATGGTGTTATACTGTTACAAAGCTTATTTCGGAGGCTGAAGATGAATATTATCAATAAAATTATCCGTAAGCTGTCGGGTGCTGAATTGGCACAGAAGCAAGCGGCGGCGGTTTTGGGCGGAAAGGCAAACGAGAGTATTGTTCCCCTGCTTCGCAAGGCGGGTGCTGACGGCTGCGTTTTGCTTAAAAATGACGGTGCTTTACCGTTTAATCAAAATGACTCCGTTGCGGTTTTCGGCAGAGTTCAGAACGATTGGTTTTTTGTCGGAAACGGCTCAGGCGGAGATGTTTGCACGCCGTACAAAACAAGTCTTATCGACTCAATCGAGGCAGAACAGCCGTTTAAGATTGATTTACAGTTAAAAGAAAAGTACAAGACCTTCAGCGACACCCACAAGGTTGACCCGGGCTTTTGGGCGCATTGGCCACGTTTTTACCCTGAAATGAAAATATCGGACAGCGAGGTTAAAAGAGCCTCCGAGAGAAATACAAAGGCTCTTGTGATAATCGGCCGTTCCGCAGGCGAGGACAGGGAAAACGTGCTTAAAAAGGGCAGCTATTACCTGACCGACACTGAAACAAAGTTGCTTGACTCGGTAACAAGGAATTTTAATAGCGTTACACTTTTGCTCAATATCGGAAGCTTGATAGACTTTGAAAAAATCGCTTCGTATAAAGACCGCATTTCCTCAATTATGCTTGTTTGGCAGGGTGGTATGGAAAGCGGTAATTCCGTCTGTGACGTGCTTTCGGGCAAGGTTTGTCCCTCGGGAAGGCTCACGGACACAATAGCTCTTTGCTATGACGATTATCCCTCGGCGCACGACTTCGGCAACAGAGACGAAAACAAATACACCGAGGATATTTTTGTCGGTTACAGATATTTTGAGACCTTCTGTCCCGAAAAGGTGCTTTACGAGTTCGGCTTCGGACTTTCTTACACCGAGTTTTCACAAGAAATTATCAAAGCGGATTTTTCCGACGGCAAATTCACAGCCGAGGTTAAGATAAAAAATATCGGCAAGGTATCGGGCAGAGAGGTTGTTCAGTTATACGTTTGTGCACCTCTCGGGAAGCTTCCGAAGCCAAAAAAGGTGCTCACGGCGTTCAAAAAGACCAAGCTTTTAGCACCTGATGAGGAAGAAATTATCACACTTTCCTGCGACGAATATTCTTTCGCTTCCTTTGACGACGACGGCTCGACGGGAAACAGAAATTGCTATGTTACAGAGGGCGGAAATTATGATTTTTATATCGGCAAAAGTGTCAAATCTTGTGTAAAGGCATTCTCCTTTACACAGAGCGAAACAAAGGTACTCGAACAGCTCTCCGAAGTCCTCGCAGTGCCCGATTCTATGCGGTTTGACAGGCTTTCCTATAAAGCCGAAAACGGCAAAATTACGCCCTGCCATTCCCCCGTTCCCTGCCGAACAACAAATCTCCGTGATATAATTCTCAAGGAGCTTCCGAAAGGGCAAAAATACACGGGCGACCGCAGCATAAAGCTCCGTGATGTGCGTGACGGCAAGGCAAAAATGTCGGATTTTGTCGCTCAATTAAGTCCCGACGAATTGGAGCTTATCACACGAGGCGAAGGTCCTATGAATTCCTCGCTCGGCGCAAAGGGTAACGCAGGCGCTATCGGCGGTGTGAGTGAGTCCTTGCGTGAAAAAGGTATTCCGCCGATTATCACAACCGACGGTCCGTCGGGCATAAGACTTCTGTCCTCCTGCTCGCTTATGCCGTGCGGTACGGCTCTTGCCTGCACCTGGGACACGGAGCTTATCGAAAGCCTTTTTGACGAAATGGGCAAGGAAATGGTCGAAAAAGGATCGGACGTGCTTTTAGCACCCGGAATGAATATACACCGCAACCCGTTGTGCGGACGAAATTTTGAATATTATTCGGAAGACCCTGTTTTATCGGGTGAAATGGCGGCGGCGACCGTTTTGGGAATACAGAAAAACGGCGTAAGCGCCTGCCCGAAGCATTTTGCGTGCAACAATCAGGAATACAACCGAAACTACAACAATTCCGTTGTTTCACAAAGAGCGTTGAGGGAAATATACTTAAAGGGCTTTGAAATTTGTGTTAAAAAAGCTAAGCCCTTGAACATAATGACGAGCTACAACAAGATAAACGGCGTGTGGAGCCACTACAACTATGAGCTTTGCACTTCAATTCTTCGCAACGAGTGGAATTATGACGGCGCAGTTATGACGGATTGGTGGATGCGCTATGCCTTCTCCCCCGAATTTCCTGAGCTTAACGGCAACGCATACAGGGTAAGGGCACAGGTTGACGTGCTTATGCCGGGCGGCAAAACAGCTATTAGCAAGTCCTTTGAGCCTGACGGCACGCTTCTTGAAACATACCAAAAGGACGGCGGCATAACTCTTGGAGAGATGCAAAGATGCGCTGAAAACGTGCTTAATATGGCACTTAGAACAAACAAAGGTAAAAACTTATAATAACGGAGTAACCTTATGGAAAAGTATCTTATCAATCCAAATCAGAAAATCAGCAAAATCAGCAAGGATATTTACGGTCATTTCAGCGAGCATCTCGGCAGATG
Source organism: Ruminococcus sp. (assembly GCA_004556705.1). GTDB lineage: Bacteria > Bacillota > Clostridia > Oscillospirales > Acutalibacteraceae > Fimenecus. The sequence goes on along the minus strand of SFGA01000001.1, from coordinate 65,345 downwards.
TATCTATGACGGAATGTATGTCGGCGAAAACTCGGATATTCCGAACGTAAACGGTATGCGCTGCGACGTTGTAAACGCTCTAAAGGAGATGGGAATCCCCGTTTTGCGTTGGCCGGGCGGCTGCTTTGCGGACGAATATCATTGGAAGGACGGTATCGGCGAGAAATCCAAGAGAAAAAAGATGATAAACACCCATTGGGGCGGTGTCGTCGAGGACAACTCCTTCGGTACGCACGAGTTTTTTGAGCTTTGCCGTCAGCTCGGCTGTGACGCTTACATAAACGGAAATGTCGGCTCGGGTACTGTCGAGGAAATGAACGAATGGGTTGAATATATGACCTTTGACGGCGTGTCGCCTATGGCTGAATTGAGGGCTGAAAACGGGCACAAGGAGCCGTGGAAAATCAAATATTTCGGCGTAGGCAACGAGAGCTGGGGCTGCGGCGGAAATATGGACCCCGAATACTACGGCGATCTTTTCAAAAGGTACAACACATACGTCAGAGATTACGATTCTAACTATCACATAAACCGTATTGCCTGCGGCCCTAACGGCAACAACTATCACTGGACAAAGCAGGTTATGGACAAGGTAAAGTACCACGCAAACGGACTTGCACTTCACTATTACACCGTGCCTACGGGAAATTGGGATCACAAGGGCTCGGCTACCGAATTTGACGAGGCTGAATACGACTCGACAATTTCAAAGGCTTATGAAATGGAGCTGCTTGTCAGCAATCATATCAAAATGATGGACAGCGTAAAGCCTGACCATAGAGTAAAGCTTGTCATTGACGAATGGGGCACTTGGTTTGACGTCGAGCCGGGCACAAATCCGGGCTTCCTCTATCAGCAAAGTACAATGAGAGACGCTGTTGTTGCAGGTCTTACGCTCAATATTTTCAACAAGCACGCCGACAGAATTATGATGGCTAACATTGCGCAGACAGTCAATGTTTTGCAGGCGGTCATCCTCACGGACGGCGACAAAATGGTGCTTACACCGACCTATCACATTTTTAAAATGTATAAGGATCATCAAGAAAACACGCTTGTCGGCTCATTCCTTACAACAAAGGAGCTGACCTCGGAGATGAACAACAAAAAGTCATATCCGCAGCTGACAGAATCGGCCTCGATTGACGAAAACGGCGTTGTTTATTCCACAATTACCAACTGCTCGGCAAGTGAAGCGGTTGAAATCAAGTGTCAGGTTGCCGACACAAGCGTTACAAAAATTACGGCGGAAATCCTCACGGGCGATATTCACGATAAGAACGATTTTGAGAACGGCGAGAGGGTTACTGTAAAGGCTTTTGACGATTTTGAAATGACCGCCGACGGCTTTATTGCCACAATTCCTGCCTGCTCGATTGTGAAATTTATAATAAAATAATATGGAAAAATGCAAAAGATGTCTGCTTCGTGAAAGTGCCGAGGCTGACGTGTACGAGGATATTAAGAGCAGAATTGAAAAGCTGTCCGAAAGCGACAGGACGGACGAACGCACCTACAATTCACGCATTGAAATTTGCAAAGCCTGCGAGCATTTGATTTCGGGCATCTGTATGAAATGCGGCTGTTATGTCGAATTCCGTGCGGCGTTCAAAATGAAACACAGTTATAAAGATGACGATGTTGCATAGGAGCGCAAAGGAAGGAGCAAGAAGTTAGAATGTATCGTTGATTGAAGCCTGAATTTACAGTGCATTTTTAAGCTGCTTCTTGATTTTGTCATACTTTATGAGTATAATATCTATAAAGCGCAAGTTGAATATAGAACGATAAATAGTAATTTGTGAGTTAAGTGTTATGACGGAATTGACGATAGAACTAAATGCAAAACTCCAACCAAAGCATAGAAGAGAAATGTTTGAAGAACCATTGGAGAATGTTTTGCTTCAGACTAATGCTGGTGAGCTTTTAGGAGGGGGAACACTCCAGTCAGCTACAGGGGAGATTAAAAAATGCGATATCACTCTTGGCGTAAATGATGACTGGATAGAAAAGATTCTTGCATATCTTCAGAGAATTAAGATAATTCCAAAAGGAAGTAAAATCATTTGCAATCAAGAAATAACTCCTATCGGTCAGGCTGAAGGATTGGCAATTTATTTAAACGGGACTGATTTGCCAACAAAAGTTTATCAGACAAATGATATTAACGAACTAATCTCCGAGTTGCAGGATGCTCTTGGAGAAAAATGCTTTATGTTCAGTTGGTGGGAAGGTGGAACTGAGACTGCTTTGTATTTCTACGGAGAGAGTTATTTGGAATTGTACGAGTCCGTTAAACATATCTTGGATATTCATCCTCTATGTAAGCTATCACATACCAAACAGATTGCATGATTCTAAGTATATCCTTTGAAACGCTAAAAATTCAAGTTTGAAGAGAACGGGAAATCGAAGTTTATGGAAGCGGAATGGAAGTTATGCGTAAGATATATAAGGGACAGGGTTTACCCCTGTCCGACAAAGGCTCCCTTGTAAAGGGAGCTGTCGTTTTTTTGGAACAAAAAAATGACTGAGGGAGAGATAACGAAAATTTGATGTGTTTATTGCTTTCTCTCCCTCAGTTTCGCTTCGCTCAACAGCTCCCTCGTCAGAGGGAGCCTTGTTTTATCAAAACTGAAAATATATGCGACCGTAGGGACAGGGCTCGCCCCTGTCCGACAAAGGCTCCCTTGTAAAGGGAGCTGTCGTTTTTTTGGAACAAAAAAATGACTGAGGGATTTTTACAAAATCATATAAAATCAACCTCACAATCCCTCCGAGTTGCCTACGGCAACCCACCGTCTCACCTGCCGGTTCGGTCGGTGCTTCTGCATTAAATGCAGAGGTCTCCACAGGAGACCCGTACCCTTTACACAAGGGAGGCTGAAATACGGTTGTCCGCCAATTCACAGCGAATTAAAAACGGGCGAACACAGTTCGCCCCTACGATATTATATAAAAATATAATTGTTTGTAACCGTTAATTTGTTGTGATTTAAAATATAATTGTTTGTAACCGTTAATTTGTTGTGATTTAACGGCGGCAGCAAGCCTGAGTTCGATTCTCCGTTTTAATTTGTTCTGATTTCAGGCTTTGTTATGAAAATATAATTACATATAAAACAAAAGAGTATCCTTGCGGATACTCTTTTTTGGTGATCCACCGGAGAATCAACAAGGCTCTGCCTTGTTCATTTGCTTCGCAAATACCGTATTTTATGTCCCTTTTTGAGTTCGATTCTCCGTTTTAATTTGTTCTGATTTCAGGCTTTGTTATGAAAATATAATTACATATAAAACAAAAGAGTATCCTTGCGGATACTCTTTTCTGGTGATCCACCGGAGAATCGAACTCCGGACACCTTGATTAAAAGTCAAGTGCTCTGCCAGCTGAGCTAGTGGATCATATATATAAAGCGGAAAACCGCTTTATAATTTGCCTTGTTTTAATTTATCTTATAAACAAGAGTTATTTTACGAACAAGAGAACAATCCATGCAGCGAGAACAAGCACGAAGAAGAAAGTTCCAAAATACTTTGTGAATTTTTCGAGCTTAGCCTCAATAGTTCTTCCCTTATTCTTACCGAAGAAGGTTTCAGCCGCACCTGAAATAGCACCTGAAAGACCGGCTTCACGGCTCTGCTGCATAAGAACAACTACGATTACTACGATTGATGAAAGGATAACAATTGAGCCGAGAATAATTTCGATTGCTGACATACTAACTTCCTCCTTAACGACTTGCATTTTTTCAACGCCCGAGTATTTTATCATATACTAAGGTAAAAAGCAAGCGTTTTTTGAAAATTTATTATAAAAACTGATAATTTCTTTTTTTGCGCATATAATATTGACAGCAAAGGACAAGAAAAAAACAGCGTTTGCAGTGCCTTTGCTCCGTCTGTGAAGCTTTCGCAGGCGGTTTTTTAATTCAAAAATCCAATGATATAATTTGCAAAGCTCATAATACTTGCGCCCTGTGCGGAATTCGCCCCAGACCTTCCGAGGAAAAAGCAAACCGCACTTGCCAAAAGCATTATAATCGCAAGAAGCATAAGCGTTACGGGCAAGCTGTTGCTGACAGGCAACGGCTCGTCGATAGGTCTGTAAATAATTGTAGGGGAAATTTCCCCGTCGCTGCCGACAACGACACGTTCCATTTTTGCATTGTCATCCGGTGCGTCTGCGTCGCCCATCATACCTATCAATTCAACTTGACACTCGGGGCACACTTCGACCGTATCGGGATAAATTTTTCTGCATTTGGGACAAATCATTGTGGTCACTCCGTTTCAGGCTTTCATTTTAACATTTTACTTGCATAAAGTCAATTTTTTTACTTGTATTTTTCGGCAAGAGTCAATATTTCAAGAAAAATCGACGGAACAAAAACCGCCGACAGCATTTCGCCCGCACAGCTTAAAAGCTCGTTTTTCAAAATCAGCAGCGTGTCGAAATTGCCGATTTTGCCCATAATAGCCGAGCAAAATGCCGCCGAGGCATACAGCGAAAGCACGACTGCGCCGCCGTATTTTATCGAGAGCTTTGACAGCCTGTTCATCCCCTTGACGCACTCACAAACAGATGCTATTATTTCCGTCATTTTATCACCTCTGCCCTCATAATAAAGGCTCAGCGGCGCAAAATCAATTATCAAATAATGGAAGAAAGAGAAAAATCACGGCTTTAACGCTTTACATTGTGGAAAAACTTTGATATAATACAATATATAGGATTTAGAAAATTTTTAACTTGGATGTGATATATTTGAAGTGTCCTTTTTGCGCTTTTGAAGAAAGCAAGGTAATTGACTCCCGTCCCACAGACGAGGGAGAGCGTATTCGCCGCCGCCGTGAGTGTATCAAATGCGGCAAGAGATTTACTACATACGAGATTATCGAGAGCGTTCCGATTTTCGTCATTAAGAAAGACAAATCACGTGAGGCATTTGACCGCAATAAGCTTTTAGGCGGTATGATGAGAGCTTGTGAGAAGCGTCAGGTTACCATCGAAACTCTTGAAAAAGCAGTTGACGAAATCGAGGCTAATCTTCAGAACTCACTTGACAGAGAGGTTACCTCAATTCATATCGGCGAGCTTGCTATGGATAAGCTCAAGGATATTGACGAGGTTGCTTATGTTCGCTTTGCCTCGGTTTACAGACATTTCAAAGATATTAACGCATTTATGGATGAGCTTTCGACCTTGCTCAAGACAAAATAAGTTAAGAAAGATTTACGGCACACCCGACCGAGTGTGCCGTATTTTTTATAACAGTCCGAAGCTTACGGACAATGCCTTGTTGATTTTATTCATTTCGCTGTCGGGAAGATTTCCCATACGCTCTTTAAGTCGCTGTTTATCAAGCGTTCTCACCTGTTCAAGAAGCACAACCGAGTCCTTTTGAAGTCCGCAGTTATCGGCATTTACGCTTATGTGTGTGGGCAGTCTGGTTTTATACTTCTGACTTGTGATGGCGGCGGCGATTACCGTCGGGCTGTACTTATTGCCCACGTCGTTTTGAACTATCAAAACAGGTCTCATTCCGCCTTGCTCGGAGCCTATAACAGGGCTTAAATCCGCATAGTAGATTTCTCCTCGCCTTACTGTCATTTTTATCACTCTCCAAAGGTAATTTATGTGTCCTTAAGACTATTTTTACCCGTAAATTACCTCTATAAACATTTTTTTGGGGAGCAATACATTATATTATTTTTGACGGACGCTTGTTAATGTTGCGTTTTTATGAAAATTGTGGTATATTTTCAGTAGTATCAGGTAATAATTCGGAGGACTATATGGCTTTGGAAAAACTTGTCAGCGTTTGCATGAATGCGTATAACGCAAGTAAAACAATCGCTCAATCGCTTGAAAGCGTGCTTAATCAAACCTATAAAAATTTGCAGATTATCATTGTTGACGACTGTTCGACGGATAACACGGCGGAAATTGTCAAAAGCTATGACGACGACAGGATAGAGCTTTACACCCTGCCGAAAAATTTCAATATTTCAAATGCCAACAACGAGTGCCTCCACCGTGCAAAAGGCGAGTATATCGCTCATATCGACTCCGATGATATTTGGGTTGAGGACAAAATTGAAAAGCAAATTAAGTTTCTTGAGGAAAACGCTCAATACGGAGCTTGCTTTACCCATGCAACGCTCATAGATGAGAATTGTGTTGCTTTCACTCTTGAAACTTTACCTTATGCCGTGCTTAATGTATTCAACCGTGAAAATATGACGCAGGCAGGCTTTGTAAGAAGATTTTATGACCATTCGAATTTCCTTTGCCACAGCAGTGTGGTTATGCGAATGAGTGTTTATGAAAAGCTCGGCGACCACGATTTGACGCTCAATAAGCTTCACGACTACGACTATTGGATTCGTATGAATTTTATATGTCCGCTTTATATTTATCCCGAAAAACTTGTGTTTTACCGTATTTGGCACGCCAACAACAGTACACTCGGCAATGCGGAAACTATCGGTCAAAACGAAGAGTATGTTAGGATCACTTACAAACTCGTCAATGACTGCCCGAGGGAAATGTTCTTGGAGGCTTTTTCCGATAAACTGAAATTAAAAGAGCATACCGACGAGGAATTGGAGCTTGAAAAGGCTTTCGTTTTAGGCGGTGCGCTTCCGATGTATCCCGACAACAAAGTTTTGGAAATGAAAAAGCTTGATGAGCTTTTCAAGGATAAAAAATATGTCGAGCTTGCAGAGGAAAAATTCGGCTTTACAATCAGAGATTTATATAATCTTCATAAAAATGAGATTTATTTTGACAAGGAAGAAGCCGACAAGTTAAAGGAGAGCTTAAATTCCTTCAAGGAGCTGTACGAATCGGAAAAGGAGAGTGCACGGCTTGAACGTGAAAAAAATGCAGAGCTTTCAAGGCTCAACGCCGAATCAGAGCAGCGAATTCAAACACTCAACGCTCAATACGCCAATCTTTTAGGTCAATATAACCTTGTCATAAACAGCAGGTCATACAGGCTTTTTGCACCGTTGAGGAAGATAAAGAAGCCTTTTACAATGCTTCGAAACGCAAAGGAAAAATACACCCGTGACGGCAGAAGAGTTACCTCAAGATTTATGCTTTACGGTTTTTACGGGCACAATGTAGGCGACGACGCTTTCTTTGATATGCTCTTCAAGCGTTACCCGGACACTATGTTTTACATTATATACGAGCCAAGTTATGTGGAGTTTTTCTCCCGTTATCCGAACGTCAGATTTTATGACGCTACCCGACCCGATATTATTAAAATAAACGTTTTCGGAGAAAAATTTAATAAGAGTAATCTTTTTGAAAAGCTGCTTCTTAAAATTTGCGACGGCGTTGTTCATATCGGCGGCTCGATTTATCAGCAGATAGGCAATTGGCAGCTTGATTTTGACATAAGGCAGGAAAGAAAATTAAGCGGTAAAAAATTCTTTGCCGTTTCAAACAATTTCGGTCCTTATACCGATAACCGCTACCGAGATATGTGGGCAGGCGAATTCAAAAAATGGACTGATATTTGCTTCAGGGACAGATATTCCTACAATCTTTTCAGCGATATTCCCACCGTCCGCTATGCACCCGACCTGCTTTTCAGATTTCCTGTCGAGAAAAAAGAGAGCGAAAAAAAGGTATCGGTTTCCGTTATTGATACGCTCGCACCGTTCAGAACGATTGAAAAATCGACAGCGGAGGCTTATGAAAATAAAATCGTTGAACTGATAAAGCGTTTTTCAAGCGACGGATATGCGGTTTCGCTTTTGAGCTTCTGTGCGTTTGAGGGCGATAATGCTGCCGCAGACAGAATTTTAGCGGCTCTGCCCGAGGAGATTTCAAGCAACGTAAAAAATGTTGTTTACAGTAATACTTTGAACGAAATCACAAACGAAATCGAGACGAGCGAATATGTTGTCGCAACCCGTTTCCACGCTATGATTTTAGGCTATATCGCAGGCAAGAAGGTGCTTCCTATTTGCTATAGTGAGAAGATGTCGAACGTTATATCCGATTTGAGCCTGAGCGATAGCATAATCACGCTTGATAAGCTTTCAAGCCTTACCGCAGAAGAGCTTATTCCCCTTGCGAACACCGTTTCCGAGGAAAAAATCAACGAGATTTCACATTTGGCAACGGAGCAATTTGCAAGCTTCGACAAATTCGTCAGCCGTCATCACGGAGAAATCACAGAATAAAAATGTGATATAAAAAATCAGACCGAGTATTTTCAAAAAATACTCGGTCATTTTATATGCTTCTGAAATTTGAAATTATAAGAGGCTTGCGGCAGCCTTGTCGATATAAACGTCAACGTCGTGGTGGAACTGCAAAATCGAAGCGGGGCAAACGGGTGTAACGTCGCCCGAAATCATTGCCGATATAGCGTCCGCCTTGTCAATTCCCGTTGCGATAAGCACGATTTTTTGAGCCTTCATAATTGAACCTACGCCCATTGTAAGAGCGTGAGTGGGCATCGGATTTTCGTCAAAATACTTTGAGTTTGCGGAAATTGTGCTCTGTGTAAGCTTAACCTTGAAAGATCCCTTTGAGAAGCGGATTGACGGCTCATTAAAGCCGATATGTCCGTTTCTGCCTATGCCGAGAAGCTGAATGTCAACCTTAGCTTCATCGAGCATATCATCATAGTTTTCACATTCCGCTTCGATATTTTCGGCATTGCCGTTGAGGAAATGAACGTTCTCCTCTTTAATATCGGTGTGGTCAAACAGCTCTGCGTGCATAAATGAATAATAGCTGTTTTTATCCTCTTTGGGAAGATTAACATATTCGTCAAGGTTATATGTCTTAACGTCCTTTAAGGAAACATTACCCTTTTTGTATTCCTCTGCGATATACTTATATGTCGGAATGGGCGATGCGCCTGTTGCAAGTCCGAGTGTAATGTCGGGCTTTTTGTTAATTGCGTCAACAAAGAGCTTGCCGACCGCCTTTCCGATTTCCTGTGCGTTTTCCATTATGTATATATTCATACACTCACTTCTCTTCTTTTATTTTTCTTCGAAGTATAATTGTACCATAAAACATAAAAAATTCAACATTTATTTATATTTTCGTTTTATTTGTAATGAGATTTATGGTACAATTAGGAAGTAAGCCAAAGGATAGCATTTATGGAGGCAGATATGATAAGAAACGGTATTGATATTGTCGATATAAAGCGGATTGAGCGTTCACTCAAAAGTGAGAGCTTCAAAGCCCGTGTTTACGGTGAGGACGAGCTTAAAGAGCTTGAAAGTAAAAGATACGAAAGCTATGCAGGTGCATTTTGTGCAAAGGAGGCTTTCGCAAAGGCTCTCGGTACGGGTGTTCGTAGATTTTCGCTCTGCGAGGTTCAGGTTTTGCACGACGAATACGGTGCGCCGTATTTTGCTCTTTCGGGCAAGGCTCAAAAAATCGCAAATGAAAAGGGACTTGAATTTTCACTCAGCATAGCTCACACCGACACGGTTGCGACGGCTTCGGTAATTGCTTACGGTAAGGAGGACCGAATATGATTAAAATACTTTCTTCACAGCAGATAAGAGAGGTTGAAAATATGGCGAACGAGGGCGGAATTACCTTTCTTCGCCTTATGGAAAATGCAGGCTCTGCGTGTGCAAAGGTCATACGCAACAAGTTTGACGATACGGGACTTCGCAGGGTTTTGATTGTATGTGGCAAGGGCAAAAACGGCGGTGACGGTTATGTTATCGCACGCAAGCTCTCCGAAAACGGCTACAGGGTAACGGTGCTTTTGACTATGGGCGAGCCTGTTGCCGACACGGCGATGGAAATGCTTGAGCGTATAAAAAACAGCGGCGTTCAAATTGAAAGCTACTGCGACAACGATGAAAAATATGACCTCTTAATTCAAGACAGCGATATTATTGTCGATTGTGTTTTCGGAACGGGATTTTCGGGTGTTCCCGACGAAAGACTGCAACGCCTTTTCAAGAAAATGTCCGAGAGCAACGGCTACGTTGTGAGCATTGACCTGCCAAGCGGTATGTGTGCGGACTCGAGCGAGCTTTTAGCTCCGTGCGTCAAGGCGGATATGACAATTTCTGTAATTGCGCTCAAATATTCGCTTGTATATTATCCCTCTGCGGAATTTGTAGGAGAAATTCAAGTAGCTTCAATCGGTATTCCCGAGGATATTTTACGCTCATTTTCGGGCGGCTACACGCTTAACATAAACGATATAAAATCGAAAATGCCGAAACGAAGCGAGCTTTCCAACAAGGGCGATTTCGGCAAGGCGTTGATTATAGCAGGAAGCTATGAAATGCCCGGTGCTGCGCTTCTTTCCTCACAGGCGGCGTCGGAATGCGGTGCAGGAATTGTAAAGCTTGCTTTCCCCGACAAGGCATACCCCGTTATGATGAACACTTGTCCCGAAAAGGTGCTTATCCCCCTGCCCTCAAACAAATTCGGCAGAATTTCGACACTTTGCGAGGCTCGGATTAAATCGGAGCTTAAAAACTGCTCTGCCGTGCTTATAGGCTGCGGTCTCGGCAACGATTACGACACAAAACAGGTTGTAACCTCCGTGCTTGAAAATTCGGAAGTGCCGATTGTTTTAGACGCTGACGGCATAAATTCAATGTGCGAGAGCATAGATATAATAAAAAACGCAAAGGCGAAGGTTATAATAACCCCTCATCCGGGAGAGGCGGCAAGGCTGCTCGGCTGTACGGCAAAAGAAGTGCAAGCAGACAGAATAGGCGCTTGCAGAGACTTGGTAGAACTCACGGGCGCAACCGTTGTGCTTAAAGGCTCACGCACAGTCGTTTCAAGCAACGGCGAGGATTTTTACATTAACACGACGGGAAATTCGGGACTTGCAACGGCAGGAAGCGGAGATGTGCTTGCAGGCATAATCGTATCGCTGATTTGTCAGAAGATAAATCCCGACCTTTCCGCAGTTATGGGAACATTTATCCACGGCTATGCAGGTGATATTGCGACCGAAAAATATTCAAAAATGGGTATGACGGCACAAAAGATAATAACAGAGCTTCCGAAAACGCTTTCCGCCTTTGAAAAAGGGTGATAACAATTTATGAGAAAATTCCTGTTTGCGACAACTGCGTTAATTTTTCTGCTTACAGGATGTTCAAATGCAACAACAGGCAGGGCTCTTAATCTGCCCGAGGAAATTTCAGCCGATATTTTAATTGAGCACAATTCGTCGCAATCCACGGCAAGGCTCACGAAAAGAGCAGGCTATATAAATCTCTGCTATTCCTCGCCGAAATACATAGACGGTCTTACGCTCACAAAGGACGAAAACGGCTCTGCGGCAGAGTTTTCGGGGTTGAAAATTTCATCTGTCGAGAATTATTTTTCCGAAAATTCCGCAATATCCGTGCTTAACAAGACTTTGACGGCGGCACAAAAAAGCGGTACGGCATTGTCGCAGACAAAATCAGGTGATTTTCTCGTTTTTTCGGGTGCTTATGACGGCACAAAATTTCAAATCAAGACGAATTTGCAGGGCACGAAAATCGTTGAAATTTCCGTTCCCGACAAAAGTTTAATATTTACATTCAATTAAACAAAGCTAAAAATGACGGCTTACTTCGTGTGAAATAAGCCGTCGTTTTTTTGTATTTATATTTACTTTTCTTCCGCCTTTTCCTTTTCGGGCTCGTCTGTGTGCTTCATAATCACAAACTTGTTCATCGGGAAGATTATCGCCACCGCAACAAGCATTGAAACGAGCTTCGGCACCCAATCGATAAGAAGCTTTATGTCAGTAACACCACGCATAACGGGCTGCAACGCACCTGCAATCCAAGTCTTTAGGCAAATTACGACAAGCACCATTGAAAAGTACATAACCGCACTTTTTACAACGCTGTTGTTAGCATTAAATGTCGCTTTTCGGTTGATTGTAAACGATACTATTTCCGCAAGAATTGCCGAGACGAAAAACGCCACGAACATTCCCGTTGTATCATAGTGAAAGACAAAGAAATCAAATTTAGTCGGCAGCCTCGCAGGCAAAAGATAGCTCATTATCAAAAATGAAATTGTTTCCGTAAGACCTGCAAGCATTGAAATAAGCGAAAACTTGATAAACTGAATTACGGTTTCATGCTTTTCCTTGAATTTCTTAAAATCAGCCATATAAATACCCCCTAACCTTTCTGATTATAAACTAACATTTATAAAGGGTGTTTGTCAATATATTTTTTTGTGAGTACCGTTATTTGTACTTAAATATTCCAAAGGTATTGACTTTATGAAAGAATGTGGTATTATAAGTACGAACATTTGTTCGGAAAGGAGAGTGGAATATGTGTTTTACGCATCTAAATTCTTAAAATGTTTCGGCGTGATTATTATGTAAAGGAGCAGTTGAATTAAATGGAAAACAGCACGCAAATTATAACTAAGGACCTTGCCGAGACTGACGAATTTGTAATTGTTCAATTTACGGAGGTTATTGACGGCAGGCTTTCTGTAAGCTTTGAAAAAGGCATTAAGGATGCCGACGGGGATATTATCCGCTTCGAGAAAATCTAAGGCTTACGAAAAATCTGCCTTTAACCTGCCGATTTCAAGGATTTTTTTATTGAACGCTTTTGCATTATATGGTATTATATAATACGACAATTTTGAAAGAGGTGTTTTATGGAAAGAGAAAAGTTCGGTTCAAGACTCGGTTTTATTCTCGTTTCGGCAGGCTGTGCGGTCGGTATCGGTAACGTTTGGAAATTCCCGTATATTTGCGGAATGTACGGCGGTGCGGCTTTTATAGTAATGTATTTGGCATTTTTGGTTATACTCGGCTTTCCCATTCTCGTTTCGGAGTTTGCGATAGGCAGAGCGAGCAGATACGGTATGGGCAGGGCGTTTGAAACGCTTGAGCCCGCAGGCACTAAATGGCACAGGCTTAAATGGATAAGCATTATCGGTTGCTTCCTTTTGATGTCGTTCTATACAATGGTTGCAGGTTGGATGCTCTACTACACATACCTTGAGCTCACAGGTAAGCTCACAGGACTCTCGGTTGACGGCGTTGCAGACGCATTTTCCGCTATGCTCGGTCAACCCTTGACAATGGGCTTGTGGGCATTTGTCGCTATCGTTATATCATTCGGCATCTGCGCTCTCGGCGTTAAAAACGGTGTTGAAAAGATTACAAAGGTAATGATGACTTTTCTTATTATCCTTATGATTGCTCTTGCAATCAACTCTGCTACGCTTCCGAACGCAAGCGAGGGTTTCAAGTTCTATCTCGTCCCCGATTTCGCTTCGGTTAAGCAGTCGGGCTTCGGTACTGCGATTTTTGCGGCGATGAGCCACTCGTTCTTTACGTTGAGCCTCGGTATCGGCGCAATGGAAATCTTCGGCAGCTATCTCGGTAAAGAAAAGCGTCTCAGCGGCGAGGCTATAAGCGTTATGATTTTGGACACGCTCGTCGCATTGACGGCAGGATTTATAATTATACCGGCTTGCTTCTCATTCGGTGTTGAGCCGGGTGCAGGTCCGTCTCTTTTGTTCATAACATTGCCAAACCTCTTTAATCAGATGCCCTTCGGCAGACTTTGGGGCACTCTTTTCTTTATCTTTATGTCATTTGCGGCTCTCTCGACGGTAGTCGCTGTATTCGAAAACCTGATTGCGGCATTTATGGATATGAAAAATTGGGAACGCAAAAAGTCGGTTGCTGTAAACTTTGTTATCGTAACTCTCATTTCAATTCCTGCGATTTTAGGCTTCAACGTCCTTTCAAAATTCCAGCCTCTTGGCAGCGGCACGGGCATTATGGACTTGGAGGACTTCATTGTTTCATACAACCTTTTGCCTCTCGGCAGCTTGTTGTTCGTTATGTTCTGCATAAGGCGTAACGGTTGGGGCTTTGAAAATTTCCTCAAAGAAGCAAACGCAGGCGACGGCGTGAAATTCCCGAAATGGGTCAGAGCATACATGCAGTATGTTTTGCCGATTATCGTAATTGTCGTTTATCTCAAAGGATATTATGACACCTTTGCTTCACAGAGCAAGCCGGTACTTATCGGTTGGATGACCTTTGCGCTTGTTCTTTTGGGCGTTATATTCGGCGTTTCCCTCTTTACGGGCAGAAAAAAGAAAGCTGAATAATCAATATAACATATAAAATTAAGCCATAGGATAAGTACCTATGGCTTTTGCTTCGGTTACAGACAAAATCAAATTTGGTGTTCGATTACCCGCAAATTTAATTAAACGGCGTAGGGCGGTGGCTTGCTGCCGCCGAGGAAATTAACGAATATATTGCGGTTATCTGCTGTTATCAAATTAAAAATTTATATTGACCAGTAGAGACAACCCTTGCGGTTGTCTGTGAATTTGATTTAATATGTATTTTTTTACGGACAGGGGCAAGCCCTGTCCCTACGGTATAATATCGAATTCAATTTGTGCTTCCGCCCCATCTTTGAGGGGGCTGTCATTTTTCGCAAAAAATGACTGAGGGAGTTTATTCAAAGCTTGATGTAACCTTTTTTACTCCCTTAGTTTCGCTTTGCTCAACAGCTCCCTCTAAGAGGGAGCGGAACTTCTTTGCTAATTGCTTATAAAACCTCGGCGATAGCAAGCCACCGCCCTACCAATTTGCGGATATATGACGGATAACGGATATTATTAAATTTGATAATTGATTAAAATTCAGCCTCTCTTTACACAAGAGAGGCTAAAAATACGGATTGAAATGCAATCACTCTGTTATTTCGATTTTTCCGTCAAGATATTCCTGCAATTCGTGCAATCTTGATTTATCGAGTGCCTTTGTTTCTTTCAACGGGTTTTTAATTTTAAGCTCATCATACTTGAAAAATCCCATTGTGTGAAACGCCAAAAGCTCGTATTTTTCAAACTTAAACTGCTTTGAGAACTCGGCATATTTATCCATATCCGCTTCGGTGTCGTTAATATCGGGAACAACAACTGTCCTGAGCCACAATCTGATATTTTTTTCGCTTGCGTACTTGCCGATTTTTATAAAGCGTTCAAATTCTCCGCCCGTGTGTTTTTTATAGTCCTCTGCGTTATAAAACTTAACGTCGAGAATAACCATATCAGCGTTATCGATTGCCGTTTTTACCTCGTCGGTCAATTCAACGCTTCCCGAGGTATCAAGACAATATCCGATGTTTTCCGATTTTAACAGCGGTGCGATTTCATTTATAAATTTTGCATTGAGCAACGGCTCTCCGCCGGAAAAAGTTACTCCGCCGCCGTTTTTGAAATAAGGCTTATAGCGTTTTACTTTATTGAACAGCTCTTGCGCCGACATTTCAATTTCGCCCTTATGGTGCCATGTGTCAGGGTTATGACAATAGGCGCAACGCAAGGGGCAGCCGCTGAAAAACACATCAAAGCGTATTCCCTCGCCGTCAACTGCGGCAAGACTTTCAAAGGAATGTATATTCGCCATAGCTTATCTCCTTATCTAAAATTAACGGGCGGAAAATCCGCCCGTTTTGTTGTCCGAATTTTACATTGACTGATGGAATGTACGGGCAATAACCTCTTCCTGCTTATCACGAGTGAGCTTGTTGAAGTTTACCGCATATCCCGATACTCTGATTGTGAGTGAGGGGTAGAGAGTCGGGTCGTTCATAGCAGCAATAAGCTTTTCACGGTTGAGAACGTTTACGTTGAGATGATGTGCGTCCTGCTCAAAGTAACCGTCAAGCATTGTTGTAAGGTGTTCAATCTGCTGTTCCTTATCGCTTCCGAGAGCGTCGGGTGTGATTGAGAAGGTGTTTGAAATACCGTCCTGACAGCAAGCATAGTTAAGCTTTGCAACCGAGTTAAGAGAAGCCAAAGCGCCCTCGCAATCTCTGCCGTGCATGGGGTTAGCACCGGGAGCAAACGGCTCGCCTGCCTTACGTCCGTCGGGAGTAGAGCCTGTCTTTCTGCCGTACATAACATTTGATGTGATTGTAAGAATTGAAAGAGTATGTCTTGCACCTCTGTAGCAAGGAGTCTTGCAGAGCTCTTTGTAGAAATACTCGATAAGGTCTTTACCGATAAGGTCTGCCCTGTCATCGTCGTTGCCATATTTCGGGAACTTGCCCTCAATCTTAAAGTCTGTGATAAGTCCTCTGTCATCCTTTATGGGAGTAACCTTTGCATACTTGATTGCCGACAAAGAGTCGATAGCAACCGAGAAGCCCGATACGCCGAATGCCATCAAACGCTCAACGTCTGTGTCGTGAAGAGACATCATAAGTCTCTCATAAGCGTATTTATCGTGCATATAGTGAATGATATTCATGGTGTTGACATAAAGTCTTGCCATCCAAGAAAGATACTTCTTATATGCCTCATAAACCTCTTCAAATGCAAGGGGCTTTTCCTCAAAGATTTCACCCTTGGGAGCTATCTGTGCGCCCTCGATTTCGTCCTTACCGCCGTTAAGAGCCATAAGGAGAACCTTTGCAAGGTTACATCTTGCACCGAAGAACTGCATCTGCTTGCCCATCTTCATTGCCGATACGCAGCAAGCGATTGCATAGTCGTCGCCGTACATTCTTCTCATTACGTCGTCGTTCTCATACTGAATTGAGTCCGTATCAATAGAAACCTGAGCGCAGAAGTCCTTAAATGTCTGAGGAAGTCTGTCCGACCAAAGAACCGTAATGTTCGGCTCAGCCGATGAACCGAGGTTGTAAAGCGTCTGCAATACACGGTATGAGGTCTTTGATACCATGTGCTTACCCTCGCAGGTTACACCTGCAAGCGCCATTGTAACCCAAACCGGATCGCCTGCGAAAAGGTCGTTGTATTCGGGTGTACGCAAGTGGCGAACAAGACGAAGCTTGATAACAAGATCGTCGATAAGCTCCTGTGCGTGTACCTCGTCAAGAATACCCTCTTCAATATCTCTCTGAATATAAATATCCATAAACTCGGCAATTCTGCCTATTGAGTTAGCGGCACCGTTCTGCTCCTTGATTGCGCCGAGATAGCCGAAGTAGAGCCACTGAACAGCCTCTTTAGCAGTTGTTGCGGGCTTTGAAATATCATAGCCGTATGAAAGAGCAAGACCTTTAAGCTGACTCATAAAGTCAAGCTGCTTTGAAAGGTCCTCAAGAGTGTGGATTGTCTCCTCATCAAGAATTTCCTTCATACCGAGTCTGCGCTTATCCTCTTTCTTCTGCTCGATAAGGTAATCCATACCGTAAAGAGCAATTCTGCGGTAGTCGCCGATAATTCTTCCTCTTGCGTATGCGTCGGGAAGACCTGTAAGAATACCTGCGTGACGGGCAGCTTTCATAGTGTCTGTGTATGCTCTGAAAACGCCTGTATTGTGAGTTGTTCTGTATGTGAACTCGTCCTTGATTTTCTCGGAAAGCTCATAGCCGTATGCGTTACAAGCCTGAACTGCGTTTCTGAAGCCTGCGAACGGCGAAACTCCTCTTTTAAGCGGCTCGTCAGTCTGCAAGCCGACGATAACGTCCGTGTCCTTGTCAACAACATAACCCGGCTCGTGTGAAAGGATTGAAAGTACCCTTTCGGTATCGACGTCAAGTACGCCGCCGTTGTCATTTTCCTTAATGAGCAGCTCGTGTACTCTGTCCATCTCCTTCTTTGTTCTGTCAGTAGGTCCTTCAAGGAAAGAGCTGTCGCCGTCATAAGCTGTGTAGTTCAATTTGATAAAGTTAGATACATCAATTCTGTCGCACCATGCGCCCTTACTGAAACCTCTCCATGCTTCCATTTCTTTTACCTCCGTATTTACATTTATATTATCCGATTAGCCGCCTTTGCCGAACACAAAATGCTCTCTCCGTGTCCGCAGTCCTTGCAGGCTGTTTTGCCGCACTTACCGCAGCAGGTTGAGCTTCCTTTGCAAAGCTCAATATCTCCGCCGTGAATTACAAGCGACTTTCCGTAAATAATAGCGTCTGCCGTCTTTGTCCTTGCCGAATTATAGATTGAAGCGACGGTTGAACGGGCAATATCCATTTGGATTGCACATTCCTCCTGCGAATACCCGAGAGTATCCATAAGCCTCATAACCTCATACTCGTCAAAGGTAAGGTCAACAACCTCGGCATAATCGCCGAACGGTCTAAATCCCATTACCTTGGGGTATGCGCAAATACGTCTTAACTTTTTAGGTCTTGCCACTTTTACCCCTCCGATAACTGTTTTTTCAACCTTATAAGTCTATTATATAGTATTTTTGACATATGTCAACAACGTTTTTTCACAGCAATTTTCAAAAGCATAAAAATCAGCGTTTTCCTCACTGTTTCAAGGGTTTTTACGGGTTAAAAAAAACTCGTTTTCAGCTTAAAAATATATAATTACCATAATATTTCACGACACTTTTTGCGGTTTTTGTACAGTTCTTATAAATATTTATTTTTCAAAAAAAATTGCAAAAAAATCCCCGAAATTCAAGCGGATTTCAGGGGTTATATTATTAAAATCAGTCAGCGTGATGATGCTCGTAATTGCAGCAGTCCTCTTTGAAAAGCTCCTTGTCATATTCAATGCCGTTCTTTTCATAGTAGTCCTTGATAGCGGCCTTTATAGCCTCCTCCGCAAGAACAGAGCAATGAATTTTAACTGCCGGAAGTCCGTCAAGAGCCTCAACAACAGCCTTGTTTGTAAGCTTGAGAGCCTCCGAAATGGGCTTGCCCTTAATCATATCGGTAGCCATTGAAGAGGTTGCGATAGCGGAAGCACAGCCATAGGTATTGAACTTAACGTCTGTGATTATGCCGTCGTTTACCTTGATATACATTTTCATTATATCTCCGCACTTAGCGTTACCGACCTCGCCGACACCGTCTGCGTCCTCGATTTTACCGACATTATGCGGACGAGCAAAATGCTCCATTACCTTCTCTGAATATTCCATTATGCATTACCTCTTTCTTTCTGTAATCTTTCCCAAAGCGGAGACATAGAACGAAGTCTTTCAATTATCTCGGGAACACAGTCAATAATATAATCAACTTCCTCTTGTGTATTACTCTCGCAAAGAGTAAGCCTCAATGAGCCGTGCGCAACCTCGTGAGGAAGTCCTATGCTCAAAAGAACATGGCTCGGGTCAAGTGAGCCCGACGTACAAGCAGAGCCCGAGGAAGCCGAAACGCCCTTCATATCAAGGTAGAGAAGAAGCGACTCGCCCTCTACACCCTCAAAGCTGATATTTACGTTGCCGGGAAGTCTGTTTTCACGGTCGCCGTTGAGCCTGCTTGACGGGATTTTCAAAAGTCCGTCAATAAGTCTGTTACGCAAAGCGGATACTTTTTCCATGTTCTCCGCAAGGTTATCGTTAGCCTCTTTAAGAGCTGCCGCCATTCCTGCCATAGCGTAAACAGCCTCCGTACCTGCTCTCTTGCCTCTCTCCTGTGCGCCGCCCTCGATAAGATTGGGAATTCTGATACCCTTTCTTATATAAAGAGCGCCTATACCTTTAGGACCGTGGAATTTATGGCTCGACATTGAGAGCATATCGATATTTTGCGCCTTAACGTCAATCGGAAGATGACCGACAGCCTGCACAGCGTCGGTGTGGAAAATAATGCCCTTTTCATGGCAGAGCTTTCCGATTTCTGCTATCGGCTGAATTGTACCTATCTCATTATTTGCGTACATTATCGTAACAAGTGCGGTGTCCTCACGGATAGCGTTTTCAACATCCTCAATTTTAACTATACCGTTTTCGTTGACGGGAAGGTATGTGATTTCGCAGCCGTAGAGCTCTTCACATCTCTTAACCGTATGAAGCACGGCATGGTGCTCAAAAGCAGTTGTGATAATATGCTTTTTGCCTTTTTTCGCCATAGCCTCGGCAACACCCTTGATTGCCCAGTTGTCAGCCTCGCTGCCGCCCGAGGTGAAATAAATCTCGTTCGTGTCGGCATTGATAACCTTTGCAACAGTCTCCCTTGCATTTTGAACGCCGTGATGAGCCTGCTGACCTATGTCATAGAGGCTTGACGCATTACCGAATGTATCCGTAAGATATGGCATCATTGCATTAAGCGCCGTTTCTGATAATTTTGTTGTAGCCGCATTATCGGCATAAACCTTCATAAATACATCTCTTTTCCATCAAAAATATTCAATTCATACTTTTTTTGTCTGAAATCGCATATATCATACAACAATAGTATGATATTGTCAATAACATTTTATAACATAATTGTTCAGAAAAAAATTAAATTTCCGTGAACAGCCTTTCAGCATATCTGACAGAGCCCATTGCGTCCTTTGAATAGAAATCTGCACCTATTCTGTCGGCGTAATCCTGAGTCAAAACCGCACCGCCGACCATAATTTTGCACTCGGGATAATCCTCATGCAGCCGCTTTATCGTAATTTCCATATTTGCGACCGTCGTCGTCATGAGAGCCGAAAGTCCGACGAGCTTTACCTGTTCCCTTTTAGCTGTTTCAACCACAAGCTCGGGGTCAACATCCTTGCCTAAGTCGATAACATCAAAACCGTAATTTTCAAGCAAAACCTTGACAATATTCTTGCCTATATCATGAATATCGCCCTTTACGGTTGCAATGACAATTTTGCCCTTCGGCTCCTGCTTTTCGCCGTCGGCTGTGAGCTTTAGCTTTATCTCGTCAAACGCAGCCTTTGCACAATCGGCACTCATCAAAAGCTGTGGCAAGAACATTTTACCCGTTTCAAATGCTTGCCCGACAACATCGAGAGCAGGGATTATATAGCCGTCAATAACTTTAAGCGGATCGGTATTTTCAAGCATAGCCTTTGCACAATCGGCGGACTGTGCTTTCATACCTTTAATGATAGCGGTTTTTAAGTCAACAGCTTCTCCGCTTGCGACAGCCTCAACCTTTGCAATGTTATTTATATAGTTTTCGCAGTTATCATCATAGCCTTTGAGAGCGCAATACGAATAATAAGCGTTCATCATCATATCGCTCAAAGGGTTTATGATACCTGCGGAAAGTCCCGAATGCATTGCCATTGTAAAGAAAGCCGTGTTTATTATCTCTCTCGACGGCAAGCCGAACGAAATATTGGAAACACCCAAGCAGGTATTCACACCGAGTGTATTTCTCACATAATCGAGTGTTTCAAGGGTTACTTTAGCATTGTCCTTGCCTGTGCTTACAGTCATTGCAAGTGCGTCGATAATAAGGTCATCCTTTGAAAGTCCGTAGCTTTCGGCAGTTTTAATCATACGCTTTGCAATTTCAATCCTGCCTTGTGCGGTATCGGGTATTCCGTTTTCGTCAAGTGTTAAGCAAACCACAACGCCGCCGTACTTTTTAGCAAGCGGAAAGACCTTTTCCATACTTTCCTTTTTACCGTTTGCGGAATTTATAAGAGCCTTACCGTTATAGATGCGAAGCGCTTTTTCCATCGCCTCAAAATCAGAGGTATCAATCTGAAGCGGAATATTGAGTACACCTTGAACGGTTTTTATCGCACGAACCAACATTTTCGGCTCGTCAATCTCGGGCAAACCGACATTGACATCCAAAACATCAGCCTTTTTGTCCGCCTGCGCAACCGCCTCGGAGACAATATAATCCATATTGTTTTCAACAAGTGCGGCTTTCAGCTTTTTCTTGCCTGTGGGGTTTATTCTTTCACCGACAATCACGGGCTTTTCCCCAATCAGCGTTGTTTTCGAGTAGGAAGTAACTGCTGTAAAGTGCTTTTGCTTTACAGGAGAAAGCGCTATTTTTTTGCATTTTTCGGCAGTTCTTTTTATGTGCTCGGGAGTTGTTCCGCAGCAGCCGCCGACACAGTAAACACCGAGTTTTGCAATTTTTTCCATATCGTCGGAAAATTCCTCTGCACCGACTTTATAACTCGTAACACCGTTTACACATTCGGGCAAGCCTGCGTTTGGATTTACCAAAATCGGCGTGCTCGAATACTTAACTGCCTCTTCTACATGCTCAAGCATTTCTTTAGGTCCGAGTCCGCAGTTCAAGCCAATCATATCCACGCCGAGTCCCTCAAGTGTAAATACTGCGGTTTTGACATCTGCGCCCGTAAGAAGCTGACCTTTTTCATTGAATATCATTGAAACAATCAGCGGAAGTTCGGTATTTTCTTTAATAGCAAGCGTTGCCGCCTTGATTTCATAAAGATCGCCCATAGTTTCAAGCAAAACAAGGTCTGCACCTGCTTTTTCGCCTGCTATCGCCTGCTGCTTGAAAATGTCATAAGCCTCTTCAAACGGTAAATCTCCGTAAGGCTCAAGCAACTTTCCCGTTGTACTCATATCAAGCGCAACATACACATCACGGTCTGCCTGCTGCGCCGCTTTTTTTGCAATATTTACGCCCTCAGTGATGATTTCCTCAACCGAATGACCTGTACCGTCAAGCTTTAAGCGGTTTGCACCGAAGGTGTTTGCGGAAATAATATCTGCGCCTGCGTCTACATACTGCTTGTGAATTTTATAAAGAATGTCGGGATG
The DNA here is from genome assembly GCA_004556705.1 of Ruminococcus sp. Taxonomy (GTDB): domain Bacteria; phylum Bacillota; class Clostridia; order Oscillospirales; family Acutalibacteraceae; genus Fimenecus. Next base: position 42,900 of record SFGA01000001.1, on the reverse strand, counting down.
CTCAATATTCCACATCTCAGGCAATTCTCCTGCTTTGAGTCCGTTTTCAATAAGCAAAGTACCCATTGCACCGTCACATATAAGCATTTCCTTGCCCAATTTTTCTTTAAACTTCATTCTTTCACGTCCTTCTGAATTCGCACTCTGTATTACCGCAATTTTCACACGAATTTATATTACAGTCCTTATCCCTCGTCAAGCCGATAAACGCACTGACCGATTTTGTCGGTATCATAAGGCAGTTGTCCGAAAGATAAACGCCTATTCTTTTGGTGATGTCAAGCAGAGCAAAAAGCTCTCTTTGTGAGGTCAAATCAAGGTCTGCATATCCCGGAGAAAATCTCGGACGCAGATAGTAGCCGTTTTCAAGCTCTTTTTTCGCAATCTGCGAACAAACCTCGTCGCAATAACTCTCACAAGCCGCCGCAAGTGTAGCCTGCGCCAAAACAGCCTTTGCCGAATTTGACGAAATGTACTTACGAAGCATTATATCGCTCGGAGTACCGAGAGTCGCCGCAAAAATCAAAAGTCTGTCCGAATTTTTAAGGTGGGAAACAAGCTTTTTGCTGTGAAAAGTCATATTTTCAACGGTTATCGACTCTTCCGTCTTTGTAAACTCAACCTCTTTGTATATACTTTTAGGGTCAGAGCAAAGCTCAACCTCTTTTTTCAATTCTTCTATCATCTCTGCGGTTTTCGGGTCGGGAGAAGCACCCCTAAAGCCTGAATATCGCAAGATTTCCCGTGTATCAATTTCCATTTTATCAGCCCTTGTTACAGCAGGTTCCCTTTGTCTTTTGCTTTTTTACGAGGTAGTCAAGCGTTATCGAATCAACAACCTCATTTATTGCGTCAAGCACGTTTTGCCAAATTTCAATCGTAACGCAATCGTCGCAATGCTCACAGTGATTTTCGGAATCGTCAAGGCACGACACTGGTGCAAGACTGCCCTCTGTTACACGCAAAATTTCACCGACCGTGTATTCCTTCGGCTCTTTCAAAAGCTTATAGCCGCCCTGTGCGCCCCTTGTGCTTTCGACAAGTCCGCTTTTTGACAGCATTTTTATAATCTGTTCAAGATATTTTTCCGATATTCCTTGACGCTGTGATATTGTTTTGATTGAAATATATCCCTCGTCATTGTGCATAGCAAGGTCAAGCATAAGCCTTAAAGCATATCTGCCTTTCGTTGAAATCTTCATTTTTGTCACCTTAAAAAACTCTAAAAATTCGGTAAATATATAATAATACAATTTTAGTAGGAATTCAATAAAAAATAAAAAACTCGGAGGCTTCGACAAAAATTTCAGCCTCCGAAATAAATTATTTGTTATTTTCTTTTATAAGGCTTACTCCTTTAAAGCCCGTAAAAACGCAATAGACTATTATCCCAACCGTCATTGCCGTCTTAACCGCCGTTAATATATTTATGGTCTTGGTAAACGCCGATATTACTCTTAAATCCTCAGAAAGTCCAAACATAATTTTCTCCTTTACTTGTTATCCGGCTTCGACAAAAGCACTGCGTGGGCAATGGACGGTATGCTCTCGCCTTGCAGCGACGAGGTCGGCGACATCAAAGCGCCCGTTGCGACAAACAAAATTTTAGAAAGCTCGCCGCTTTCAAGCCTGTTCATAAAATACGTGTTCAGCACAGAACCTCCGCAACCGCAGCCCGAGCCGCCTGCGTGAACATCCTGTTCCTCTCTGTAATATATCATCATTCCGCAATCGTTGTATTGAGCCGAAATATCAAGAGAATAATCTTTTTTCAGAAGCTCAAGCAAAAGCTCACTTCCCACATAGCCGAGATCTCCCGTGACAATCATATCCAAATCATCGGGCTTCATTCCCGTGTCCGAGAAAAAGTCGGAAATCGTCATTGTCGCCGCAGGTGCCATAGCAGCGCCCATATTCGTTGAGTCCTTAATTCCCAAGTCAACGATTTTTCCGAAGGTAACTGCCTCTACGCAAGGCTTGTTCGCAATGTGCTTTGCCACAACGCTTGCACCTGCGCCCGTAACCGTTCGCTGTGCTGTCGGCGTTCGCTGTCCGCCGTATTCAAGCGGTAAACGAAACTGCCTTTCGGCTGAGCAGAAATGCGAGGAGGTTGCCGCAACGGCGAGCCTTGCCGCTTCGCAATTCACAAAAACACTTGCAATGCCCAATGAGAGAGCCATTGTCGAGCAAGCACCGAAAAGTCCGATAAGCGGTATTCCGAGTTCCCTCAATGAAAAGGTTGACGCCGTGCATTGATTGAGCAAATCGCCTGCAAAAATATATTCAACGTCCTCAATCGGCTTGCCCGATTTTATCATTGCTTGCAAAACAGCTTCTCTTTGCAAGCTGCTCTCGGCTTTCTCAAATGACTCCTCGCCGAGTGTATCGTCCTCAAATATACGGTCAAATTCCTCTTTAAGCGGTCCGTCCCCCTCGGTTTTTCCGACAACTCCGGCACCTGCGATAATCGACGGTCTTTCGTTTAGCTTCAAAGTATATTTTCCCAAACGCTCAATCATAAAATCACCTATCCTTTAATAAGATTTTTAACAATAACAGCGATTTTATGCAAAAAAATAAGGACGGAAAAATCCGTCCTTAAAATTTGAAATTTAATTATTTCTGACCGTAATATGCATTTTTGCCGTGCTTGCGATTATAGTGCTTTGCAAGTAAATAGTCCTCAATTCCCACCTGCTTTTGCTCGACTGCGGCAATTTCTTCGGTTCTAAACGCCATCTTTGCCACTTCTTCAAGTATAAGCGCATTTTCAACCGCCTTAAAACAGCTTTTGCCCCAACAAAACGGACCGTGTCTGTGAATAAGCACCGCAGGACAGTCATTCGGATTTATACCTTCGTTTTCAAAGCATTCGACTATGACCTTGCCGGTGTTGAGCTCGTATTCGCCCTCAACCTCTGCCTTAGTAAGACCTCTTGTACAAGGTATATTGTGATTTGAAAAATCAGCGTGAGTTGTTCCGTAAGCCTTTATGCTTCTGCCTGCCTGAGCAAATGACGTCGCCCAAGCGGAATGAGTGTGCACAACCGAGCCGATACCCTCAAAGCTTCTGTAAAGCTCAAGATGCGTCGGTGTGTCAGACGAGGGATTGAGCGTACCCTCAACCACATTGCCGTCCAAATCGACAACAACCATATCCTCGGCTTTCATTGTATCATAAGGAACGCCCGACGGCTTTATAACGACCAAACCGCTTTCCCTGTCAATTGCCGAAACGTTACCCCAAGTGAGAACCACCAAGCCGAACTCTTTAAGCTGCATATTTGCCCTGTAAACATCCTGCTTTAACTGTTCAAGCATTATTTGTTCCTCCAAATAACGTCGTTATATTCAAGCTCTTTTCTGAATTCGGGGATTTTTGTGTCCTTATTTATATACACAAATTCAATTCCCATAATCTCCGCAAAATCACGCATATGCTCTGCCGTAAGGTCATAAGAAAGAACAGAATGGTGCGAGCCGCCTGCATATATCCAAGCCGCCGCCGAGGTTTTGAAATCAGGAAGCGGTTTCCAAAGAACGCCTGCAACGGGAAGCTTCGGCATATCGTGCTCCTGCGTTTGACATTCAATGTCGTTTACAATCATTCTGAATCTGTCGCCCATATCGACAAGCGAAACAACAATACCCGAGCCCTTTTTAGCCTTGAAAACAAGTCTTGCAGGATCCTCTCTGTCGCCTATTCCAAGCGGATGAACCTGAATTTTCGGCTTTTCACAGGCAATCGTCGGGCAAACCTCAAGCATGTGAGCACCGAGTATCATCTCGTTGCCCTTTTCAAGATGAAGCGTGTAATCCTCCATAAAAGCAGTACCCTTGCCGATACCCTCTGCCATAACTTTCATAATTCTGGTCATTGCCGCAACCTTCCAGTCGCCCTCTGCACCGAAGCCATAGCCCTGTCTCATAAGATCCTGCGCCGCAAGTCCGGGAAGCTGACGAAGTCCCTGCAAATCCTCAAAATTCGTATGGAAAGCCTTGAAATTTCCTCTGTCAAGGAATTTCTTTATAGCAACCTCCTCACGAGCCTGATAGCGAACAGCCTGTGTGTTATCGGTATCGAAAATATATTCTTTTTCATAAGCGAGCATCTGCTCATCAATTTCTTCCTCGGTTACCTTTTCAACCTCCGAAATAATATCGCCTACGCCGTAATGGTCAACGCTCCAGCCGAGTTTAATCAAAGCCTCAACCTTGTCGCCCTCTGTAACGGCAACGTTTCTCATATTGTCGGAAATACGAAGCACCCTAAGCTTTCTCGACTCTGCCGCACCGACAGCAGCTCTCATCCAAACGCCGATTTGCGAGGTAAAGTCCTCGTCCTGCCAAAAGCCGACAACAACCTTTCTGTTCATACGAAGTCTTGCGGCAATATATCCGTGCTCACGGTCGCCGTGCGCCGACTGATTAAGGTTCATAAAGTCCATATCAATATCGTTCCACGGAATTTCACGGTTGAACTGCGTGTTGAGATGAAGATACGGCTTTCTCAATGCCATAAGTCCCTTAACCCACATTTTCGAGGGCGAAAAGGTATGCATCCAAGTTATAACGCCTGCACAATTTTCGTCATTGTTAGCCTCGTTCATTATGTTGTAGATTTCCTCACTTGTCTTAACGCAAGGAAACCATTTTACCGTACACGGAATGTTTTTGTCTGCATTGAAGCCGTCAACCATTATTTTAGAATGCTTGTCAATTTCAACAAGGGTATCCTCGCCGTATAAAAACTGTGAGCCGACAACGAAATAGAAAACAGAATTTTCCATAATTTACCGCCTTTTTAATAAGATTCAGAAGTCGCTATCTGACTTTGTATGTCAAAAACATTATATTATATACTTTTTTCATTTTCAAGAAGCAGATTTATAAATTTTTCATTAACAAAAAACGGCACTCAATTTTGAGCACCGTCAATGTAAATGTTATTGCGTATGTGCGCTGAAAAAGGCGAGCATTTCGTCTATCGTCTGCTTGCTTTCCTCAAGCTCGGGATATGCAACGCTCGTTATGTGCCCCGAGGATTTGTTGACCGTCAAGCCCCAATCCCTGTAAACGTGGTCAATTCCACACTCGGTCAAAACCTTGTCAAAATGCTCTGCCGAGGAGTGAAGAATATCCCTTGTGCACGACACCGTATAGCACGGCGGCAATTTGCCGAGAGGTATGACCTCCTCAGGCTGCAGGTAGGGATAATACGGCGAATTCTTATAGTCAATGCCGAAATAGCAGGATATAAGCGGTGCATTGAAGCCCGCTTTCATCTCGTACATGCCCGAAACAAGACCTAATGCGTCGATTTGAAGCCCCGACGGAGAAACCTCGTAAAGCTCTTGAAGCTGCGGACTTGTTTCAACAAGCGAGGTGTAATATGCAAGATTTCCTCCTGCCGACTCGCCTGTTACATAGACCTTTTCAAGGTCGATATTATAGCTGTCCGCATTGTCATAAATCCACTTATAAGCCGCCATAACGTCCTGCACCTGCGAGGGATAGAGAACATCGGGCGAAAGTCTGTAATTTATACAAACCACCGTATAGCCCTTTTTGGCAAGCACCGAGCAATATACTCTGTTGTAATCCTTATTGCCCATCATAAGACCGCCGCCGTGAATTTCAATTATCACGGGCAGCTTCTCGCTTGTGCCGTCGGGATAATAAACGTCAAGCGTATGCTCGTCTGTTCCGTCGTCGATATACGGTATATCCTCAATACGGGTAACGCCCTTTTCCATTGTCTGCGACGATAAGCGGTTTTCGTCAAAGGCGTCCATAATATCCCAAACAATAGAAACCGCCTGCGTTACAAAGCCCTTGTTTGTAAGCTCGCCCATAGCGTTAGGGTCTGCTTTATTGAGCTTGGTATCGAGAATGAAAAGGCTGTTGAAAATGGCGCCAAGCTCTCTTCTTACTTCCTCTGATTGAAGGTCGCCGTCCGAGAGAATGATCCTTTTCAAAAGCGAATAAAGCTGTGAAAAAACAGTCCGTACCTGCGCCTTGATTTCGGTGTCTCCGTTTGCCTCAGCAGCCTTGATAAGTTTTTTGATTTCCTCGCTTCTGCTGTCGAATTCAAAATCAAGCTCGCTCGATATTACAGCTTCATTATCGGCATCCGTCTTGTTCACACGAAGCAGGCTCGAAAGCTCGGCACTCTTTGCAAACAAATTTGTCTGCTGACATATCGGGATTGTTAAAGCTATAACAAGTACAAGTGAAATTATCCTGTTCAAACGCATAAATCATATCCTTTATTTATTGAAAAAAGACGCAACGACAGACGCTATGTACATCATAACGTCTGCCGTTCTTGTATTTTTGAAAACCTCGACCATACGGTCCGCAAGTTCCTTAAAAGCTCTCATAAAACCACCTTATTTTGCAACGATGTTTACAAGTCTGCCCTTAACATAAATCTCTTTAATTATATTCTTTCCCGCAAGCTCCTGTGCAACCTTTTCGTCTGCCTTTGCAGCTGCAATAGCCTCGTCGTCGGAAGCGTCGGCAGCAATTTCAATCTTTGCACGGATTTTGCCGTTTATCTGAACTGCAATCTCAACGGTGTCGTCAATGCACTTAGCCTCATCATACTCAGGCCATACGCCGTCCTTTGCAAGCATCTCGCCATAGCCGAGAGTTGACCACATTTCCTCCGTGATATGCGGAGCAAAGGGATTGACAAGCAGGAGAAGCGTTTTAAGCTCTGCACGGTTGATTTTACCGTTGTCGTAAATCTGATTGAGGAGAGTCATCAACGCTGCGATTGCCGTGTTGTACTTCATTCCCTCAATATCTTCACTGACTTTCTTAATAGCCTTATGCATTGCAGAGGAAAGCTCCTTTGAATACTCGTCGCCGTCAGTGAGAATTTCCTGAAGCTTCCAAATACGGTCAACAAATCTCTTACAGCCCTTAACGCTCGACTCACTCCACGGAGCAGCCTGCTCATAGTCGCCCATGAACAAAACATAAGTTCTCAATACGTCTGCGCCGTAAACGTCAACAACCTCGTTCGGGTCGATTACATTGCCCTTTGACTTACTCATTTTAACGCCGTCGGGTCCTAAGATAAGTCCCTGCGCTGTTCTCTTGAGGTAAGGCTCCTTGAACGGTACTGCGCCGATATCATAGAGGAAGCGATGCCAAAATCTTGAATAGATAAGGTGGCGTGTAACATGCTCCATACCGCCGTTGTACCAGTCAACAGGTCCCCAATATTTAAGCTTTTCGGGGTCAGCTAATGCCTTGTCGTTGTGGGGGTCGATATAACGCAGGAAATACCAAGAAGAGCCTGCCCACTGCGGCATAGTATCTGTTTCCCTCTTTGCGTCTGCGCCGCACTTCGGGCACTTGCAATTTACGAAAGAATCAATCTTTGCAAGCGGGCTTTCGCCGTCCTGACCGGGCTCAAAATTCTCAACCTGCGGTAATTTAAGCGGAAGTTCGTCATAGGGAACGGGAACCATTCCGCATTTTGGACAATAAACAATCGGAATAGGCTCGCCCCAATAACGCTGACGGTTAAACGCCCAATCCTTCATCTTATACTGAACGCCCTCTTCTCCGATACCCATTTTTTCAAGGTGCTCAATCATCTTTGCGATTGAATCCTTTTTATTATCCATACTGTTGAGGAAATCGGAGTTTACCATCTCGCCGTCGCCTGTATAAGCCTCAACCGAGATGTCGCCGCCCTTGATAACCTCAACTATATCAATGCCGAACTTCTTTGCGAAGTCATAGTCTCTCTGATCGTGAGCCGGAACAGCCATAATTGCGCCTGTGCCGTAGCCCATCATAACATAGTCTGAAATATAAATCGGGATTTCCTTGCCGTTAACGGGATTTTTAGCTGTAAAGCCTTTAAGCTTTACACCTGTTTTTTCCTTAACAAGCTGTGTTCTCTCGAACTCGGTCTTTTTAGCACATTCCTGTCTGTATGCCTTAACCTCATCCATATTGCCGATAATGTCAGCGTACTTGTCGATTATCGGGTGCTCGGGTGCCATAACCATAAATGTTACGCCGAAAAGTGTGTCGGGACGGGTTGTGTAAATCTTGAAGCTCTCATCAACCTCATTTACCTTGAAGTTTACGAATGCGCCCTTTGATTTGCCGATCCAGTTTACCTGCTGAAGCTTGATATTCGGAAGATAATCAACCTCATTAAGTCCCTCAAGGAGCTTGTCTGCATACTTTGTAATGCGAAGATACCAAACGTCTTTCGATTTCTGAACAACGTCGGAATGGCAAATATCGCACTTACCTCCCTGTGAGTCCTCATTTGAAAGAACGACCTTACAGGACGGGCAGTAGTTTACCAATGTCTTATCTCTGAAAGCAAGTCCGTTTTCAAACATTTTAAGGAATATCCACTGTGTCCACTTGTAGTAGTCCTCTTGTGTTGTATCAATAACTCTTGTCCAATCGAAAGAGAAGCCTACCCTTTTAAGCTGACTTGTGAACTTTTCGATGTTCATATCGGTAACTTTTCTTGGGTGAATACCTGTTTTAATGGCATAGTTCTCCGTGGGAAGTCCGTAAGCGTCAAAGCCTATCGGGAAAAGCACATTGTAACCCTGAAGTCGTCTTTTTCTCGAAACGACCTCAAGACCCGAATAAGCCTTTATGTGTCCGACGTGCATGCCTGCGCCCGACGGATACGGGAACTCGACAAGTCCGTAAAATTTGGGCTTATCCGAATTGTCAACGGCATTGAAAACGCCCTCGTCATCCCATTTTTTTTGCCATTTTTCTTCTGTCTGTCTAAAATTATAATCCATAATTGCACCTCTGTATCGGATGTGATTTTTATTCAATTATCCACTTTGAAACGTCAACCTCTTTTGCGTCCTGCCAGAGCTTTTCAAGGTTGAAATTTTCTCTGTCGGCAGGAGTGAAAATGTGGACAATAACTGTTCCGTAGTCAAGCAAAATCCAGCCTGTCGATCTGCCCTCTACGTGATTTGGCTCTTTTCCGAGAGACGTCAGCTTTTCCTCAAGCTCCTCGGCAAGCGCCCTTATATGCGTTGATGAAGTACCGCTTACGATTACGAAATAATCCGCAACCGAGCTCAAATCGGTAATTTCAAGTGCCTTAATGTCCTCCGCCTTTTTATTATCAAGAATTTTGACGGTGTTTTCAAGCAGTTCCTTAGTCTGCATTGCTTTCATCCTTTCTCGCTTTCTCCTTTTCGGAAATTGCGACTTCATTATATGCGAGAATGCTGTCGGGGTGAACGACTGCTCCCGCTTCAACATTTTCCTTTATTGTAAACTGCAAGCCGTATAGCATTGCTTCCTCAAGGCTTCTTTCAGCCTTTTCCCTGATTACGTCAACGTCGGGGTAATTGCGTTCTGCGGAAGTATAATCGGCTATATACAGAATCTTTTCCAACAGCGACATATTATCCCTTGCCGTCGTGTGATACCTGACCGCAGAGAGTATATCCTCATCCTTGACGTTCAGCTCGTGCCTTAAAAACACTTCCCCACTCATTGCGTGCCATATTTTCGGATTTGCAAGCTCTGTGGGTGTCATTTTATGCGAATATTTTTCGATTAACTCCCTTTGAGTTTCGTAATCGGTATCCTTCATTATATCGTGAATAAGACCTGCCGTAAAGGCTTTATCCTCGTCGGCTCCGTATTTTTTTGCAAGCCTTTTCGCCTCGTCAGCAACATTTAACGAATGATAAAATCTGTACTCACTCAGTCTTTTTTTGATTTCCTCGACAAATTCTTCATTTCTTTGGGTATCCATAAAGTCCTCTGTCCTCGATATATTTTCTGACCTTGCCGTCAAGATATTTTTCGGTGCTTTCGCCTGTTTTAAGTAAGCTGCGAAGCTCTGTTGAGCTTATTTCAAACGGCTCTACGGGGGAAATGATTATTCCTTTGCCCGTAAGTCCGTCAATCGGTATTTTGAGTTCATTTTCGGAATATCGCCTTAACTCATCAAGGCTTTCCTCCTCGCAACGGGAAGCGACGCACAGGGTGCACATTGACAGTATTTCACGGTACTCATACCACCTCGAAAACATCAAAAACATATCCGAGCCGATAATCAAATACAAATCATCATCGGGGTATATTTTCTTGATTTCACGCAGGGTGTAAACCGTGTAGCTGTCGGTATCCCGTTTAATTTCAATATCGCTGACTTCAAACCGCTTATCGCAAAACACAAGTCGGCACATATTGAGCCTGTCCGTATCGGACTCCAAGCCCTCAGCCGATTTATGCACCGGAGCTTTATCGGGAATTATCAAAACCCTGTCGAGCCCTAATTTTTCGCAAAATTCCGTAACAAGCCGTGTATGTCCCTTGTGCGGAGGATTAAACGTTCCGCCGAAAACACCTATTTTCATATTATTTTCTCACTGTTTTCTTTTTCTCGTGAAGCTTCGGATTGTATCTGTACAAAATCATAACTCCGCCGATAACTCCGACAACCTCCGAATTTGTTTCAAGTGCCAATTTCTCGGCAATATCTCTCGGTGTGTCGGGGCAAGTTTCTCTCAAAACCTTTAATTTAATAAGCTCTCTTGCGGTGAGTGCGTCCTCCGTCTGCTTAATAAGCGTATCGGATATTCCGCCTTTTCCAACCTGAAAAAGTGCCTGAAGCGTATTTGCCTGTGATCTGAGAGCTGATCTCTCTTTACTTGTCATAATTTCTCCTGTTTATGCTTTATTGTTTATTGCAATCTTATATATTTTTATCTAATTATATATACTTCTTAACTTCCTCTGCAAAAAGACGAAGTGCGTTACCTCTGTGGCTTACCTTGTCTTTTTCTTCAGGTGTGTATTCCGCAAATGCTCTGCCGTCAATGTAGAAAAGCGGATCGTAGCCGAAGCCGTTAGTACCTTTTCTCTCGTATCCGATTTTGCCGTGGCACTCACCTCTGACGGTAAATTCTCTGCCGTCGGGGAAAACACAGCAAACGCAAGCGACATACTTCGCCGTTCTCTTATCGTCGGGTACATTCTTTAAGCAATCGAGCAATTTATCGTTATTCTTTTCGTCGTTTCCGTGATCGCCCGCAAATCTTGCCGAGTAAACACCGGGTGCGCCGTCAAGAGCGTCAACCATAAGTCCCGAATCGTCTGCAATACACGGCATACCGCTTTCCTTGCAGCCCGAATCAGCCTTGAGTTTTGCATTTTCTTCAAATGTTGTGCCTGTTTCCTCAACATCAGTAAGGTCAATTCCGAGTTCATCTGCGGTTTTAACATTTATACCGAGCGGAGATAAAATTCTTTCAAGCTCGGCTCTTTTTTTCATATTATGAGTGGCGATTAAAAAGTCCAAAAAATCCCCTCTTTTCTTTTTTCTCTTTCTTTTCTTCCTGTTCTTCGGGCTCGTCTTTTTCCTCGGTTACTGCCTCTTCCGTCTGAGGAACTTCCGCATTTTCTTCTGCGTTTTCCTCGCTCGGCATAACCTCATCAAGCATTTCAACGGCAAGCTCGTCGATTATCTGCGCTGTCTGTTGTAATTGCGAAACTCCGCTTTCATTTGACCGAGAGCCGTTATTCTGTTCTGCTTTTTCTTCCTGTGAGGATGAAACAGCTTCTTTATCGCTGTGTTTATCTTCATCTGCGCCGTCGCCGTGTCCATCGACACCAGATCGTATATCGCCCAAGATGTTTTCAGTAATCTTTTCGCTTTCATTTTCATCCTCCTCATATTCTATCTTTTGGAAAAGTCCGTCGGCAAACGCCTGAGGATTAAACGGCTGTAAATCGTCAATCTGCTCGCCTACACCGATAAACTTAACGGGTATTCCCAATTCGTTCTTTATCGCAAGCACAACACCGCCTCTTGCCGTGCCGTCAAGCTTTGTAAGAACAATTCCCGTAATCTCGGCAACCGCCTTAAACTCTCTTGCCTGATTTACCGCATTCTGTCCCGTCGTTGCGTCAAGCACCAAAAGCACCTCACGGTCGGAATAGGGAAGCTCACGGTCAATAACTCTGTATATCTTTGCAAGCTCATCCATAAGATTTTTCTTGTTATGAAGTCTGCCTGCGGTATCGATTATTACAATGTCGGTATCTCTCGCCTTTGCGGCATTTACGGTATCGAAAACAACCGCCGCCGGATCTGCACCCTCTGCGTGCTTGACAATATCGACGCCCGAACGGTCAGCCCAAATTTGAAGCTGGTCAATAGCCGCCGCTCTGAAGGTGTCAGCCGCACCGAGCAAAACCTTTTTGCCCTGAGCCTTATACATTGCGGCAAGCTTACCGATTGTAGTAGTCTTGCCCACGCCGTTTACACCGATTACAAGGATAACGGACGGCTTTGTTATCAAGCCCATATCCTCGCCGCCGTAAAGCAATTCGGCAACGACATTTTTCATTTCCGCCTTGATTTTGTCGGGGGTTTTAAGCTTCTTTTCAGCTGCGTTCTTTTTGAGCGTTTCCGTAATCTGAACAGCCGTTACCATTCCGACATCCGCCATAACAAGAATTTCTTCAAGCTCGGCATAGAGGTCATCGGTAACCTCATCGACATTGTCAAAAAGGTCGTCGATTGCACCCGACATTTTATTTCTGGTCTTTGTAAGACCGAAGTTGATTTTACTGAAAATTCCCATTGGTTTTTCCTTTCGGCATTATGCCAAACCGAGTTTTTTAGCCATTTCGGCAGTCTTTAATTCGAGCAGCTTTGATACGCCCTTTTCCTGCATTGTTACGCCGTAAAGGACATCTGCTTCCTCCATTGTGCCTCGTCTGTGAGAAATGAGTATGAACTGTGTGTTCTTCGTCATTCTTCTGACGTAGCTTGCATATCTTGAAACATTGACATCGTCAAGAGCCGCTTCGACCTCGTCAAAAATACAGAACGGAGCAGGTGTAACCTTGAGTATCGCAAACAAAAGTGCAATAGCCGAGATTGCCTTTTCGCCGCCTGACAAAAGGTCGATATTCTTGACATTCTTTCCGGGTGGCTGAACCTTGATTTCAATATCACATTCAAGCAAATCAAGCTCGTTTTCAAGCCTTAACTCAGCCTTACCGCCGCCGAAAAGCTCCGAGAAAGTCTCGCCGAAATGGGCGTTGATTTTGTTAAAGCTCTCCCTGAACTGTGCCGCCATCTTGCCCGTCAAATCATAGATAAGCTTGTTGAGCTCATTCTTCGACTTCTCAACGTCGGCTATCTGCTTCGACATAAACTCGTACCTCTCGGAAACCTCCTTGTACTCGTCTATTGCGGAAACGTTTACAGAGCCTAAAGCCTTAATCTGTGCTTTCAACTCCGAAAGTCGTTTGCCCGCCTGCTGATAATCGTCGATTTTAATATCAAGTGCCGCAGCCTCACGGCGTGTTAATTGATATTCGTCATAAAGCTTTGCGCTGAGTTCGTCATACTCCTTGCGCATTGCAACCTTCTTTTCCTCAAGCCTTGCAAGTTCATTGCCGAGCTGCTCACGCTCAACGGTCTTTGAACGCTCCAAAAGTCGCAAATCACTCTGCTGTTTTTCATATCCGTCACGGCTTTCAATAAGAGCGTCGATTTCCTGCCTTGAAGCACTTGAACCTTTTTTGAGCTCTTCGATATTAAGCGAAAGATTTTCGATATTTTGGCTCAACTGCTCGTTTTTCTCGTTAATCCTTGCAATCTCTGAATCAAGCACCTCTGCCTTGCCCGTGTGACCCTGCTTACGAGCGTTCAAGTGAACAAGTGTGTCGGTGTTTGTTTCAATATCTTTATTGAGCGACATTATTTTAAGGCTCAATTGTGAAGCCTTTTCCGAAAGCTCCTCACGCATTGCGACAATATTTTCTCTGTCACCCGTGAGTTTTTCAAGTTCGCTCTCATTTTTAGCAATAAGCTCATTCAATTCCTTAACACGAACGACCGCATTTGCCGCGTTTTCGGTTATTGTATCGATTCTCTTTTGAAGCGTCTGCTTTTCCTCTGCAAGTTCGCCGACACCTCCCGATACCGTATCAAGCTGTTCCTTGGCAAGCTTTAAATCGCCCTGAAGTCTGATTTTTTCCTCGTTCTTACGAAGCAAATCGCCCTGCGCACCCTCTAAATCCGCAAGTGCCGCCGCCTTGTCTTCGCTCAGCTGCTTGAAATCCGACTGCAACGAAGCCATTTCGTTCTTCATCGCTTCAAGTCCCTTTGTGAGCTTTTCAATCTCATTACCACGGCTCAAAATGCCTGCGTTCTGCGTTCTTGAACCGCCCGTCATACTACCGCCTGCGTTGATAACCTGTCCGTCAAGGGTAACTATCTTAAATCTGTATGTGTATTTTTTAGCAATCGCAACCGCACAATCAAGGTCGTCACACACAACCGTTCTGCCAAGAAGCGATTTTATAATTTCACGGTACTTTGAGTCTGTTTCGACAAGCTCCGATGCCATATTAACATATCCGAACTCATCATCAAGACCTTTTTCTGCAAGAGTTCTGCCCTTAATTGCGGAAATCGGCAAAAATGTCGCTCTGCCAGAGTGTGAAGTTTTGAGAAAGTTGATAGCACGCTTTGCATCGCTTTCCGTCTCGGTTACGATATTCTGCACCGCCGCACCTAAAGCCGTTTCAATAGCGGTGGAATATTTATCCTTTACTGTTATAAGCTGTGAAAGCGGGCCGTGTATACCACGAAGCGCACCCCTTTGCTGTTCACGGATAACTGCCTTAATAGCGCCGGAATAACCCTCCATGCTCTTTTCAAGGTCAGACAAAATTCTTATTCTGTCCTCGGTCTTGTGAAGTTCTCTCTCCTTTTCAAAGAGAAGCGACTCACAGTCCGAAGCCTTTTTGCCTCTCGACTCCAAACGCAAGGTGTAGCCGTCGATTGAATTGTTTATGGAATTTATTTCATCCTCGCACTTTTTGAGCGCTTCCTGTGCCTGCTCGTGCGATTTCTTGTATTTTAAGTAAACCTCTTGCCTGCCGCCGAGTGTGCTGTCAATTGCGGAAATACGGTTTTTGATTTCCTCAACAGAAGAATTTGCCGTTTCGCTCAACACTCTGCAATCCGCAAGTTCAACAGAAAGAGCCGAAGTTTCCGCCGACAGCTTTTGCGCCCTATCGGAGAATGTTGCGTTGTCACTCTTAAAGCTCTCTTCCCTTGCGGTAAGCTCGGACATCTCATTTTCAAGAGCCGTTACCTGCTCCTTTGCCTGCTCGATAGCCTGCTCGGCATCTCTTATTCTCTCGTCAAGATGCTGTTCCGTCTCGTTTTCGTCTGACTTATCCTTTTTGAGCCTTTCTATTGTCTCGTTGTTGTGTAAAATCGAGTTTTCCTCAACTTTAAGCTGAGTTTCAAGAGCCGAAATCTGCTCGTCCGATACCGACGACTGCGCTCTTATCTCCTCGATTTTTATATTTATATTTTTAATTTCCTGTGCCGCAGAATCGATTTTTTCCTCGATAGCCACAAGCTCGTCCTCTGCCTGCTTGTAGTTCACCTCGGAGGTTGAAATTTTATGGTCCTGCTCACGAAGTCTGTCATTAGTGCGGTCAATGGTGTTAAGCCAAATACCGATTTCAAGGTCCTTGCGTTCCTCTGCAAGCACAATGAATTTCTGTGCCTTTTCACTTTGAGCTTTAAGCGGCCCTACTCTTGTTTCAAGCTCCGTTAAAATATCACGAAGCCTAACAAGGTTTTCCTCCGCCTGCTTGAGCCTTTTGGTAGCGTCTGCCCTTCTGTAACGGAAATGGGAAATTCCCGCAGCCTCCTCAAGCATTTCTCGTCTGTCGCCCGTCTTTGAAGAAACCATATCGGCAATTCTGCCCTGTCCGACAATAGAGTAGCCGTCACGACCGAGACCCGTGTCCATAAACAGCTCGTTTATATCACGAAGCCTTGACGACTCGCCGTTTATGAGATATTCGCTCTCGCCCGAACGGAAATAACGTCTTGTAACGGAAACCTCGTCATTGTCGTTTTGAAGCGTTCTGTCCTTGTTATCAAGTCGGAGAGTTACCTCGGCAAAGCCCTTTGCCTTTCTGATGTCCGTACCGTCAAAAATAACGTCCTCCATCTTCGAGCCACGCAAATTTTTAGTTGACTGCTCGCCCAAAACCCAACGCACAGCGTCCGAAATATTACTTTTTCCGCTTCCGTTAGGTCCTACTACAGCTGTTACGCCTTTATTAAATTCAAGTACCGTTTTATCGGGGAAAGACTTAAATCCCTGCATTTCCAGTGCTTTAAGAAACATATCATTTTTCCTTCACAATAATATCAAAATCTTCTAAAAAATCATTTCCCTTTATTGTACAATAAAATCCTTGATTTTTCAATGCTTTTTCATTTCTTTTTGACTGTCCTTTTGCCTTTGAAAGAGACTTTTCGGGAACTTCGATTACATATTCGTTTTCACGGCTTTTTTGTGAGAGTTCAAAGAGTATTTTTTCAAGATAAATCTCACCCTCACACAGCTCACGAAATGCCGGATGATATGCACCCGCAAGGTATCCGTCCTCAACATTTCCGCCCGAATGAAGTCCGAGTCTTATAACCTTTATGTTATTTTCACGGAACATCAAAAGTAATTTTGCACATAATTTTACCGCTTCGTCAAGGGTTTGAGGAATATACTCGCCGCTTTTCATACAGTCGGCAAGCGGAGTGTTTTCAAGCACGATTGTCGGATAAATTCTTACGGTATCGGGCTTTAATTCAATCAGCTTTTCAGCAGTTTTTATGTCCTTTTCAAAGCTCGAACCCATAAGTCCCGTCATCATCTGAAGTCCTAATTCAAAGCCGTTTTCACGAATGAGCATACTTGCATTTTCAATATCCTTTGCGGTATGACCTCGCCTGTTAATACGCAAGACCTCGTCATCGGTGCTCTGCGCACCCAATTCAATAGACGTTACGCCGTATTTTTTCAAAATTTCAAGCTTATGCTCATTTATACAATCAGGGCGTGTGGAAATCCGCACACCCTTAAAATAATTTTCGTCTATATATTTTTTTGCCTCTGCAAGCAAGGAAATCATATATTCCTCGTCGATAGCCGTAAAGCTGCCGCCGAAAAATGCAATTTCCGAACTTTCCTGAGAAGTGTTTCCGCTTTTAATCGCAATTTCACACGCCGTTTTCACATCTTGTGTCGAAAGAGCCTTAACAGAGCCTGAAATTGTCTTTTGATTGCAAAAGCTGCATTGGTGCGGACAGCCTGCGTGAGGCACAAATAAAGCTACATTTGCGTGCTTTTTCAAATTCCCATCAACTCCAAAGCCTGCTGAGCCGCCGCCTGCTCGGCTTTTTTCTTGCTTCCCGCAATGCCCTTGCCGATAACATTTGAATTGAGATGCACCTCAACCTCAAACGTCTTATCATGGTCGGGACCCGATTCACTTACAAGCACATATTTGAGCTCTTCGCCGTGATTTCTCTGCACAAGCTCCTGCAAAATAGTCTTGTAGTCCTTAAAGCTCGGCTTTTTCTCGACATAGGGAGCCACGAAACGCAAAACAAACTTTTTCGCTTCGTCGATTCCTCCGTCAAGATATATAGCCGCTATAACAGCCTCAAACGCATCCGACAAAACCGACGGTCTGTTCCTGCCGCCCGTCATATCCTCGCCGTGTGAAAGCTTGATATAATCTCCGAGTCCGATTGTCTTTGCAAATTCAAAAAGCGACTTTTCACAAACTGCGTAAGAACGAAGCTTTGAAAGTTCGCCCTCGTGGAAATCCTCATGACGTGAGAAAAGATACTCCGCCGTGATAAAGCCCAATACCGAGTCGCCCAAAAACTCAAGTCTTTCGTTGTCCTTATATTCTCTTAAAACCTCGTTAGCATAAGAAGAATGAGTAAGAGCTCTGTCAAGCAGGCTCTTATCCTTGAATTGATAGCCTATTGCTTTTTCTAATTCAGTCATTATTTTCACCGTCTTTCATTAACTGAGAAACAATATCTATAAAACCGCTGTCGATATATTTTATCGCCTGTCCTATGGCATTTTTCAATGCATACGCATCCGATGAGCCGTGAGCCTTTATAACAGGCTTTCTGACACCGATAAGCGGTGCTCCGCCGTATTTTTTATAGTTCATCTTTTCCTTGAACTCGTCCATTCCCGACTTTATGCCGAGATACGAGAGCTTGGAAAGCAGGTTTTTCATAAATATTGCTTTGATCTGATTTGTAATTGATTTTGCAACGCCCTCGTACATTTTTATGATAACATTACCCGTAAAGCCGTCGGCTACAACGACATCCGCCTCCCCGAAGGCAATATCTCGCACTTCTATATTACCCGTAAAGTTTATGCCGTTAAGAACGTTTAATTTTTTATAGGTTTCAACCAGCATCGGAGTACCCTTTGTCTCCTCTGTGCCGATATTTGCAAGTGCGACACGGGGAGAAGCAATGCCCATTATCTTCTCCATATAAAGACTTCCGAGCTTTGCAAATTGACAGAGCATATCGGGAGTACATTCAACATTTGCGCCTGTATCGACAAGTATAAACGGATCTGCACTTGTCGGCATAACAGCACCCAAAGCAGGTCGCTTTACGCCCTTTATTCTCTTAACAATAAGCGTTCCTCCGACCAAAAGAGCACCTGTACTGCCTGCCGAAACGAAAGCGTCGCCCTCGCCCGAAGCCAATGCGTCAAGTCCCACGCCGAGTGAAGTACCTCTTTTTGATTTGAGTATTTCCGTTGGCGGAGTTGTCATTTCAAATACGGTGTCAGCCTGCTTTATTGCAAACGGAGAAATATCAAGAGAATTATCCTTTGCACATTTTTCGATTTTATCCCTGTCACCCGTAAGCATTATATCAACGCCTAACTCTTTTTTCGCCTCGATACAACCCTTTATTATTTCAAGCGGTGCATTATCTCCGCCGAAAGCGTCAACAATTATCTTCATATACCGTTCTCTCCTTTGAATGACTCCAAGTCGCCCATTGCCCTTTTAGCCAAAGCCATATATCTTTCGCTTTTATCTCTTATCTTATCGGGAAGCGGCGGCAAAACGCCGAAATTCGCACCCATCGGCTGAAAGCTCTTAACCGTTTCGTCGCTTATATATCGTGAAAGTGCGCCTATCATAGTGGTTTCGGGTAAGGTGAGAGTTTCCTTTCCCGAAAGTCTGCGAGCACAGTTAAGTCCTGCCATAATTCCCGAAGCCGCCGACTCCATATAGCCCTCGACGCCCGTTATCTGACCTGCAAAGAAAATATGCGGATTTTCACGCAGGCTGAAATCCGAGCAAAGATATTCGGGCGAATTTATAAACGTGTTTCTGTGCATTACGCCGTAACGCAAAAATTCCGCATTATGAAGTGCCGGAAACATTGAAAACACTCTTTTCTGCTCGGGAAATTTTAAGTTCGTCTGAAAGCCGACAAGGTTATACATAGTGCCCTGTTTGTTTTCTTTTCTAAGTTGGAGATTAGCCCAAGGTCTGTGTCCTGTTCTCGGATCAACAAGACCTACGGGTTTTAACGGGCCGTAACGCATTGTGTCCTTGCCACGGGAAGCTAAAACCTCAATAGGCATACAGCCCTCATACACATCTTTTCTCTTATCAAAAGAATGGAGCTCTGCGCTCTCCGCCGAAATAATCGCCTCATAAAAAGCCTCATACTGCTCTTTATTCATAGGGCAATTTATATAGTCGTCCTCGCCGCCCCTGTCATATCTCGACTGCGTAAAGGCGAAGTCCATATCCACACTGTCAGCCGATACAATCGGAGCCGCCGCATCATAAAACGAAAGCCCGTCACGGCACAGGGAATGTATAGTTCCAGAAATACCGTCGCTCGCCAAAGGTCCTGCCGCAATAATTACAGCATCAGCCTCGGGCAAGTCCGTCACTTCTTTATTTATGATTTTTATATTTTTGCATGCCTTGATTTTCTCTGTTACAGACTTTGAAAAAAGTTCTCTGTCAACAGCCAAAGCGCCGCCTGCGGGAACAGCCGTTTCAAGTGCCGTTTCAACGCAAACGGAAGAAAAAGTACGCATTTCCTCTTTCAAAAGACCTGCCGCCGAATTGAGCCTTTGTGCTTTCAAAGAGTTTGAGCAAACAAGTTCTGCGAATAAATCGGTTTTATGTGCAGGAGAATGTTTTTCGGGCTTCATCTCATAAAGCTCAACTTCAATTCCTGCCATATTCAGTTGCCACGCCACCTCGCACCCCGCAAGACCTGCGCCGATAACAGCTGCTTTCATTTATTCTTCCTCTTTTTTAGTTCTTTTCTTACGCTCTGCCTTCTTTTCAAAACCGCATTTCTCGTCAAGGCACACAAGCAATCCGCCCTTACGCTTGAACAAGGATTTTCCGCACTTCGGGCAAACCTCGTCGGTAGGCTTATCCCATGTCATAAACGTACATTCGGGATAATTGTCACAGCCGTAAAAAGCATAGCCTCTCTTTGACTTCTTTTCGATTACATTGCCGCCGCAAACGGGGCATTTGGCATTTGTCTGCACAACATACGGCTTTGTGTTCTTGCACTCGGGATAACCAGGACATGCAAGAAATTTTCCGAATCTGCCGACCTTAACAACCATCATTCTTCCGCATTTTTCACACGGAATATCTGTAACGTCCTCTTTGAGCTGAATTTTAACGCCCGACATCTCCTCCTTGGCCTTTTCGAGTGTTTTCTCAAAGCCGTCATAGAAGGTGTGGAGCATTTTTATATAGTCAACCTCACCGCTTTCAACCTTATCGAGATCGGACTCCATATTTGCGGTAAATTTAACATTTACTATATTCGGGAACTGCTGTTTGAGCAGGTTGACAACCGCCTCGCCAAGCTCGGTGGGCTTCAACTGCTTTTGCTCTCTTACAACATACTCTCTTGAAAGAATTGTCGAAACAATAGAAACATAGGTACTCGGTCTGCCGACACCCGTTTCCTCAAGAGCCTTGATAAGAGCCGCTTCGGTATATCTTGCAGGCGGTTGTGTAAAGTGCTGATTTCCGTCAAGTGATTTTAGTTTAAGAATATCATTTTCCTTTATCGGAGGAAGTACGCTCTCTGCATCCTCGTCATCATCTGTCGAAACCTCATAAAGCTTTGTGTAACCGTCAAATTTAACAGTATAGCCTGAAGCCGAGAACTCGCAGAACTTACCGTCTGCCAAATCCTTTTCGGTCGCAGCCTTAATTCCTACCTTTACGGTATCTTGAATGCAGGCAGCCATAAGGCTTGCCATAAAACGCTTCCAAATAAGCGAATAAAGCTTGAACTGCTCAACGGTAAGGCTTTCCTTTACCTTGTCGGGAGAAAGTGACGGAGTTGTAGGTCTTATAGCCTCGTGTCCGTCCTGCGCATTAGCCTTTGTCTTGAAATATCTCGGCTTGTCGGGAAGATAATTCTTTCCGTAAGTTTCTGTGATATACTCATTAGCAGCCGCACGAGCCTCCTCGGAGATACGAAGCGAGTCGGTTCTCATATATGTTATAAGACCCATTGTGCCTACGCCCTTGATTTCCATACCTTCGTAAAGCTCCTGTGCTATCTTCATAGTCTTTCTGCCCTGATAGCCGAGCTTTCTCGAAGCGTCCTGCTGAAGCGTAGAGGTTGTAAACGGAGGTGCCGGCTGACGTCTCCTTGTTCCCTCTTTAACGGAAGCAACCGTGTACTGTGCGCCGTCAAGTCTGTTCAAGCATGCATCTGCCTGAGCCTTATCCGCAATTTTTACCTTACCCGTTTCATCGCCTATAAATGAAGCGGCAAAGGATTTTCTTGAACCGGGTGCTGTGAGCTTTGCATCAAGAGTCCAATACTCCTCGGGTACGAAAGCACGGATTTCTTCTTCTCTGTCAACAATAAGACGAACGGCAACAGACTGAACTCTGCCTGCCGAAAGTCCTTTTCTGATTTTCTGTGAAACAAACGGGCTCAACTTATAGCCGACAAGTCTGTCAAGTATTCTTCTTGCCTGCTGTGCATCAACAAGGTCAAGGTCAATTTTTTCGGGATGCTCTATACCCTTTACAACACTTGTCTTGTTAATTTCATTGAATTTAACTCTGTTTTTGTCATCTGTATCAAGTCCCAAAACAGTTGCAAGATGCCATGAAATAGCCTCTCCCTCACGGTCGGGGTCGGTTGCGAGATATACGCCGTCCGATTCCTTTACCATTTCTTTAAGCTCTTTTACAAGCTTTTCCTTGCCTTTAACTATCGCATATTTAGGCGCAAAGTCATTTTTAACATCAACGCTGAGCCTTGACGAAGGCAAATCTCTGATATGACCTACGGAAGCGGTAACCTTATAGTCCTTGCCGAGGTATTTCTGAATTGTCTTTGCCTTTGACGGGGACTCAACTATTACTAATTTCGACATATTAAAATCATCCTATACTATCACTAAATTTTTTTATATTTTCTGCCGGGAAGAACTTCAATAACACCTTGCATTTCAAGTTCGGTAATTCCCGAAAGCACCTTTACAACATTAAGTCCCGATTTTTCGACGATAGTGTCAAATTCCGTATCGCCGTCCAAAGCGGCATAGATTTTCTTTGCGGTTTCGCTCGCCGTATCGGGTAACGGCTTCGGCTCTGCTTTTACAGGCTCTGTATCGGCTTTCGATACCCTGCTCTGCGTCTTTTCGGCTCTTTTGTTATAAGTATGATTGACATTGCCCGAAAAGTCCTCGGCATTTCTCGAAAGCATAATCGCAAACGGCTCATCCGCAAGCGAAAGGTCAAATCTTTCAGGAAATTCATCCATAAAATCCTCAACAATTTCTCTTGCATTGAAAAGCGGCTTTGCACCGCTGTTTATTATTTCGGAAGTGCCCGAATAAGCCGAAGTAAACAAATCTCCGGGTACGGCATAAAGCCGTCTGCCTTGTGATAAAGCATTTTTAGCGGTTATAAGTGAGCCGCTTCTCTCGCCTGCTTCAACGACAACCGTCGCAAGCGACATACCCGAAATAATCCTGTTTCGCTTCGGGAATGAAATCCTTGACGCCTGCGAAAACGGCGGAAATTCTGTTATAAGAACACCGTTCTTCTTTATCCTGTTACGCAAATCCTCATTTGTTTTAAGGTAATTTGTTCCGAGACCGCAGCCGAGTACCGCAACTGTTTTCTTATCCACGCTCAATGCTCCCTCGTGCGAAGCGGCATCAATTCCGAGCGCACCGCCCGAAACTATCGTCATACCCGCAAGCGAAAGCCTTTGTGCGATTGCACCTGCGACCTTTATGCCCTGTACGGATGCGTTTCTCGTTCCGACCATAGCGATATTTGACTCTGTCATAAGCGTTTCAATATCTCCGTCGGCATAGAGAACAGCCGGTAAATCCGAAATCTGCGTAAGTAAAAACGGATACTGCTCATCCTGCGGAGTTATTATCTCCCACCCGTTTTCCTCACACGCTCGCATTATACTGCCCGACTCCGACGGACTGTGTAAGAGAAGCTTATCAACGTGCTTTTGGTCAATAATGCCCGAAATTCGCCATTCATAGCTTCCTGCCTCATACAACTCTCTTGCAGAGCCGAAATATTCGATTATGGGTTTTATTTTAGCTCCTGTGCCATAGGCGTTTTGAAGCCAAATCCAATACTCACAGTCTCTCATCTCATTATTTCCCACATTGTGATAACGGCGGCAACAGATGCGTTAAGCGACTCTGCCTCGCCTTTCATTTTGATTGTAATTCTTTCCCTTGCGATGCTTTTAACAGCCTCGGTAACACCGTTACCCTCGTTTCCGATAACAGCTATTACACCTGCGGAAAAATCTGTTTTGGTAATGTCACGGGCATTTCCGTCGGGAACGGTTGCGGCAGTAAGCATACCTTCGAAATTCGCCCTTTCAAGCGTTTCCACAAGGTCATCAACTGCGATAATCGGTATACGCAAAAGACTGCCCATTGACGCACGCAACGCCTTTGGATTATACATATCGCAGCCGCCGCACACGATTATTCCGTCAATGCCCAAAGCCTCGGCACTCCTTGCGACGGAGCCGAGATTTTGCGGATTTTGCACATTTTCAAGCGCAATATACTTCTTTGTACTCTCGATTTCAAACGCTGTTTGGCGTTTCATTTCGACAACGCAAAAAATCCCCTGCGAATTGACTGTATCAGAAATTTTTTCCGAAACTTCATCAGTTATCAAATAAACGTTTTTTGCACAATCGGCAATTATGTCTGTATAATCGGAAAATTTCGTAACAGCATCTTGGGTAAAATATGCCTCTTTTATCACATATCCGCTTTTAGCCGCATCAAAACAAAGCCTTGCGCCCTCCAAAACAAAAAGCGAGGTGCTTTTTCGTTCCTTTGAACTCGAGACTAACTTTGCGACTGATTTGATTTTTTCATTATTTTTTGAAGTAATTTCAGTATAATTCATAACGCAAAAATTAACCACGCCCCGAAAACAAGGCGTGGTTCCAGCTTATTTAAGTGCTGCTTTTGCCTGCTCTGTAAGAGCTGTGAAAGCTGCGGGATCTGAAATAGCGATTTCAGAAAGCATTTTACGGTTTAATGAAACGCCTGCCTTATTAAGACCGTTGATGAATGTTGAGTAATTCATACCGTTCATTTTGCAAGCTGCAGAAATTCTTGTAATCCAGAGCTTTCTGAACTCTCTCTTCTTCTGCTTTCTGCCGATATATGCATACTGACCTGACTTCATAACTGCCTGCTTAGCAGTCTTGAAAAGTCTTGACTTTGAGCCATAGTAGCCTTTTGCGAGCTTTAATGTTTTATTTCTTCTTTTGCGAGTCATCATCGCACCTTTAATACGTGCCATCTGTTATTCTACCTCCGAAAATTTGTGAAAACGGTCGAAAACCGCATTTAATTTATTGATTATTTGTAAGGAACAAGACGCTTGATCTGCTTCTGATTCGTTACGTCTGCAACTGCGGTCTTGCGAAGATTTCTTTTTCTCTTTGTAGACTTCTTGTTGAGAATGTGAGACTTGTAAGCGTGTGCTCTGATCGGCTTACCGTTCTTTGATAATTTGAAGCGTTTTTTAGCTCCCGAATGTGTTTTAATTTTAGGCATTTCTATTTCCTCCTGAATGATTTGTTTACTTATTTGGTTTTAGCGCTCAACGGTGCTAAGAACATAAGCATCTGTCTGCCCTCAAGCTTTGCGGGTTTTTCTACTGATGAAAACTCCGAGCAAACCTCGGCAAACTTCTTCATTGTTTCCTCGCCGATTTGCGGATGAGCCATCTCGCGTCCTCTGAAACGAATTGAAACCTTGACCTTGTGACCGGTCTTTAAGAATTTCATCGCCTGATTAGCCTTCATATCGAAATCGTGCGTGTCGATGTTGAGAGAAAGTCTGATTTCCTTAGTCTCGATTATACGCTGGTTTTTCTTTGACTCCTTCTCTTTCTTCGTCTGCTCAAATCTGTACTTGCCGTAGTCCATAATCTTGCACACGGGAGGCTGAGCCTGAGGCGCAATTTTAACAAGGTCAAGGTTTTTCTCCTCAGCCTTTTTAAGGGCTTCCTTAGCGGACATAATACCTAACTGTTCTCCGTCCGCAGAGATAACTCTGACTTCCTTATCACGGATTTCTTCATTGAGTTGCATTTCTTTGACAGCGATGGATAATCACTCCTAAACAATAAATTAAAGCGTGAACAAAAACCGTTCACGCTCAATACACACAATAAGACCGTAGCCTTAAAAGTATTGACCTGTTTCATTAAAAATCACAGGTGAGAACGGGTGTTCTTCTTTGTTGTGCAGATATTATACTAAAACGCAAGCCGTTTGTCAAGCGTTTATTTCAAAAGTGTTCCGAGAAACGCAAACCACTCTCTGACAATAGATGTAAAGAGTGAAAACGGTTTTGATTTTGAACTTATGTTATACGGTTCTATGCCGTTTCTTTTTGCAAGCAGGGTTGAACGGAACTGATGGAATTCGGAAGTTATTATAACCGCTTCGTTTCCCAAATTATTTTCGTCCATTATTCTTTTTGAAAAGAGCATATTTTCCGCCGTCGAGGTCGATTTATCCTCAAGTATAATCCGCTTTGCAGAAATACCCTTTTCCACAAGAGAATTTCTTATAGCCTCGGCTTCGGATATGTTTTCATCATCGCCCTTGCCGCCTGAAGCTATTACAACGGCATTTTCGTTTTTCAGAAGATAAGCATAAGCCGACACAATCCGTTTTTCAAGCATTTCACTCGGTGTTTTGTCATTAACTTTACAGCCTAAAATGATTGCAGGCGTATTTTCGGGTATGTTCTTCGGCTCAGCTGTGAAAGACAGAATTTTAACCGTAACCGCAGTACAGTAAGCCGCAAAAATTATTGGAATTATCAAAAGAAATTTAAGCAACGCCATACCGCCCTTTTATTTTTATTTCGGAAAAAATTTCCAAGCACTGTACCTATTATACTATCAAAATTTAATATAAATGTCACAGTTTCTCACATTGACAGACAATTATAACAGCTTTTCAACGTCCTTTGTGTTAATTCGCTTCGATACGATAAAGGTTTTGCGCTTGAGTTTTCCCTTATCGGTCGAGTATGTACCGCTTTCCTTTTCCTCCGTTGAGAAAATACCGTAGGATGAGGTAACCACCGTACCGTCAGGCAAAACAACGTTTCCGCAGTAGCCCGTATCGGCATTCGCGGTAACGCAAGGCTCTTTCTGGTCGGGAAGATAGGTGTGGGCAACCTTAATTCTGTAATCTCCCTCTCTGCCGTTTTTGAGGTCGTCATATGTGCCTACCCACGCAATCCAACCCTCCGAATACCAGCCTCTGAATTTCTTTTCGCTGTACATTTTATTTTTCTTTTTATCTCTCTCAATCGAACGGAAAGTTATGAACAATCTGCCGTCGGGAAGATAATCAGCCTTATGCCTTTCGCCGTTTATCGCACTCGGTGCAAAAACAGGTTCCGACCAGGTTTCGCCCTCGTCTGTTGAAAATGACAAAAGTGAATTGACTCTCTTTGAATTGCTTCTCGTTATCAGCATAAGCTCGTCGCCGTTTCCTGCGTCGCTTCTCACACATTCAACCTCGCACATCTGCGATTTTTTCTCGATTTTTCTATGCGCCGAAAAATACGGTACGGGCTTTGTCCAATTCATTTTGCCGTTGTCGTCAAAGGTCAAGAAGGTCTTGTAATTGACAAAATGCTTGTCGTGGAAAAGTCCCATCCATTTATCAATGAACTTGCCGTCTTTTTTAAGCCTTGTCAACGAGCTCATTGCGACAATCGGATAAATTTCGCCCTTGAAGAAAAGCTCAAACTCCGAAAAGCTCTCGCCCTCGTCATCGGAAACAGAGCAGTTAAAACCGCCTACGGAGGATTTTTCGTCCCACCATTTCGGGTTTCCGCATATAAGTATGAGTTTATCGTCCCAATCTCTCTCGCTGAAGGTAAGTCTGTAAACTGTGGGAGTCTCCTTTGAAAGAGCCCAATTTTCAGGCGGATTTTTAACACCGTCGCCGTCAAGATAGGTTTTTCCGTCGTCAACGCTTCGCTTAGAAAGCACCTTGCCTCTGCCGTGTCCCTCGGGGAAGAAAGTCAATATATCCCCGTTTTTGAGCAATATGCTGTCGGGATGTCCCAAATAGCCGTTGCCCTCGTCAACTATCGAATATTCAAAAAGATAGTCAAGGCTCCGGTCCGTGTTACCCGTTTTCTTTGAAAGGTTAATCTGCTTTATCGAATAATCCTGTCCCTTATTTCTCATAATTCTTCTCCATTCAAAAAAGACCGCCGAGAAATCTCGGCAGCCTTGTGACTTTACTTGTGACTTTAATTATTTTGCTTCGTCGTCCCAGCCGAAGTGATATTCCATACGATCCGTGCAATCGAAGGTCAAATCTTGTTTTCCGAGATAATCAAGATCTCCGACTCCGTTCACAACTGTCGAAACGCTCATATTTTTATCATAGGTTGTGGACAGTATGTTGTCCGTAACGGCATTAAATGTTGCTGTAATTGTACAGCCGTCGAACTCAACCGAATAATCGTCAACCGTGAAATACGAAGAAGCCTTTTTCATTTCGTCAAGGATCGCCTTTTTGTCGTGCATTGAATATGCCTTGAAAACGGAAGCCGCATCGTCTTTAAGAACTATTGTGATAATTCTTGTAATTCCCGTAACGACCTTAACTTCTTTTTCCTCTTGCTTACCCTTTTCGTTCGTTACCTTTTCTGTATAAGTCTGAGTTTCGTAAGCAAGTGAGCTCACAGCCGAAACAACGTCGTCCGCCGTAAGCGAGCAAGCCTTATCCGAGCCCTTTAGATACATAATATCTGTAAGGTCTGCACCCTTCTCGGTTGTTGCGTTGGGAAGTATTTTGCCTGCACCCTTTTCGGTGAAATAATCAAAAAATTTCGCCGCAGTCTTAACCTTGCCGTCGGTATCGTTTCCGTCCTGCGTGAATTTGATTGTATCTTCGTTTGTCCAAAAGCTTTCTTTGTACTGCGTAATAGGCTTTTCACTTTTTGCGCCGTTTATCTTGTTGACAAAATACTCCACAACACTCGCTTCGTTAGCCTTAATAGAGTCCTTTTCCTCCTGTGAAAGAAGGTCAAGCACCTTTTCCCACAAGCCGTCCTCGCTGAATCTTGTGATTATTTCATTATAGCTCAATTTGATTGTTATATCGTCTGAAAGCTTGTCATATTCCTCAAAAAGAGTACCGAGCTTATCCGCCGGAAGAACTGTTTTAAGCTCGCCGTAGGTAAAGTCAAAGCTCGAATCATTAAGGTCAACCTTTGAGGTAACAGCCTTTGGCACTTCCGTTTCACTGCCGAGAACATCCTCAGCCGTGCAGGAAGCAAAAATCATTGCTGTAATAACAATACAGAGTATAACGGAAATTGCTTTTTTTAACGAAAAATTCATACAATCAAATCCTCTTTTGCGTTATGAAATAATAATAACACAATTTATACTTATTTAACAATAGGAATTTTTATTTTTTAATAAGTATCCTTTAATCCCTCGCTGTCATACAAGAATGCCGTTTCAAGAAGAACATTGATACCCGCTTCAACCGTTTTCGGCTCAAGAATATCGGGTTTGTCGTCTCTTGTATGATAATAGCTTGCGGGAGTCGGGTCCATAGCCGCAAGAGCAGAAGCCTTGAGTCCGCCCTGCTGCATAGCCGCAGCATCGGAGGAGCCGAAGAAAACCTTTGCATAGGGAAGATTTAAGCCTGCATTTTCGCTTGCCTTTTTAACCATAGCGGAAACCTGACTGTCAAGCGTTACGGTACCGCTCATATCCTTGTTATATACGCCCATAAAGTCATAATCTTTAAGAGTGTCAACCGCAATCGCAACCGTTTCAATTCCGTCGTTTGCGTGCTTTTTAGCGTAAGCTCTCGCACCTCTCAAACCACATTCCTCGCAGCCTGTCGAAATTGCAACAACGTCCGTGTGCTCAAAGCGAATATCGTTTGCCTCCATATAGCGAATAACAGCCATTGAAGCGAAAACGCCCGTAAGGTTATCGTTTGCGCCGGGAACTACAAGCTTCCAGTTTACAAAGATTGAAGCAAGGGCTACCGGTACAGCCGTAACAAATGCAAGCACGATAATTACAATGTTAAGCCAATGCGGAACATTAAAGAATGACACAATATCAAGCACGAGGTTTATTCCGATTGAGACTATCGCAGCCGCAATCATTTTAACAAGAAGCTTACCGCCGCCGAGGTGCGTGTAGTACCATTCGTAAGCAGAGTCGATATGACCCGCAAAAACAATTCTCTTTTTCGTTTCGCCCGAAGCCTTACGTGTGCAAACCACGTTGCAGGACTGTCTTTTCGGGAATAACGGGTCAAGCATTTCCTTGTAGAAAAGGAACTCGCCGACCATAAAAATTATCGACAAAACGGTACATACCGTTGCGGCAATTCCAAGACCTGTATTAGCCGCCTCAATCGCATTGAACTGCTTTAACAAAAGGCAGATAATCGATATAAGCATAAGCACAACGTCAATAACAACCCAGCTCATAAATGCCTTGGGATGAACTTCAAAATCCTCTATTTCAACACTGTCGCAGACGTTTTTCATTGATTCCGCAACATAAGACTGAGCCTTTCTCTCGCTCTCCTCTCCGGATTCACGAGGACCTATCTCGCTGCAAACCTTTTTAACCTCACGCAACGCATAGTTCGTCATTTCACGGAGACGTGACGGATAATTTGAATTACTTTCACTTGCTTTCATTAAAGCTACACTCCTATCTTAAAAAAAATAAACGAATATATTCTACCACATTTATTTACATTTGTCGATAATAAATCAATATACTATTATATTTGAATTGACAACGGCAGATAAATTGAATAAAATATATTCATTCACTTGTGAAAGGCAAAGGACATGGAAAACAATAATAAAAAAGGTATTTCTAAAAGAACGTTACGCACAAAAATTATATTGCTTGTTATTCTTGCGGTAATTATGGTACCGCTTATCATTTTATATAAATCCGTCGGAGACACCACTCCGAAAATAAAGCTGTACGACCGCAATCAAACCGAAAATTCATCGGAAAATCAAGAGGCGCAGACAACCGAACCTCAAACAGAGCCGCAGACAGAGCCTGTTAGCGAAGAGCCTCAAGCAGTTCCCGAAACAAAGACTGCCGAAAAGAAGCCTGCTACGATAATTCCGATAACAGATGCGGAAAAGTGGAATCTTGCGATAATAAACACAAAATATCCGCTTCCCGACTCTTACGCTCCGACCCTTTCAAATGCAATAAACGGCAGTAATATACAGCTTGATTCAAGAGTAAGCGAGCGTTATGCCGAAATGTATGCGGCGGCAAAGCTTTCGGGCTGCGTACTCACTCCCTATTCAGGCTATCATTCCTATGCACTTCAAGAAACAAATTACAACAGAAAAGTTAATTTCTATGTAAATCAAGGAATATCGGCAGAGGAAGCAAATCAAAAAGCAAGTGCACAAGTGCTTCCGGCAGGTTGCAGCGAGCACAACGCAGGTCTTGCAATGGATATTGTCAGCGCAAGCTCGGATTTTATCAACACAAAAGAGTACAAGTGGCTTTGCGAAAACGCACACAATTACGGCTTTATTCTTCGCTATCCGGAGGACAAAACGGCTATAACCGGTATGAATTTTGAGCCTTGGCATTGGCGATATGTCGGAACACAAGCCGCAAAAGAAATGAAAGAAAAGAATCAATGCCTTGAGGAATATCTCGGCTTGGCGTAAATATAAAGTTTAATAAAAAAATCAGCCCCTGAATATATCTTTATCGGATATACTCGGGGGTTATGTTATATCTTTTTTATTCCTGAATATCTGTAAATTTTTTCCATTATTTCAATGTCTTTTTTGTCGGCAGACTTGATTTTTGAAAACTTATCTCTTGCGGTTTTACTAAACACTCGTTCAACAAGTCGAACAATCCAAAACAGCGGCAAAAGAACAGGTGCTTTTTTCAGTACAGGGAAAAGCAATTTCATGTGTCTGAACGACGGAAATAATGACTTGAAAATCTTCTGTCCCTTTGAACGCTTTTTGCCGTCTGAATTCGCAACTCCCGTATTTTTAACGGGAGGCCCTAAAACTATAAAATTCTCTGTGATTTCAAGTGATTGGTCTTTCTTGCACTCTGAAAACATCTGCTTTGACACCGCTTCGATTTTCTTTGCGAAATCCTCAAGCGAGAGCTTTTGGAACTCTTTTTCTATATATGAAAAGTCAAGTGTCTCCGACATTTTTTCACACATTAAATAAATATCCATAGTCGGTCTGAAACACGCACCGCCTGTGGTAAAATGCTCGGCAAGATGTGCCATTGTGTAGATATACATATCGCTGTCTGTCATTGCGTATTCGTGTTCGCCGATTTTTTGAGCCTTATCCCAAACCGAAAGGAAATAATCATACATATAATAATCTTCGACAAACAGAGTGTTATGAAGTTCAACGGTCAAAAACGGCTTTTTGGTAAGCACAATGTCTTTTCCGTTGTCCATTTTTTGTTCAAAGCCGTGCGAGAGCAGTATTTCCTTTGCTTTTTCAACGTCATTCAATCGAACAAGCACGTCCATATCCGCCATAAATCTCAATTCGGGCAAAGGATACAGCTTTTTCAAATGCGAACCTTTTAAGAATATAAAATCAATGCCGTTTTCGGAGAATTCTTTTCTTATTCTATCCGCTTCTGCCTGCTGACTTATTTCACGGGCAACGACTGTACGGTACGACTTTTCAAGCCTGTCGTTATATTTGAAATCCTGCTTTGCAAAGGCAATATAGCCGATAGCCTGCAAGGAATTTTTAACAACAAGCTCCATAAGCAAATCTTGGTTAATATCCTCGGGAATTTTCGGTATTTCCCTCGAATTTATAACAGCTCCGACCGCTTTCAAAAGGTATTCTTTTGTAGCAATAAGTTCCGACATATTTTCTCCTGTTATACAAGTGTAAATTCCGCAAGCAACGGGAAGTGGTCGCTCGGATAAACGCCGTCAAAGGTGTCTGTTACGACCTTATAGCTTTTGACATTTATGCCTGTTTTTGAAATCATAAAGTAGTCGATACGGTTTCTGTCAAGCTCCTTGCCGAAATTCTGATAAGTGCAGGAGTCAACTGCGTTGTCAACCTGATACCTTGCGTCAAGGAAATCCTTTGTAACATTTTCATAGGTTACGCTTCCCTCTTCGGCGTTGAAATCGCCCATAATCATACTCGGCAGCGAACCGAACTGTGAAATTTTGTCGAGCACAACGCCTATGCCGTTTATTCTTGCCTCGTCACTGACATGGTCAAGATGTGTGTTGAAAACGACAAATTCCTTTTCGGTTGATTTTTCTTTGAGAATGACATAGCTGCAAATTCTGTAACATTTTGAGTTCCAGTCCTTGCTCATTACCTCGGGAGTTTCCGAAAGCCAGAAAGAGCCCTTGTCCACAAGGTCGTACATATCCGTACGGTAGAAAATCGGGCAGCCCTCGGAAAATGTCGACTCGTCACGGTATGTAATAACCGAATCGAAGTCCGTGAGGCAATCCTTGAGATATGCGTACTGCCACTTTGTAGCCTCCTGGAAGCCGATTATCGACGGCTTGTTGTTCTCAATGTTTTTAATTATAAGATCGGCACGGTAGAACCAGCTTTTCTTACCCGTATCGTGCGGATTTATGCAGCGCAGATTTGCGCTCATAACCCTGATAGGTTCGTCAACTTCCTTGATGTCCGTAAACTGTGCGGGCTTCTTTTCAGCTTTGTAATGCGGATAATATCTTAAAAGCAAAAACGCCGTTATCGCCGCCGCAACAAGTATCAGCACCAAAACGATTATAAAAATCTTAACCCCTTTTTTCATAATTACCCTCCGTTAAATAATTCGTTG
This sequence comes from Ruminococcus sp., assembly GCA_004556705.1. Taxonomy (GTDB): domain Bacteria; phylum Bacillota; class Clostridia; order Oscillospirales; family Acutalibacteraceae; genus Fimenecus. The sequence continues at coordinate 9,570 of SFGA01000001.1, read as the reverse complement.
AGAAAAGCGAGAATGTTATTTTCGCTTATCAATGCATTGAAGTAGCACTCGTCTGTAAGTGCGTCAATGTTTTCTTCGGAATACTCAATCTGCTTCGACAAATAACGTGTGTTAAAAAGCAAATCGCCATTCACACAATCGATAAGCATTTCAAAAATCGTCATAATCACCGCAAACTTGAAATGTGAAAGCAAATCTCCGTCAAAGCAAGCCTTTACAAAATGTCTGAAAACAAAATACGAGAGCGATTTTTCATAGCGTATTTGATTTTCCGACAATGCCTTGTTAATGCGTTCCTTTACCTCTTGAAAGTCCAACGCTTCAAGGCGCAAAATATACTTTTCCCACAATTCGTCAAACGGCGACATTTCCTTTGCGATTTCAACACATTCCGCAAAGAATTCATCGGCAGAGCACGGCGCAATAACGTCTTTCGCACCGATTTTCAAAAAGCACCTTTCTATTCTGTCAGAAAGCGTTAAACTGCGGTCATTGATAATCGAAAACAGACTTTTCCTAAGCTCAAAAACACTTTTGCAAATATCTTCGGGCGTATCGTCGTCGGAAATTTCCTGCGTTTCAACAGTCTCATATTCAAGCGGTTTATCGCTTTCAAGCAACAGCCTTACCGCTTCTTCACAACAAAGTCCGACTCCTGCGTCTTTATAATTTCCATACCACTCGTAAAACCTCGGATGCTCACGGCATATATCACAAAGCATATTCTCCGAATGTTCGAGAATGATTTTACAAAGTCCGTCCTTTTGGAGAAACGGGCAACGCTCATCCTGTGTTAACACAAAATGCGCCACGCCGTCGCATACGGCAATGTTTTTTTGAAAACTTTCTGGCATAAGCCTATATTTATCGTATGCAGCCGAGTCAATATCAATCTCCCAGCCGATACAGCAGCTGTCCGTACAACGATTTGCTATACATTTGAAATCTCGGTAAAATGTGGGGAATGTAAGTATCATATTACTCCGATTTGTGCGCTTCTACTCTGTTGAGCGTACATTTAACTCTGTATGAGTCAATTCTGATTTTAATTTTCTTCGTCTTTTTAGGTCTTTTGAAGGTGATAATTTTCTTATATCCGATTACAGTTTTCTTGGAAATTTTTCTCCAAGTGCCAAACTGCTCGATATAAACCGAAAACTTCTCTATCTGCTGACCCGTTGCGATATTTTCCTGCAACACAAGTGCGTCAAATTCCGTCTTTTCGGGGAATTCAAATACAATTTCGGGCTTTTCGTCCTTTTCGTCAGCCTGCCAGAAAAGAGTATCGTCGGAGGAAATTATATTCTTTGCATTTTCGCTGTTTGACGAAGCTGTTACCTTTGCATTTTTCAAAAGGTCATTCGGGAAGCGTCTTTTAAGCGTGCGTCTGAAGCTGTCGAGCAAAAGCACGTCGGTTTCATAGATTTTACCCGTCTTATCGGGCGGAATGTTCAAAAGCAAAGTCGAGTTATTTCCGACAGAGCTTAAATAGATTTTCATCAGCTTTTTAAGTGATTTTTGTTTGTAGTTTTCGCTCTCATGGAAGAACCAACCCGGTCTTATCGAAACGTCAACCTCGGACGGATACCAAATAAGCTCGTCTGCATCGGCTATCACCTTTCTTGAGCCCATATCCATAATCATCCGGCTGTGGCTCTTGCGGAATTTCTTGTTATCCTCTTTTTGAGAGTTTTCAGCGGTAAATTCGTTAATAGAATAATAAGACGGTACAACGCTCCATTCGCTCTCTCTGCCGACGCCTGCCTCATTACCTACCCAACGAACGTCAGGGCCGCAAACGTTGATTGTGGCATTGGGCTGAAGCTCACGCATAACCTTATAATAGCCGGGCCAATCGTACTCCTGTACCTTGCCGTTTTTGCCCTCTCCGCACGCACCGTCAAGCCAAATGCAGAAAATATCGCCGTAGTTCGTGAGAAGCTCTCTCAACTGATTTTTATAGTATTCGTTATATTCTTCGCCCTTGCCGTAGCTTTCCTCATGTCTGTCCCACGGAGAGAGATAAATACCGAATTTCAAGCCGTATTTTCTGCAAGCGTCGGAAACCTCTTTAACAACGTCGCCGTTGCCGTTCTTGAACGGGCTTGCTTTTACGCTGTAATCGGTATATGCACTCGGCCAAAGGCAGAAACCGTCATGGTGCTTACAGGTCAAAATCATAGCGCTCATTCCACCGTCTTTGATAGCCTTCGCCCATTGTTCAGCATCAAAATCAGTAGGATTAAACAGCTCGGGAGATGCCTTGCCGTCGCCCCATTCCTTGCCTGTAAATGTATTCATACCAAAATGACAAAATGCATAAAATTCAAGCTTTTGCCAATTCAGTTGGCGTTCCGAGGGAACGACCTGCGCCGCACGCTTATAAGCCTCGACCATAGTAGCACCTGCTTTTCATAATATTCTATTAAAGTATATCATATATGAATACCCTTTTCAATCAAATGTTGACTTGCACATAATAAAGAGTATATCATATATCAGGTGATGTCTATGGCAGGATTTGCCGACAAAAGAAACATAACGCTGTTAAACTCCGTATTTTCGCAAAGTGAAAAAATCGGTAGAGAGTATCTTGACGGCGTGGATATTGACAGGATTCTGTCGCCTATTTTTGAGGCGCACAATATGCCTGCTCCGAACAACGCAAAGCGCTACGGCGGTTGGGAGAGAAAAAGTGCAAACAACTGGGAGAAGAGCCCCGAGACATTTTCGCTTGCGGGACATTCGCTCGGGCACTTTTTGAGCGCCCTTTCGGAGTGCTATGCCAAAAGCGGAGACGAAAAGCTCAAGCAAAAAATTTTATACATTGTCTCACAGCTTGAAAGCGTGCAAAGCAACGCAAAATCGGGATATATAGGTGGTTGTAAAGAAAATTGCTTTACAGAGCTTTTTGATAAAAATCTGACTTCATGGGCAGAAGGGTATTGGGTTCCCTGGTACAATTTGCATAAAATTTTCAAGGGACTTACGGATGCATACTCGGTCACCGAAGATCAAACCGTTTTAAGAGTTCTGTTACGGTTTGCCGATTGGGCTTGCGACGGTCTGTCGGATTTTTCGGACGAAGATTTTGAAAAAATGCTCGAATATGAGCACGGCGGAATGAATGAGGTTTTCGCAAATCTCTACCGGATAACAAAAAATGAAAAATATCTTTACTTTGCCGAAAAATTTACTCATAAAAAGCTGTTTCACTTCCTTTTGAAAGGCGAGGATAAATTGGATGGTTGGCACGCAAATACCCAAATTCCCAAGGTAACGGGTATGGCGGCAATTTACGCAGCCGCACCCGAAGCCCATAAAGAATACAGGACTGCGGCTGAAAACTTTTGGCGTTTTGTCACACAGGACCGTTCTTACGCAATAGGCGGCAACTCCGACAAAGAGCATTTTGAGAAAAAGGGAAAAGAGACTCTCTCAAAAAAGACCTGCGAGAGCTGTAATACATATAATATGATGCGGCTTTGCGAGTATCTTTTTTCTTTTAAGCAAAAATCGGAATATTTTGATTGGTATGAAAACGCACTGTTAAATCATATTCTTGCCCAGCAGGACGAAAGCGGAGCAAAAATGTACTTCGTCTCCCTTTTGCAGGGACATCACAGAACTTATGAGAAGAAATATAAATCCTGGTGGTGCTGTACGGGCACGGGAATGGAAAACCCCGAAAAGTATGAAAACAACATCTTCTTTTTTGACGGAAGCACTCTTTACATCAACCTGTATATACCGTCTCGGCTTGAAACGGACGGTATCTCTCTTGAAATAAACACCGATTATCCCTATTCGGACAAAATCAACATTGCCGTTAAGCACAACACCGAAATTGACAGCTTAAAGCTTCGCATACCCGAATTTTCCCACAAAGCCGCCGCAATCAGACACGGGGCGAAGGAGTTTCGGGAAATCGAAAAAGGATATTTCACTGTTTCAAATATAAAAGGCGGAGATACCGTAGAGCTTACACTGCCTATGGAAATAACCGAGTATAAATCCCGTGAAAAAGATGTCTGCGCCTTGAAATACGGACCCGTTACGCTTTGTGCGCCGCTCGGCAAAATTACCGACAAGGTTTCCGAATACATTTCAAATGAGCTTTTGATTGACGACATAACCGTTGAATATCCGTCGCTTTTATTAAACGGGAAATCAGCGGAGACCTGCGTTGAAATATCGGACAGGAAAAAGCTGATTTTCAAAATCCCTGCAAAAAACTCGACACTCGGAACCCCGATTATACTCAAGCCGTTCTTTGAAACACGGCACGAATTCTACACGGTATATTTTGATAAAGAATAAATAATACAAGCAAAAATCCGTTCTCTTAAATAGGGAGAACGGATTTTTAATCAGTGTTATATCGTAGCAATTCTTATCGTATTTGTATTGCCCGTGGTGTCGGAGGTGCCTCCGGTTATCAATATTCTGTCGCCCGTTTTCAAGTTCAAGGTCTTTTTCGCCATCTGCTTCGCCGTATAGAAAAGCACCTCAATAGACGGATAAACCTCGCACATTACGGGAGTAACGCCCCAAGACATTGAAAGCTGATGATAAGTCTTTTTGTTTACAGAAAGACCGATAATATCGACGGGCGGACGAAATCTCGATACCATTCGAGCCGTCATACCCGAAATCGAGCATACAACAATCGCCTTTGCGCCTATATCCATTGCCATACCGCAAACGGAGTGTGAAATAGCGTCCATCTCGTTTCGAATACGGAACTCTGTGTTTGCGAAACGCTTTTTATAACGGATATTCTGCTCTGTGTTTTCGGCAATTCTCGACATCGCTTCAACCGTCTGCATGGGATATTTACCTGCCGCCGTTTCACCTGAAAGCATAACTGCGCTTGTTCCGTCATAAACCGCATTTGCAACATCGGAAATCTCTGCCCTTGTGGGTCTCGGATTGGTAATCATCGATTCAAGCATTTCCGTTGCCGTAATAACCCTTTTACCGAGCATACGGCACTTCGTGATAAGCTCTTTTTGAATTGCGGGCAGCTCCTCATAGGGAATTTCAACGCCCATATCTCCCCTGCCTATCATAATGCCGTCGCATACGGAGCAAATATCCTCAATGTTATCGATTCCTGCCCTGTTCTCTATTTTAGCAATAAGACTTATCGACTTTGCGCCGTTTTCGTCAAGGAATGATTTTACATCCTCAATATCCTGCTTACAGGATACAAATGAGCAGGCGATATAGTCAATATCATTCTTAATTCCGAAAAGCAAATCCGCCTTGTCGTAATCGCTCAAATATTTCTGCTTTAACACCTTGCCGGGAAAGCTCATACTTTTTCTGTTTGAGATGACTCCGCCTGCGTCCGTCCTGCAAACAACATTATCGCCGTCAATTTTTGTAACGGTAAAAATCAACAATCCGTTATTTACAAGGATTTTATCGCCAACCGACATTTCCTTTGCAAGCTCCTTATAGCTTACGGATACTCTGTTCTCATCGCCCATAATATCCTCGGCGGTAAAGGTAAACGTGCCGCCCTCTTTAAGAGTGCATTGTCCGTCCTTAAAAAGTCCGACACGGTATTCAGGGCCTTTTGTATCAAGCATAAGCGCAAGCGGCTTATTCGCCTTTTCACGAACTGATTTCAAAAGGTCGATTCTTCTCTGCTGTTCCTCGTGCGTGCCGTGTGAAAAGTTAAGCCTTGCGACATTCATTCCTGCCTCAAGCATTTTTTGCAGGGTTTCTTCGTTGTCGCAAGCAGGACCTACGGTGCATACAATCTTCGTTTTTCTCATAGTCAATCCTCTTCTTTCTTTAATGAGGGCCTATCAAAAAAGGGACAAAACCGCAGTTCTGCCCCCTATCATAAAAATGACAACAGTATAAATAAGTCAATTTCGACCTATGACAGACTCCACCACATATACTGCGCAAATATTTTAACACGGCATAAATAGGTTGTCAATTTATATTATTGTCGAAAATCAAAGCCTGTATTCCACCGATTTTATGTATTATAACCGCCGTCAGCAATACTTCTTTATTTCAAGCACAAGTCTGCCTTTTTTAGTCGTCTTGACCTCACCCGAAAGGATAAATCTTCCATATCCACGAACAGTTATAATATCGTTGTCGCTAACTGTTTTTGAAGCGGAAAGAGTTAAAACGGAATTTATAAACACCCGTTCCGAAGCAATGAGCTTTGACGACTCGCTTCTTGAAAAATTGTAGACCGCACCGATAATAACATCAAGCCTTTTAGATGTCGCAAAGACAGTCAATACCTCAAATTTTTCAGCCGTATTCTCGGGAATTAAAGACCGTTTCGCTTCGACGCTTGTGTGCCGAACTCTCGTAAGATTTTCGCAGATATAATCCGCAATATTTTCAAGGCAAATAACATATCCGCATTTGCCGTCAACGATTATATCTCCCACGGTTTCACGCTTAATTCCGAGGTTCATAAGCGAGCCCAAAAAATCCCTGTGCGTCAGCTCATCGGCAAATTTCTCGTTAAGCGGCTCGATTTTAACGCAAGCAATGGGGAAATCGTCATTTCCGACAGTCTCGCCGAAGCCTGCCACCACCCTTTGCGCACCGTCATATCCGCCAAAGAGAACGCACGGCAGATACATCTTTTTAAGTTCGCTCTGTTCGGGCAAAGTCAAAAACGGCGAAAAAGTGTTGTACCCTCGCTCATAAGCCCTGTTATAAAGTTCTTCAAATCTTTTTTCAAGCATAATATCACTTTTGTTTTAAATTTCGAGAGCGTGATTTTTGCGGAAAAGGAGGAGTTGCATAGTGAGTGAGAGACAGCCAAAGGCTGTTGCGAACGATACGAAGCAAACGACGACGTGGTAGGGCGGTGGCTTGCTGCCGCCGTTAAATCACAACAAATTAACGGTTACAAATAATTATATTTTTATATTATATCGTAGGGGCGAACTGTGTTCGTCCGTTTTTAATTTGCTGTTAATTTACGGGCGACCGCAGGTCGCCCCTACGGTCGCATATATTTTCAGTTTTGATAAAACACAGGCTCCCTCTGACGAGGGAGCTGTTGAGCGTAGCGAAACTGAGGGAGAGAAAGCAATAAATATCAAGCTTTCGTTATCTCTCCCTCAGTCGTTTTTTTGGAACAAAAAAATGACTGAGGGATTTTATAAAACCATATAAAATCAACCTTACAATCCCTCCGCCTCACGTTCGTTCGGCACCTCCCTTTACACAAGAGAGAACTATCCAATATCTCTCCAAATATACACCCTTTTTAGATTCGTATACGGTAGATTCATAAATACCGCCATTATTGAGGATTGTTCTTTTGCTGCCCTCATTACCACTGATACAAGTTATCAGAACCTTATTAAGTCCCAGTTTCTTACACTCCGGTAATGCCATTTTTAGCATCTGTGTTGCATATCCTTTGCGGCGTTCACTTGGCGCAACAGAGTATCCGATATGCCCGCCATACTGCTCTAAATAGTCATTGAAATAATGTCTGATTTGAATCATGCCGACGATTTTCTGATCTTCGTCACGAATTAACATGTATTGCGTTGAGGGAACCCGTCCCTTTGGTACAGTTAGAGGATTCTTATAACTGTCTGAATATAATATCCAGCCCTGCGGATTTTCAAACCTTCTGAGCGCACCAGTACCATCCATTGAATCGCCGCAATCAAGAAATTCCTTCCGATATGCTCGAATCTGCTGGTCGTATTCTATCGTAGGCTCTATCAGTCTCATCGCATAGTCCCTCCATTCCTTTATTTTCCCGCCGTCTATTATACCGACGAAGTATGAACATTTCTACCGATAAAAACAGCCGGGACACCTCGACTTCCACAACTTACCCCTCAAGCGGCAAAATCGGCGGAGGAATAATTAAATTGTATCAATCTCGGTGTTTTCATTTCAATTATACTATATACCTTTTTCAGCATTATATTACCCCATTAACAAATCAGTATTGTTTTTAACATTATAACACAAAGTTAAAGCATTTCAAATAGCAACACGACCATATCCGCAAATTCAATTTCACACTGTAGGGCGGTGGCTTGCTGCCGCCGTTATATTGTTGTTGATATATGATAATTTTTGGCTGATATGATATTAAAATATTCGCACAACCGTAGGTACAACCCTTGCGGTTGTCCGACAAAGGCTCCCTCTGACGAGGGAGCTGTCGTTTTTCGAAGAAAAATGACTGAGGGAGAGATAATGAAAGTTTGATATTTATTGCTTTCTCTCCCTCAGTTTCGCTACGCTCAACAGCTCCCTCGTCAGAGGGAGCCTGAATAAGCGGTTGTCCGTCGATTTGATTTTATACATGATTTGTTGCGGACAGGGGCAAGCCCTGTCCCTACGGTATGATATTAAATTCACTTTGGCAACAGCCGATAGCCGTCATATATCGGAAAATTCGCTCGGCGGCAGCAAGCCACCGCCCTACCGTGAAAAATACACAAAAATACGCTCCCAATTTCTTGAGAGCGTATATAATCCGAAATAATCTTTTATCTCTTTGAGTTCTATTAAATACTTTTTCTAACTTTTCCACCGTTCTCTAATTTGCAGAAAAAGCAAGGTTTTAAGCCGTTTTAAAGCCGTATTCAGACTTTAGAGAAATTATAGTTTTTTGTAACTTTTACAGTTTAATGTAACTTTAAACATCAAATAAACATCAAATAAACTACTTGTTTTCCTCTGTTGGTGGATGTGTGCCGTTCATAGCTTCAGCACATTCTGTACTCATTTGCTCAAACAGAATATCAAGTTCATCGTCTGTCAGTTCTTCACCGTTTCTCTGTTTTTGAAGAACAAGTTCAACCTTGCTTTTGTATTCGTTTTCGTCAATGTTTTCCTCATTCTTTATTAATTTTGGGTTGGGCTTACTTATCACCTTAATGCATGTTCTTCCATCCCATCTATCATAATCTTTTGGTGTTAATTCTGTATCAGTAATATTTGCATCCAACTGAATAAACATATCTATATTATTCCTTAATTGTTGGATGAGTTGATCAACATATAGTTTTTGTTTTGTGGATAATTCTTTTCCTTCATAAATTACTTGTGTGTTTTCTTTATCCAATAATATACGTTGAATTGTGTTCAGCCAATTAGATATATCTGATGTATTTTGTTTTTGGGGTGTAGGATCATTTGACACACCTGTCAGGTAATCAATAGAAACATTAAAAAAACTGGCAAGTTCTAATAAACCTTCTTGTTTTGGTACAATTTTTCCACGTTCATATTCACACACTGTAGTTCTTCCAACATTTAATTTATCTGCCAATTCTTTTTGTGATAATCCTTTAGATAATCTCAAATTTTTTAATCTCGTATTAAAATTCATTGTTATTCACATCCTCTACAGATAGTGTTTGATTGTAGCACATTTTTTGAACTATGTGAAATAATTATAATACTGCAAATACTCAAAGTCAACAAAAACCCCAAAAGCCGAAGTGATATAATCCCCTTAAAGTAGACACTTGAAAAAAGCAAAAAGATTTCAAGACTACTTTAAGGGGAATTTTTATGTCTAAAGCAAAACTAAGTTATGAA
>SFGA01000020.1 GCA_004556705.1 Ruminococcus sp. | reverse complement strand
GATGTTTATCGGTGAGATAACCGATATGGAAGTTTTAAGCAATGTTCCTTCAGTAACATATGATTATTATCAGAATAATATTAAGCCTAAGCCACAGGAGGTTGGAAAAACAGAGGACGGTCAGACAATATGGCGTTGCAGAATTTGCGGATATGAATATGTAGGCGAGGAATTACCGGATGACTTTATATGTCCTTTGTGCAAGCACCCGGCATCAGATTTTGAAAAAGTAGTAAAGAAAACGGAGGTAAAAGAGATGGCAGAAAACAAATATGTAGGAACACAGACAGAGAAGAATTTACAGGAGGCATTTGCAGGGGAATCACAGGCAAGAAATAAGTATACCTATTTTGCTTCTGTAGCGAAAAAGGAAGGCTACGAGCAGATGTCAGCATTGTTTTTAAAGACTGCAGATAATGAGAAAGAACATGCAAAGATGTGGTTCAAGGAATTAGCAGGAATTGGTGATACAAAGGAAAACCTGGCGGCAGCGGCAGAAGGCGAAAATTATGAGTGGACAGATATGTATGATGGCTTTGCTAAAACAGCTGAGGAAGAAGGATTCCCTGAGCTTGCAGCAAAATTCAGGGCAGTAGGTGAGATTGAGAAGCACCATGAGGAAAGATATCGTGCACTTCTTAAGAATATTGAAACTTCACAGGTATTTGAAAAGAGTGAAGTCAAAGTATGGGAATGCCGTAACTGCGGACATATTGTGGTAGGAACAAAAGCTCCTGATGTTTGTCCGGTATGTAATCATCCTCAGAGCTATTTTGAAGTACATGAAGAGAATTATTAAAGATATGAGATAATTCCAAAGAAGCATTAAAGCTTAATGGATCGGCGGATTATTAAAAAAGTTATAGAATCAATTTAGATTTTATTTTTTACACATGAAAGGAGAAAAAAGATGGAAGTAAAATATTATGTATGCAATCACTGTGGAAACATTATTGAAATGGTAAAGGATAAGGGCGTGCCGGTAATATGTTGTGGCGAGGCTATGCACGAGTTAAAGGCCGGAGTGACAGATGCTGCTGTCGAGAAGCATGTACCTGTATATACGATAGAAGGCAGTCATGTTCATGTTGTAGTCGGAGAGACAAAACATCCAATGCTTGAAGAGCATTTCATTGAGTGGATTACATTAAATACAAATCAGGGTATTTACAGAAAGCAGCTAACTCCGGGACAGGAGCCGGTAGCAGATTTTTGTCTTTGCGATGGTGAACAGGTAGAAGAAGTATATGCATATTGTAACCTGCATGGATTATGGAAATGCTAAAAGCATTTATGCATATTAAGGTTACAGAACAACACAATGATGAGGTAGAAGATCAAGATGAACAGATTATGGGAATTTTAAAATATCTCACAGAGTGGTTAGTTAATCACATTCTGTATGTCGATGGTCAAATTCCAAAAGGCTGATATAGTAAGAAAGGCTGTTATTTTTTAGAGAGTAACAGCTTTTTTTATTTTGAATAAAAAATATGACACATACACTTGACAATATGCATACATGGATGAAATAGGACATTTCTTCCTAAAAACAGTATGTTTATGGTATACTAGCTAGTAGTAATGCAGTTTCAACCGACATTACATATTATTATGAGAAATTAATGCAAAGGAGTTATAATCAAATGGATAACAATGAAGTAGTAACAGAGGAAGTGGCAGCAGTTGTTGAAAATAATACAGGTATTGAAATAGAGCCTTTATTTGAGGAGCAGGTTGATTTTGATACATTCTCAAAGTCAGACTTCCGTGTTGTAAAGGTAAAAAATTGTGAGGCAGTACCTAAGAGTAAGAAGCTTCTTAGATTTACACTTGATGATGGAACTGAGAATGAGAGAACGATTCTTTCAGGAGTACATGCTTTTTATGAGCCGGAAGAACTGGTTGGAAAGACTCTTATTGCTATCACAAATCTTCCACCGAGAGCTATGATGGGCATTGACTCTTGTGGTATGTTACTTTCAGCTATCCACAATGTAAATGGAGAAGAAAAGTTGAATCTTGTAATGTTAGACGATTCAATTCCGGCAGGTGCAAAGCTCTATTAAGATGATGTAAAGATGTACCGTTTTACCGAATAGACGGGACGTACTTCATTTGATAAAAAACTAAAAAAACAGCGATTTACATCAAACTTACATCAATTGATGCAAAATTAAGTGCAAGCAAGAAAAAATCGCATAATTGGCAGAATGAATGGGCAGTCCTGAAATCGGGATTGCCCATTTTTAGAAGAAAGACAAAAAACTCTTGACCTGCACGCAGCGTATACGCTTATACTATCAACATAAATCATAAGGAGGTACATCTGATGTTATTAAATGAAATTATAAATGAGGTTGGAATGACAAAGCGTGCAGTTAAGTATTATGAAGAAAAAGGATTGCTGTCAGTGGATAAAGATAACAATGGTTATCGTAACTATACTGCACAAGATGTTGAAACTTTAAAAAAGATTTCAGTATATAGAAAACTCGGTATTAGTATTAAAGACATACAGAGTCTTTTGGAAACTGGCGACAAAAGTATTCTTCTTCGTATTTATCAAGAAAAAGTGCAGGAAAAAGTTTTAAAAGACTCAGAACTTGAAGCTTTGAAGCAATTTATAGATGATGGTGACGCAGACAAAGCAAATGAGGCACTTGATTATCAAACCGTTGAAAATGCAATTGAGTCTTTGCTACCGGGAAAAGAATGGGGATATTATTTTAAAAGTCATTTCAAACCATTTCTTAATGTAAGGTTGAAGACTCTGGAACAGAAGCAGGCACTACAGAATATATTAGAATATTGCGATGAAACGACATTGAAAGTTCCTTTTATTATGGGAATAGGTGCGAAGATGATAGGTGGAATTGCACAAGAAACCAGAACCGCAGATGAGATGATAGCCTATTATCGTGATATGAGTGAAAGTGAATATGAAAGACTAAAAGAAAAAGTATGGAAAGGTGCTAAAATGAAAAACGGTATAATGAAATACCATCCAGCATTTATTGCACAGAGAAAAATGCAGAAAGAGTTACAAAATAAAGGATATAACGATATATTCATTCCTAATTTAATGGTTCTGTCTCCAACGTATGCAGAATATAAGAAAGCGTTAGATAATGTGAACGATAGAATGTGTAGAGAACTTGGACTGTATTATGATAGCAATTATAACTTAGTTATTAAAAAAGATAATTCTAAGTAAAAGTTAAACTACCCTTTGGGAGAGGAAAAATCCTTTTCTCAAAGGGTTGTGCGATACTGAATGTTATGTTAAGATAGCAAGTATAGCAAGTGGGCAATTCCAATCGGAGCTGCTCATTTTTAAAACAAGCAGAAATACAAATCGAAATTTGGAGGGGCAACATGAATTCTTATAAATTACTCTTTGATTGGCAAATTTCTATGCCAGATAACTGGCAAGGCGAATACGATAAAGAGAGTGGTCAGTACATTTTTTATCCTGACAATAGTGATTTGACAATTCGTATAACACCGTTCCACGCAGAAAGGGATGGTATACTTGCACCAATAGAAGTAATGGAAGATGCTTATATCAGAACAGTGCCAGTATCTGCAAGACAGCGGAATTTAGATTTCTACATTCCAAGCGGATTTGAAGCAAAGATATACGATGATGTATTAACGGAAGATAGCAACACTATTTATGTTGTTTATGTAGGGTATTATTCTGCGGGTGAATTATTGTCTATCAGCGTATGGAGTACCAACAGAGATGAAGGTGAACAAGCCTTAAATGTTCTTAATACGATAAGGAAGTAAGCAATCGCCAAATTCCGGTTTGCCAACTTGCCCTTTGAGAGAGGAGAAATCTTTTCTCAAAGGGCTTTTTTGATTTTACGGATATTCGCAAGCGGAAAGATAAAGCCAAAACTTCATATACTCTAAGCAAAATAAGATTAAGGTTTTAATTGCAAATTTTCTGAATGAAATTAAATAAGTATAATAAAAAGAATTTATTTACAGTTTTGTTCTTTGACTTGAATAATATATGAAATAGTGCTATAATTCTAACCATCTCATCGATGATTTTTTACAAAATAACAAGAAAAAGGGTGGTTACGTGTCAGTAAAGGCAAAAAAGGTACTAAAAATCATTTTGATTATTATTCTTGTGGCGGTTTTGATTGTAGGCGGATATGTCGCTTATGTTATGATTGACTATCACAGAATTGAGGACAAGCAAGCGTTGCAAATTAACGACGTTACAAATGAAGCGGCTCTTGTCGATAAAGAGTATAAGGTCATTTCATACAATATCGGTTTTGCGGCTTATACTCCCGACTTCGGCTTCTTTATGGACGGCGGTACAAAGAGTCGCGCGAACTCCGAGGAATCTGTTAAGAGTGTAATTGACGGAATCGGCGATTTTCTTAAATCCGAAAACCCCGATATTATTCTTATCGAGGAGGTAGACAAAAAAGCAACTCGCAGTTATCATTATGACCAAGAGGAAGCGCTTCGAAATAAGCTTGACGGCTACGATTCGGCATTTACGGTAAACTTCGACAGTCCGTATCTTTTCTATCCGATTACAAAGCCTCACGGCAAATCCTATGCGGGTATGATGACAATGTCAAAATTTAATATCGAAAGCGGTTTAAGACGCAGCTTGCCGATTGAAAACGGCTTTATGAAATTCGTTGACCTTGACCGTTGCTATTCCGTTTCGAGAATTACCGTTGAAAACGGCAAAGAGCTTGTGCTTTATACGCTTCATCTCTCGGCATACACCTCCGACGGAACAATCGCAACCGATCAGCTCAAAATGCTTATAAGTGATATGCAGGCGGAATATGAAAAGGGCAATTATTGTATCGCAGGCGGCGACTTCAATAAGGACTTGCTTGGCGATTCGGGCAAAATTTTCGGAATTGACGGCGCTGATTACACTTGGGCACAGCCTGTTGATTCAAAATTGTTTGACGGAACAAATCTCAAAATTGTTGCTCCTTACAATGAAGAAAATCCGATTCCCTCGTGCAGAAATGCCGACGGTCCGTATCACGACAAGCAGTTTGTACTTACTGTTGACGGATTTATAGTTTCCGATAACGTTACCGTTACAAACAGTGATGTTTATGACCTTCAGTTTAAGTATTCCGATCATAACCCCGTATACATGACCTTTAAGCTTAACAAATAATTAAAATGAGGCGGACAGTTCTTTTGAATTGTCCGCTTGGCTTTTGCTTGTAATGTTACTTATTATTGACTTTAATCCGTTAAAAAGATAAAATACTGTTAGCTTATAATTGTGAGGCGGATTTTATGAATATAACAGTATATCTCGGTGCACTTGAGGGTAATGATAAAGCGTTAAAGGATGCGGTTATTGAGCTCGGTAAATGGATAGGAGAAAGCGGTAACGATTTGGTTTACGGCGGCTCCGATTCAGGTCTTATGGGAGTTATCGCAAGCAGCGTTCTTTCGTCGGGCGGTAAGGTTACGGGCGTTGAGCCGCAGTTTTTTATTGACGCAGAGCTCCAATATGACGGGCTGACAGAGCTTATCGTAACGAAAGATATGTCAGAGCGAAAAAATAAAATGATTGAATTGGGCGACGCTTTTATCGCTTTCCCGGGCGGCACGGGAACGCTTGAGGAAATTGCGGAAATTATGTCAAAGGTATCACTCGGACACCTTGACGCACCTTGTATTTTATATAATCTCAACGGATATTATGACGGACTTAAAACCTTGCTTTCACATATGATTGATATGGGACTTTCAACAAAGGAAAGGCAAGAGGGCATTTATTTCGTTGAAAATCTTGATGAAATAAAGCAAATTTTAGCTTGATAAAGGAACAACATTATGATTTTATATTTTTCGGGAACTGGAAACAGCCGTTATATCGCAAACAGAATATCGGAAAGAACAAATCAAGCTTTGCTTTGCCTTAATGACAGAATAAAGGCGGAGGATTTCTCTAATATTACAACAGGAGAAAACGTTGTTTTGGTAACCCCGACCTATGCTTGGAGAATACCTACGGTTGTGAGCGATTTTCTTAAAAAAGTACAACTTGTCGGTGCTGAAAAAATATGGTTTGTTATGACCTGCGGAGGGGAAATAGGCAATTCCGCAAAATATAATTCGGCTTTGGCAGGGGAAAAGAATTTGCAATATATGGGTACTGCACAGATTGTTATGCCCGAAAATTATATTGCGTTGTTCGGCGTACCCGAAAAGGACGAGGCGAGGAAAATCGTTGCAAATTCGGAAAATGATATTGTAAAAATGCTTGATTGCATAGCAGACGGCAAAGAGCTTGCCACACCGAGAAATAATTTGTACGATAAGTTTATGAGCAGCGTTGTAAACCCGATTTTTTATCCCTTGTGCGTAAAGGATAAAGCATTTTATGTAAGTGATAAATGCATCGGTTGCGGTAAATGCGTCAGTCTTTGTCCGCTTAACAACATAAAGCTTGAAAATAATAAGCCTGTATGGAACGGTAATTGCACTCACTGTATGGCTTGCATAAGCTATTGCCCGACCGAAGCTATCGAATACGGAAAAAAGAGTGCGAAAAAGCCGAGATACACATTTGAGGGCCTTTAAGGGGAAAATATGATTACCGATGAAATAAGAGCAGAGCTTTTTAGCTGTCAGGACTTGAAATACCGTGATTTTCATTCAAAGCTAATGCCCGATTACAATAAAAATAATATAATCGGCGTGCGTTCTCCGCAGGTCAGAAGCATAGCGAGGGCTTTTTCAAAAAGAGAGGATATTGACGAGTTTTTGTTTGAGCTTCCGCATAAATTCTATGAGGAAAGCAATGTTCACGGCTTTATTATTTGCGGATTTTCCGATTATGACAAAACGGTTAAATATCTTGATGATTTTTTGCCTTATGTTGATAATTGGGCGACCTGCGATTTACTGAAACCGAAGGCTTTTCCAAAAAATAAGGACAGGCTTATAAACGATATTGACCGTTGGCTTGAAAGCGACAAGACCTATACAAAACGCTTTGCAATGGGTATGCTTATGGCTCATTTTCTCGACGAAGCTTTCAAAGAGGAATACCTTGAAAAGATATACACACTCAGAAGCGAAGATTATTATTTGAATATGATGAAAGCGTGGTTTTTTGCAACCGACCTTGCAAAGCAATGGGAAAGCTCTGTTAAAGTGATTGAAAATAACCTGCTTGACCGTTGGAGCCATAACAAGGCAATTCAAAAGGCGATTGAAAGCTACCGAATAACAGATGAACAAAAGGTATATCTTAAAACGTTGAAAATTAAATAAGTAAAAAACGGCTTAATTTCAAATTAAGCCGTTTTTATATGGTTTAAATTATAAAATTTTACCGTTTTCAAGGTCAAAGCGGAAATTCTCAAACTTTTCATTGATGATATAGTCAATGTCAATTACCCGTCTGTTGTCGTACATAAATTCAGCACGGAGAATTTTAATATCGTCCTTTGAGAACACCTTGAGAAGCTCGTCAAGCTGCTCCTGCCTGTAATCGCCGACATTATCGGATGTGAAAAGCACGCTTCCGAAAAGCTTGTTTACGGTAGAGATGATTTTTCTCTGCTCAAACGTGCATTGCATATTGTTATCACGGAGCAGGAAAACATCGGGATCGTTCAAGAACGCTCTGTCGTTTAACTGACGGCGGAAAATTGAGTTTCCGAGAGTGTTTTTGGTCGAAACAAATTCTCTGTGAGTAAAGGTTCGGCTGTCCCATTTAAGATCCATATCCGCACCGATTCTGCAATAGTCAACCTTGCCGAATGAGGGCATAAGCGGAACGCCGCAGCCTAAAATCTGTTTGTCGCCGACACATTCTCTCAAGAAGTCCATAGCCTCACACATAAGCTGACCTCTTGTTTTGTTGTGATACGGAATTTGGCAAGCCGCATACAAAAAGTCGAGCTTTACAAGGTCGAAGCCCCAATCATTTAGAACAACGTCAAAGAAGTGCTTGATATAATCACGAACCTCGGGGATTTCAATGTCAAGCGCACAGAAGCCGCCCCAGTTAGGACCGCATTTCACAAGCTTGCCATTTTGATCCTTTATAAACCATTCGGGATGAGTTTTGAGAATATTCGAGGTAAACTGCGCACCGAACGGAGCAAGCCAAAGACCTGCAAGCATACCTTTTTTGTGAATGGCGTCCGCTTCCGCTTTCATTCCGTGAGGAAATTTCTTGAAATCAATCGAAAGCCAATCGCCCGTTGCTGTCTGATAGCCGTCATCAATTTGGAAAATATCAACATCGGCATCAATTTTTGAAAGTGCTTCAAGGTCGTTTGTGACAATCTTTTCATTGATGTTTGAGTAGTAATTGTACCAGGTTGTGTAGCCGTTTTTAACCTTTGCGGTAGGCTTATCGATATTCATAAGAGCAAACCATTTGTCGAAAACCTCGTCCTCTTCGCCGGTTAAGTGTACAACATCAAAGATATTGTATTCGCCGTTATAAACAACGCCCTCAAGGTCTTTGATAATGTTGATTTCGCCCTTTTCACAATCCGTTCTGATGATTGTGTAGCCGTTTCTTTCGCTCAAAGAAGCAAATAAATCGTATTCAGAGCCGTTTCTGACATAAAGATAAGAAAATGCGGTAAATACACCGGGCTTCTTAATATTCTCTGTGAAATTATAAGAGCCCGAAGCGCCTAAAAGAGTGTGACGGAACACAAGCGTTGTCGGTAAAACCGTGTGCTGAGGAACTTCGTTTACGAACATTTCACGACAGTCGGTCCAAGATTGATAGCCGTTGGGGAAAACTCTGTCGTCAACGTCAAAAGCATAAGGAACCGAAACTGTGAGATTGAGAATTTCAATCGGCACCTTTGTTTTAAGGTCAAGCCTTATGCGCTGTGTTGACGCCTTATAATTGATTTTGAAATCAGGTGTTTCAAAAAGATTTGTCTTGTAAACGGTGTTGCCTGCCTTGTACTCAATATTTAATTTGAACTTTTCCATAAAAAGCCTCCTAACCTTTCTTTTATTATATCAATTTTTGAAATTAAAGCAACTGTTTTATTGACTGTAAAAAATCATTATGATAAAATTTTCAATTGAAAGGCGGAGAAAACTATGGAATGGAGAAAAGAATACGAAAAATGGCTTTCGTTCGACGGGGAAACCCGTGCGGAGCTTGAAAAAATAACCGATGAAAAAGAGTTCGAGGACAGATTCTATAAAAGCCTTGAATTCGGAACAGGCGGACTGCGTGGAATAATGGGCGCATTGCTTGGATTGAAAGCAAAATAAAAAAAGACAAGGGCATAGACGTTAAAATTAAGCCTGTAAGAAAAAAGCCGTATTTTTGGGATAAGTAAGGAGAAAAGCTATGGCACACATAAAGGTAGTCAGAAGAAGTATGCGCCCCGAGGAGTGGACGCAGCTTCGTTTCGGTTGGCTTAAAAGATATATAGTGCGTGATAAATACGAAATCGACACCCTGCAGATCAGAGACGCAAGGCAGGTTTCGGAAATGAACTACGAATACTATTCCGATGAATACAGACCGCTGAAAAAGGGCGATATGTGTTTCACTCCTTACAAAGGCAGATGTATCGTGCGCTAATAAATTTTCGGGTCTGTTCCTGCAGGCAATGAAGCGTTCCGAGGACGGAAAGCACATTGTAGTAAGACTTTCGGAGCAGGACGGTAAGAGGGGAACGCTCAAATTCCCGAAGCCCGTTAAGGTTTTGAATATGCTTGAGGACGTCCTTTTTGAGAGCGATAAAATCGAGTACAAGCCTTTTGAAATATTGACAATCGGAATATAATTGCATAGGCGGTCAAATTTTTGACCGCCTGTTTGTTTTAATTTGTGCTATTTTACACTTGCAAAATTATGTCGAATATAGTAATATACTAATATATTATTTTTGAAGCTTTGGGAGCAGGGAAAATGGAATTACTTGAGCAGAGAATTATTAAAGACGGCGTTGTTAAAAAAGGCAATGTCCTTAAGGTTGACAGCTTCCTTAATCATCAGATAGATATTGAACTTTACTCTGAAATAGGTGCAGAATTTGCAAGGTTGTACAAAGATTGCGATGTTACTAAAATACTTACCATAGAGGCTTCGGGCATTGGTATAGCGTGTGTAACTGCGCAGTCTTTTAATAATGTACCCGTTGTTTTTGCAAAGAAAAATAAAACAACCAACATTTCGGACGATGTTTATTCAAGCAAGGTTGTTTCTTATACTCACGGCAGAGAATATGAAATAGTAGTTTCCAAAAGCTACATTAAGCCGGAGGACAGAATTCTTATAATCGACGATTTTCTTGCTAACGGTAAGGCGCTTGAGGGTCTTATCAAAATAATCAATCAGGCAGGCGCAACGGTTGTCGGTGCGGGAATTGTAATTGAAAAGGGCTTTCAGCCCGGAGGGGAAAACCTCAGAAAACAGGGCGTGCGTGTCGAATCGCTCGCTATCGTTGAGTCAATGAACGACGAAACAGGGGAAATCGTATTCAGACATTGATTTGTTAATAAACGGGGAGGCCCGTTAAAATATTTTTTGGAGGTCAAAAAATGAAAAAGTTCACCAAAATTTTGGCACTTGCTCTTGTTGTTGCAATGATTTTCTCATTTGCTGCTTGCGGCGGTACCAAAGACGACAAAAAGGCTGTTAAAATCGGTCTTATCTGTCTCCATGATGAAAACTCAACTTACGACGCAAACTTCATCAACGCTCTCAAGGATGTTCAGAAGGAGCTCGGTCTTACAGACGATCAGGTTCTTATAAAGACAAACATCCCCGAAAACGATGCTTGCTACACCGCAGCTTCTGAGCTTGTTGAGGCAGGCTGTACAGCAATCTTTGCTGACTCCTTCGGCCACGAGACTTATATTCTTCAGGCTGCTAAGGAATTCACAAACGTTCAGTTCTATCATGCAACAGGTACAATGGCTCACACAGAAAAGCTTGACAACTTCCACAATGCTTTCGCAAGCATCTACGAAGGCCGTTATCTTGCAGGTGTTGCTGCAGGTATGAAGCTCAACGAAATGATCGCTTCAGGCAAAATCACAGCTGACAAGGCTGTTATCGGCTATGTTGGTGCTTTCCCGTACGCAGAGGTTAAATCAGGTTACACTTCATTCTATCTCGGCGCTCGTTCAGTTTGCCCGAGTGCAACAATGAAGGTTACATACACAAACTCTTGGTTTGATATCGCTCTTGAGCGTGAAGCTGCTCTCAAGCTTATCAACGACGGTTGTGTTCTTATTTCTCAGCACGCTGACTCTGAGGGTGCTCCGAAGGCTTGCGAAGAGAAGGGTGTTCCGAACGTTGCTTACAACGTAAGCACAATTTCAATGGGACCGAACACAGCTATTATTTCTTCAAAGATTTATTGGGCTCCCTACTTCAAGATGATGTACGAAGCTGCTGTTAACGGCACTGCTGTTCCCACTGACTATACAGGTTCTATCAAGGACGGTATGGTTCAGCTCACAGAACTCAACACCGCTGTTGCTGCTGAAGGCACACAGGCTAAACTTGACGAAGTTAAGGCTCAGTTCGAAGCAGGTACTTTGAATGTATTTGATACTTCTAAGTTCACGGTTAAGGGCGAAACTCTTACAAGCTATATGGCTGACGTTGACTCGGACGACAAGTTCACACCGGATACAGAGGTTGTTGCAAACGGCGTATTCCAGGAGTCTAAGTTCCGTTCAGCTCCTTACTTTGATCTTATTATCGACGGCATTACCGAAGATACTGCATCAATTAAATAATTTATTTTCGGGCGGAGTTTACGCTCCGCCCGAATTTGTTGCTTATATTAAAATATCATAGTTAGTTTTGAAAAGAGTACAGCCGCATATAGTACGGCTTTTTTGTTTTCAAGATTAAGTTTAGCGTAATTGACAACTGTCATAAATAACGCAGGGAAGAAAGGAAAGAATCAATGAGTAAAGTTGCTTTGGAATTAAAAGGCATCACTAAAAGATTTGGCTCTGTTGTCGCAAACAACAATGTTAATTTGTGTGCGTATAAGGGCGAAATTCTTTCGTTACTCGGCGAGAACGGAAGCGGTAAAACCACGCTTATGAATATGATCTCGGGCATTTATTATCCCGACGAAGGTCAGATTTTCATAAACGGAGAGGAAGCCGTTATCAGTTCTCCGAGGGACGCATTCGACTATAAAATCGGTATGATACATCAGCATTTTAAGCTCGTAGATGTATTTACCGCAGCCGAGAATATTGTTCTCGGACTCAATGAAAAGGGCGGTTACAATATCAAAAAGGCGACGCAAAAAGTTGCTGAAATCGCTGAAAAATACGGCTTTGATATTGACCCGAACAAAAAAATTCATGAAATGTCGGTTTCCGAAAAGCAGACGGTTGAAATTATAAAGGTTCTTTACAGAGGCGCTGATATTCTTATCCTTGACGAGCCGACAGCCGTTTTGACTCCGCAGGAAACAACAAAGCTTTTCTCTGTTCTCCGCAATATGAAAGCAGACGGAAAAACAATTATAATCATCACGCATAAGCTCCATGAGGTTTTGGCTCTTTCGGACAGAGTTTCTGTTTTGAGAAAGGGTGAATATGTCGGCACCGTAATTACTGCCGAGACGAATGAAAGCGAACTTACCGAAATGATGGTAGGCAAGAAAATCAGCCTTAATATCAACAGAAGTGAGCCGAAAAATCCGAAGGACAGACTTGTTGTTAAACATTTGAACTGTGTAAACCGTGAGGGCGTAAAGGTGCTTGATGATGTATCGTTTACAGCTCGTTCGGGCGAAATTCTCGGTATTGCAGGTATCGCAGGCTCGGGTCAGCGTGAATTGCTTGAGGCTATCGCAGGACTTCAAAATGTTGAGCAGGGCGAAATTCTTTACAATGTTCCCGATTCCGATACGGTGGAAAATCTCCGTGATAAAACTCCGCTTCAAATCCGTTCTCTCGGTGTTCGTCTCTCTTTCGTTCCCGAGGACAGACTCGGTATGGGACTTGTCGGCAATATGGATATTGTTGATAATATGCTTTTGAGAAGTTATAGCAAGGGTAAATCCTTCTTCTTGCAGAGAAAGGAGCCTAAAAACCTTGCCGACGAGATTATCGATCAGCTTGAGGTCGTTACTCCGAGCGCAAATACTCCCGTAAGACGACTTTCGGGCGGTAACGTTCAAAAGGTACTTGTCGGACGAGAAATTGCGGCTGCTCCCACTGTTTTAATGGCGGCTTACCCCGTAAGAGGACTTGATATTAACTCTTCATACACAATTTATAATCTTTTGAATCAGCAAAAGGAACACGGTGTTGCGGTTGTTTTTGTCGGCGAGGACCTTGACGTTCTTATCGAGCTTTGTGACAGAATACTTGTCATAGGCTCCGGTAAAATCACGGGAATTGTTGACGGCAGAACTGCAAAGAAGGAAGAAATCGGTTATTTGATGACACAGACGAACGGAGGTGCCGAGAATGAGTAAGGGTACAAAGCATAATCACGAGCCTTTAATCCATATTACCAAAAGAGGAAACGTTTCCGAGGGTAAGGCTTGGGGTATTCGTATTTTATCAATCGTATTTTCATTGCTCGTTTGCTCGGTAGTGATTATACTTCTCACACATTACAATCCTATTCAGGTCTTTAAGGCAATGGTAACAGGTAACTTCGGTTCGCTTACAAAGGTTAGATCGCTTTTCCAAAACCTTGCAATGCTCTTGTGTATTTCACTTGCAGTTACACCGGCGTTTAAGATGAAGTTTTGGAACTTAGGCGCAGAGGGACAGGTGCTTGTCGGCGGTCTTGCTTCGGCAGCTTGTATGTTCTATATAAAGGACGCTTTACCGAACGCAGTGCTCATTCTTATTATGCTTGTTACAAGCGTTTTAGCGGGTATTATTTGGGGCGTTGTCCCTGCTGTTTTCAAAGCGAAATGGAATGCAAACGAAACACTCTTTACACTTATGATGAACTATGTTGCAATTCAGCTCGTATCGTTCTGCATTATGTATTGGGTACCGAGCGGCTCGGCTGTTATGGGCGTTATCAATATGAAATCGCAGGCAGGCTGGTTGCCAAACCTCTTCGGTCAAAAATATCTTATAAATATTCTTATCGTTGCGTTGCTTACCGTTGTTATGTATGTTTATCTCAAGTACAGCAAGCAGGGATATGAAATTACCGTTGTCGGCGAGAGTGAAAACACCGCAAGATATATCGGTATCAATGTTAAAAAGGTTATAATTCGTACTATGGTGCTTTCAGGTGCTATGTGCGGCTTGGCTGGCTTCTTGCTTGTTTCGGGTACAAACCACACAATCACAAAAGAAACGGCAGGCGGTATGGGCTTTACGGCGGTTATGGTTTCATGGCTTGCAAAGTTCAATCCTGCAATTATGGTGCTTACCTCGTTCCTTATAGTTTTCCTTCAAAAGGGTGCAGGAGAAATTGCAACTTATTGCCGTTTGAATGAGAGCATTGCCGACATTTTGACAGGCATTATTATCTTCTTCATAATAGGCAGTGAATTCTTCATTAACTATAAGATTAACTTTAGATCAAAGCATAAGGAGGTTAAATAATGCTCACTACGATTTTAACTTTTATAAGTGCTACGATTATTCAGAGTATACCTCTCCTTTATGGCTCGGTTGGCGAAATTATTACCGAAAAAAGCGGTAACTTAAACCTCGGTATCCCCGGAATTATGTATGTCGGCGGTATCTCGGGCATTATCGGCGGATATATCTACGAGCATTCAACGGATAATCCCAACACATTCCTTTTGGTTATAATTCCGTTGCTTTCTTCGCTTATCGGCTCAGCTTTGCTCGCTCTTATTTACAGCTTCCTTACAATTACATTAAGAGCAAATCAGAACGTTACAGGCCTTGCGTTGACAACCTTCGGCGTAGGTATCGGTAACTTCTTCGGCGGCTCACTTTTGAGCCTTTTCGGAGAGACGGGCTCAATTTCTCTTATTAAAACAGGTCTTTGCTATAAGGCGTCACTTCCGTTTGCAAGCAAGTTAGGACTTTTTGGCGAAACATTCCTTTCTTTCGGCTTCTTGGCTTATCTTGCAATCATAATCGCTTTGATTGCGTCTTTTGTAATCAACAAAACAAGGGTAGGTCTTAACCTCAGAGCAGTCGGAGAAAACCCCGCAACCGCAGACGCTGCCGGAATTGATGTCATTAAGTACAAATATCTTGCAACCTGCATCGGCGGTGCAATAGCAGGCTTGGGCGGTCTTTATTTCGTAATGGACTACACAGGCGGTGCTTGGACAAATAACGGCTTCGGCGACAGAGGCTGGCTCGCAGTTGCAATCGTTATCTTCGCTATTTGGAAACCGAAATCGGCAATTTTAAGCTCCTTCCTTTTCGGCGGACTTTATATCATTTGCGTATATATCCCCGGACTTTCACCTGCGGCAAAGGAACTTATCAAGATGCTTCCGTATCTTGTTACGATTATCGTTCTTATTCTTATCAGTATTCGTCAGAAGAAAGAAAATCAGCCTCCTCAGAGTCTCGGACTTTCTTACTTCCGTGAGGAAAGATAACTTAATATTTACATTTAAGGCATTGGCTTCGGCTGATGCCTTTTTTGTATAATTCTATCAGTTTAATTTATAATAAATATGAAAGAACAGGGGGAGAGAAATGACTCATTATCAGCTTTTGGGAAAAATTCTCAAGGATGTACGTGAAGATATGTCTGACGACGAGCTTACGGAGCTTTTGCTTGAAAACAAAATATCCGTTTCGGATAATAAGAAAATTACCTTTGGTCAAAGGGCTTCGGATAAATTGGCAGAGTTTGCAGGCAGCTGGTTTTTTATAATAGCGTTTACGCTGTTTTTGATTATATGGGTTTTAATAAACGTATATTTTCTGAAAAATCCGTTTGACCCGTATCCGTTTATAATGCTTAATCTTGTTTTGTCCTGCGTTGCGGCGATACAGGCTCCGCTTATAATGATGAGCCAAAAACGGCAGGAGCAAAAGGACAGAGAACGGGCGGAAGACGATTTCAAGATCAATTTGAAATGTGAAATTATACTTGAAAACCTCCATAGGAAATTAGATGAACTGCTTGAATATGAGAGAAAACGTTAAATTTTGTCAAAGGTAATAAAAAATTGTTGATTTATTCAAAAATATCGTGCTAATGTCGAATTGAAAAAAATACGGTAAATGTTAAAATATTCTACGGTGATTTTATGAGTATAAAGCTTGTTGTAAGCGATATTGACGGCACTCTTGTAAATTCTGAAAAAGAGCTTTTGCCGCAAACAAAAAATGCAATAGACAGATTTATTGAAAAAGGCGGAATTTTCGCCATTGCTTCGGGCAGACCGAATAAGGGCATAGAAAGATATATAAACGAGCTTGATTTGTGCAACAGGGGAGGATATATAATTTCCTATAACGGGTCAAGAATAACCGATTTGAGCACGGGAAGGGTTGTGTATCAGAAAAATATTGAGGTCGAGCAGGTCAAGGAAATAATCGATATTGCCGACGGCCTCGGCGTTCCGTTAACCACCTATAAGGACGATATTGCAATTACTCAGAAAGCAAATGACAAATACTTTGAGCTTGAAGTGAGTATAAATAAGCTTGAGGTTAAAAGAACGAATAATCTTCTTGAAGAAATTAAATATCCCGTTCCGAAATTTTTGATTACGGGCGAGCCTGAAGTTCTCGAAAAAGCCGAAAAGGAAATGAGTGAAAGGCTAAAGGATGTAACGGTTTTCCGTTCAGAGCCGTTCTTTTTGGAAATTACGCCTAAAAATATGGATAAGGGCGTTGCTTTGCGTGAGCTCGGAAAATATCTCAAGCTTGATAAATCCGAAATTATGGCTTGCGGAGACGGATATAACGACGTTGCGCTTGTAAAGAGTGCAGGTATTGGCGTTGCAATGAAAAACGCACAGCGCCCCGTGATTGAGATAGCCGATTATATAACCGATTCAAACGAAAATAACGGCGTCGGCAAGGCAATAGAAAAGTTTGCTTTATAATAAATTTAATAGAATTGTTATAGAATTAAGGTTGATTATTATATATTTTATATAAAATAATTGACTTTTTTTCATTAAGTGGTAAAATGTTACCAAGAATAATTTTCGAAAAGGTACGTGGATAATATGGCAACCTCTAAAGATTTTATCAAGAAATACGGCGACAAGACTTTTAGCGAGCTTCCGTTTACCGATGTTGACAATTTGCTTCTGTGCGAAATTTTCTATATGCCTTTTGAAAAGGTGCTTTATAAGGGCTTTAACGATAAGCCCGTTCTCTTTTCCGACGCTTGCAAGAAAGTGTTTGCTTATAACGGCTACAAGCATATTTCTCCCGGCTTTTTAATGAATAACTATATCAGTCAGAAAATGATGGCTCTTGCCGAGACTGTAAGATATAAGGACGTTAAGGTGTACGCTTGCGAGAGCGTTTTCGGAACAGAGCCTGCCGTTCAGTTTGCCGCTATGACCTTTATTCTTCCTGACGACACGAAGGTTGTTGTTTACAGGGGCACGGATGACACATGGGTCGGCTGGAAGGAAGACCTTGATATTTATACAAAAAAGGGTATTCCGTCGCACAAGCTTTGCGTGGATTATCTTGAAAGAGTTGCAAAGGATTTTCCTGACGGCGACATAATAATCTGCGGACATTCTAAAGGCGGTCATGTTGCACTTCACAGCGCACTTTATTGTGATGAAAGTGTTCGCAACAGAATTGATAGAGTTTACAATAACGACGGACCGGGCTTTTACAGCTACAACTACATAGAGTCAAAGCCGTATAATGAAATAATAAATAAATACCGCCATTTTGTTCCCGATTGCTCGTTTGTCGGAATGCTGCTGGTTCACGACGACGATTACATTCCCGTTAAGAGTACAAGGCTTTTTGGTATGCTTCAGCACGATTTGGCGACATGGAAAATTAAAGGCACACAGCTGTTGACAAGGGATGATTTAACCTTTGTTGCAAGAGTTACGGACCTTGTTCTTAAAAAAATGCTTTATAATATGGACGATGAGAAAACCAATAATTTTGAAGCTGTGCTTTCCGCCGTTATTGCAGGAATGGGTCAGGTCAATATTACCAATTTCTCAAAAAATCTCATTTCCTCGCTCAAGGGCGCAATAGATACCTGGAGCTCGATTGACGAGCCTGCAAAGGAGCTTTTCCGCACAACCTTTGTCGGTATATTTACAGTAATCGAGGAGTGCACCAAGCTTGTAATTATGCAGGACAAGGAAGCAAGACAAAAAAAGCAGAGTAAGGCAATAAAAAATATCAATTAAAAAATTTAATAAATTT
The DNA here is from genome assembly GCA_004556705.1 of Ruminococcus sp. GTDB lineage: Bacteria > Bacillota > Clostridia > Oscillospirales > Acutalibacteraceae > Fimenecus. The sequence goes on along the minus strand of SFGA01000020.1, from coordinate 14,184 downwards.
CCGATTTGGTGTTGACAAATGGTGATTAAATATCCATAATATATAGGCAGAACAAAAATCGGTAGGTAAGGCTACCAAAGGGATAGGCTATCCGCAATTTGCATTTATGTTTTTTGCAGATATAATGGATACGGACTGCTGCCGTGAAAAGTGGAGACACTGTAAGCAGGTCAACAGGTTACATCGAATTCAAGGTGTAATTTAACGCAGTTTCATTGCCCTTTGATGCTAAAGCTTGAACGGAAAAATAATGCTATTATTTCTCATGCCGAATTTTTGCGTCGGCATGAGATTTTCTTATTTGTGAGGTGAAAACAATGGACGCAGGAGGCGTTAGAAGTACAGATCCTATTCCACGAAGTAGCTTGAAAATCCGTACGGCTTATGCGTTCGGGTTTTCGGAATAAAAGATATGTACTTTGTTTCCTATTTATTATTTGATTTTCGGAGGGAACATTATGTACGAGAAAGTAATTGAATTATTAGAGCAAAAAAAATATCACGAATTGAAGAGTATGCTTGCCGATATGAATGAGGCGGATATTGCGTCCGTTCTTATGGAATTACCGCAGGAAACTCTTCCGCTGGTTTACAGAATTTTACCCAAAGAGCTTGCGGCGGAGGTTTTCGTTAATATGGAGTCCGATGCACAGGAGTTTCTTATCAAGGCTTTCAGCGATTCAGAGCTTCGTGAGGTCCTTGATGAGCTTTATGTCGATGATGCGGTTGACATAATCGAAGAAATGCCCGCAAACGTTGTAAAGCGTATCCTTATGCACACCGACCCCGTTGTTCGTAAGAGCATAAATGAGATACTTAAATATCCTGAGGATTCCGCAGGAAGCATTATGACAATCGAGTACGTCGATTTGAAAAAGTATATGACGGTTGACGATGCTTTTACGAGAATAAGACGTACCGGCGTTGATAAAGAAACAATTTATATCTGTTATGTTACGGATGATAACAGAAAGCTTTTGGGACTTGTAACGGTTAAAGACCTTCTTTTATCCGATAAGAGCAAGAAAATGTTTGAGATAATGGAAACAAACGTTATTTCCGTTACAACTCTTGAGGATAAGGAAATAGTTGCCGATAAGTTCCAAAAATACGACCTTATGGCTATTCCTGTCGTTGACCAGGAGGAACGTCTTGTAGGTATTGTCACATTCGACGATGCTATGGACGTCTTGCAGGATGAAAACACAGAGGATATCGAAAAGATGGCGGCTATTACGCCTACCGATAAGCCTTATCTTAAAATGGGAATTGTCGAAACATGGAAAAAGCGTGTTCCGTGGCTTCTTTTGTTGATGGTTTCCGCAACTTTTACAGGTAAAATTATCACAAGCTTTGAGGATGCATTGCAAGCGCAGATTGTTTTGACCTCGTTTATTCCTATGCTTATGGATACAGGCGGTAACTGCGGCGGTCAGTCATCTGTTACGATTATTCGTGCACTTTCGTTGGGCGATGTGCGTTTCGGCGATATTTTCAAGGTTATTTGGAAGGAATTCAGGGTTGCGCTGCTTTGCGGTGTTACGCTTGCAATTGTCAATTTCGGAAAGCTTATGCTTTTCGACAGAGTCGGAGTTCTCGTATCCTTGACTGTCTGTTTAACAATGCTGTTTACGATAGTGTTTGCGAAGTTTGTCGGCGCAACATTGCCTATTTTGGCAAAGAAAATCGGCTTTGACCCTGCAGTTATGGCAAGCCCGTTTATTACAACGATTGTTGACGCAATTTCGCTTATTATTTATTTCAAGACAGCAGGCTTGATTTTGGGAGTATAGTTATTGAGCTTATTGACGGATTTTTTGAGAAAAGTCAGTCAATAAGCTTTTTATTTTTTATATTGACTTCTATATCCCGTTCAAAGTATAATAAAATAACAGGGGTGAGTTCTTATGAAGGCAAAAAGGAAAAATAAAAATATTGTAATTGCAGTGCTTTCCGCAGTAATAGTAATACTGACGGTTTTAGTTGTTATAATGTCATATAATATGAAAAAAGCAAAAACAAATAATGCCGATATAATGAACTCGTTTGCAAATGCTCAGAATGAAATTCATTCCTATAAAGATGAACTCTCACAAAAAAACAATGAAATTGAGTCTTATACTAATGGGATAAGCGAGCAGAACTCAATTCACGAAAGTGAAAAAGAAGAGCTTAACCGTAAAATTTCGGATTTGAACAGGCAACTTTCTATTAAACGAAAGCGGCAGGCTGAAAGTGCGGGAGCAACTGCTTCACCAACACCGTCAAATACACCGTCAATACCGGGAAGCGGAGGTAAAACAATTTACCTAACATTTGATGACGGTCCGTCGCCTAACACTCCAAGAATTATTTCAATTCTTAATTCTTACGGAATAAAGGCGACTTTTTTTGTAAAGAATACTTCTTATAATGACTATATGAAAGATATTGTTAATAACGGAAATGTCATAGCTTTACATTCATATACACATGATTATAAGACGATTTATTCTTCCGATGAGGCATTTTACCAAGATTTGCAAAATATTTCCGATTTGGTTTATTTGCAAACCGGAGTACGAAGCAATATTATGCGATTTCCCGGCGGCGGAAGCAATACCGTCAGTAAAAAATACAGTCCCGGAATAATGACAAGGCTTACACAGGGCGTAGCCGAGAGGGGATATATATATTATGATTGGAATTGCTCCTCGGGCGACGCTATGAAAAATACTGTGCCGAAAGAAACGATTGTTGCAAGCTGTAAGAAAGTGCCGTCGGCAAGTAATGTTATTGTATTGCTTCATGATACAGGTGCAAAGAATACAACCGTTGATGCTTTGCCCGAAGTTATAGAATATTATCTTAGCTGCGGTTATACATTTAGCACAATAACTGCCGATACGCCGCCCGTTCATCATAAGGTAAACAACTGATTTTGTACACATTACATATTTCTTTTGTATCGCAATTGTCATTTTGCACAAACATTAACTTTTTAGAACTCATTGGTTTGGAAATCCATCCGAATTATTCCAAAAACCACCATATATCGTGCTAAAGTTGTTGACGAGGACAAGTTTTGTGCTATAATATGATAACGATAAAAGAAATTTACTTAGTTTAATATGATATGGGGAGAATTATTATGTATTCAAAAGATGTGCTCGTTCAAAATCAGGTAGGTCTCCATGCAAGACCCGCAACATTCTTCATCCAGAAGGCTAATGAGTTCAAGTCATCGATTTGGGTAGAGAAGGAAGAGAGAAGAGTTAACGCAAAGAGCCTTCTCGGTGTTCTTTCACTCGGAATTATGGGCGGAACAGAAATTCGCATTATTGCAGGCGGTCCCGATGAGGAACAGGCTGTTGAAGAGCTTGTTAAGCTTGTTGAATCAGGCTTTGCTGAGGAATAATCTTAATTTCAAACGATTTTAGGCACATCGGTTTTTTCGGTGTGCCTTTTTATTTAGGAGAGAATATGAACGCTAAAATGCCCGAGCTTCGAAAGAAAGCAATGAGCTTGCCGCTATTGCCGGGTGTATATATAATGAAAAACCGTAAGGATGAAATTATATATATCGGTAAGGCTAAAAAGCTGAAAAACAGAGTCAGCCAATACTTCGGCTCGCAGAACAGACATTCGGTAAAGGTGCTTAAAATGGTTGAAAATGTTGACCATTTTGATTATATCGTGACCGACAGCGAGTTTGAGGCATTGGTGCTTGAATGCAGCCTTATTAAGCAGCATAAGCCGAAATATAATATTCTCTTAAAGGACGATAAGGGATACAGCTACATTGAAATCAGCGGCGACAAATATAAGAAAATTTCAGCCGTTTTGCAAAAGGGCGATGATCCCAACGCTGAATATATCGGGCCGTATACAAGCTCGTTTGCAGTCAAACAAAGTGTTGATACGGCAAACAAAATATTTAAGCTTTATCAATGTAACAAGTCTTTCCCGAGGGATTTTCGCAAAGCCCGTCCTTGCTTGAATTATTATATTTCACAGTGCTGCGGTGTTTGCACGGGCAAGGTTTCCGAAAAGGAATATAACGAAAATTTCAATCAGGCATTGCGGTTCTTAAAGGGCGACACACAGTCTGTTATCAATGAATTGAACGGGAAAATGCTTGAAGCGTCTGAAAACCTTGAGTTTGAGGCTGCGGCGAAATACAGAGACAAAATAACCGCTATAAATAAAATGAAAGACAAGCAAAAGGTTGTGTATAATAATATTGAGGAGCAGGACGTTTTTGCTTGCGCCGAAAATGACGGTACCGCCTGTCTTGCGGTTTTGAGATTTTCCGACAATAAGCTTTATGACAGCGAGCACTTCTTTTTTGACACCTCGGAGGACTCTCCCGAAACACAGAGAGCAGAGTTTATAACCTCTTTTTACAATATGAGGAGCAATATCCCGAGACGTATTACCGTTGAGGGCGAGGTTGAGGACAGGGAGCTTCTTGAAAAATGGCTTTCGGATAAAAAAGGCAAAAAGGTTACTATCTTTGTGCCTGCAAGGGGAACGCAGGTCGAGGTCGTCAAAATGTGCAAGGAAAACGCCGTTGAAAAGCTCGCTCTGTATAAAGGAAAAAGCGGAAAAACCGTTGCTGTTCTCGAGGAGCTTCAAAATCTTCTCGGGCTTAAAACGACACCCGATTATATTGAATCATACGATATTTCACATACTGCGGGCTCGGACTCGGTAGGCGGTATGATAGTTTTCAAGGACGGCAAGCCTTATAAAAAGGCATACAGACGGTTTTCGATTAAATCATTTGCAAATGATGATTACGGCTCAATGAATGAGGTGCTCACACGTCGATTTAACGAGTATGTTCTCAATAAGGATAAAAACGATGCGGAGGGCTTTGGCAAGCTGCCCGATTTGATTCTTCTCGACGGCGGCGAGGGACAGGTCAATGCCGTTATGCCTGTGCTTCGTGAATTTGGACTTGAAATTCCCGTTTTCGGTATGGTCAAGGACGATAAGCACCACACAAGAGCGATTGCTTTTGATGGCGGAGAAATTGAGATAAACTCAAAGCGTCAGGTGTTTACTCTTATTTCAGACATACAAAATGAGGTACATCGCTTCTCTATTGACTACCATCATAAAAAGCACACAAAAAGCACAATTTCTTTGTCTCTTACCAAAATTAATGGAATAGGAGAGGCGAAGGCAAGAGCCTTGTTAAAGCATTTCAAAACGGTTTCTGCAATAAAAAAAGCAACCGTTGAGGAGCTTTGCGAGGTAAAAGGAATAAATAAAGAGCTTGCGAAAAACGTCGTAAAGTTCTATAATAGATAAAGGTGATTAAAATGTATAAAGCAGTAATATTCGATTTGGACGGCACGTTGTTAAATACTCTTGACGACCTTGCCGACAGCACAAACTTTGCTCTTGAAAAAAACGGTTTCCCCACAAGAACAATAGACGAGGTAAGAAAATTTGTAGGAAACGGAAACATAAAGCTTATTCACAGAGCACTTCCAGATACGGCAAGTGAGGCTCAATTTCAAAAAACATATTCAGATTTTACAGAGCATTATAAAACCAATATGGCAAATAAAACAAAGCCTTATGACGGTATAAATGACTTGCTTAAAAATCTTTACGAAAACGGCGTAAAGCTTGCTATCGTTACAAACAAGATTGATTTTGCGGCACAGGAGCTTTGCGGCGGTCTTTTCGGCGACTATGTTAAAACGGTTATCGGCAGCGACGGCGTAAGACCTAACAAGCCTGCACCGGACGGACTTTATCTTGCACTTGAAAAGCTCGGCGTCGAGAAAAAAGACGCTGTATTTATCGGAGACAGCGAGGTTGACATTGCAACAGCTAAAAATGCCGAAATGGATTGTATCGGAGTTCTTTGGGGCTTCAGAGATGAGAAACAGCTGCGTGAAATCGGTGTTGAAAAGACAGCAAAGAATGCTGCCGAATTGCAAAGTATGTTATTATTTTAATAAAAACTATTGACATTTGTGTCGAAAACGTGGAAAATAAAGCAGTATATGAAAGTTGGAGTATTGTCAAATGAGAGTAATTACAGGTTCTGCAAGAGGGAGAAAACTGAAAACGCTTGAGGGCGACGAAATCGTCAGACCGACAACAGATAGAGTCAAAGAAGCGATTTTCAGCATAATTCAGTTTGATTTGGCTGATGCGAGGGTTCTCGATCTTTTTGCAGGCTCGGGCCAGCTTGGTATCGAGGCTTTGAGCAGAGGTGCCGAAAGTGCTGTTTTTGTTGACAGAGACTCACAGGCTGTTGAAATTATCAAGGACAACCTGAAAACAACAGGACTTTTTCAAAAGGCGACTGTTCTCAATGCGGACAGCGTAAGCTATATTAAGAATTCAAGAAACAAATTTGATATTATTCTTCTTGATCCTCCTTACAATAAGGGCTTGATTAACGAGGTACTCGAAAGTGCTGTCGGTTGTTGCGATGAAAACGCAACTATCGTTTGCGAAACCGATTTTAATGAGGCTTTGCCAGACAGCGCAGGCGATTTTGAAAAGTTCAGAGAATATAAATACTCAAAGACCAAGATTACTACTTACAAGCGTAAGAAATGAGCAGGTGATTTTTTGAGAACTGTTATTTGCCCCGGAAGCTTTGACCCGGTTACACTCGGACATCTTGATATTATAACAAGAAGCTCGAAGATATTTGACAAGGTTATTGTCCTTGTTATGACAAACTACAAAAAGCAAAACAGCTATTCTTTTACATCCGACGAAAGAGTTGAGATGATAAGAAAATGTACAAAAAATCTCAAAAACGTTGAGGTTGACAGCTATGACGGCTTGCTTGCGGAATACGCAAAGCAAATCGGTGCGGTTGCCATTGTTAAGGGGTTGAGAGCCGTATCAGACTTTGAATATGAATTTCAGCAGGCTTTGATTAACAAAGAGCTGAATAATGAGGTCGAAACGGTTTTCATTACAACGAGGGCGGAGAATATGTACCTCAGCTCAAGCGTTGTTAAGCATATATGCAGCTTAGGCGGCGACATTTCAACATTTGTTCCGCCGGAAATATGTGATGTGATTATTGAAAGAATTCGAAAGGAAGATGTGAAATGAGTATAGAAAGTTTACTCGATAATATTGAGGATGTTCTTGAAAACAGTAAAAATGTTCCCTTTTCTTCAAAGATTTCTGTTGACGGAGAGGAAATAAAGACAATTATTGAGGATATCAGACTCAATATGCCCGACGAGCTTATGAAAGCAAGAAAAATCGCTTCCGAGAGAAGGGATATCCTTGACGCCGCACAGGCAACCTCTGAGGAAATTATCGCTCAGGCAAGAGATAAGGCAAAGGTTATCGTTTCCGAGCACGAAATCACAAAGAAGGCGGAAGAAAACGCAGCCGATATTCTTCAGCAGGCTCGTACACAGGCTACCGAGATTATTGAGCAGGCGAGAGCAACCGCTTCCGATATGACCGAGCAGGCGCAGAAATGGGCGTCCGACCTTCGCACAAGTGCAGGCGAATATGTTGAAAATATTGTTGCAACAGCGGACGAAGCTCTTACAAATTCTGTAAATGAGATTAGAAAAGCAAGAATGTCTTTGAGAAGTGCGGCACAGCAGTCAAAAGAAGACTGATAATAAGCATTATAGTTCACCTCGTCGCATATAATTGTGTACGAGGTGAATTTGTATGTTTGTATATTCTGTAAACAGGCGTCAGTTGAAATTTTTGGGTGTTATCCTGTGCCTTTTGGCTATGGGCATTATTCTTGCCTTTTTGACAAAGGACAGCATTTCGGCGGCAAAGACGGGCGAATTAAGCCTTAAAGCGTCTACTGCCGAAGAACGAATAGCATTTCTTTCTCAATACGGTTGGAGCGTGGAGGAAGAGCCGCTTGAGGTTAAGGAAATTATTATTCCTGCCGAATTTGACGACGTGTACGAAAAGTATAACGCTATCCAAAAGGAGCAAGGCTTCGACCTTACGGCATACTGCTCAAAGCGAGTGAAAAAATGGACCTATAAGGTAACTAATTATCCGAATTACGAGGGCAGCGACTGTATAAGGGCAACGCTCTTGGTTTTTGACGGCAAGGTAATCGGCGGAGATGTATGCTCGGTTGAGCTTGACGGCTTTATGCACGGATTTGTAAAGAATTAAAACAATTAACGGAGAAAGCTATGGCAGTTGAAAGGCTTGACAAAATAATATCTAAAAGCGGAAAATTCACACGAAGTGAAGTAAAGCGTCTTGCCCGAAACGGCGAAATCACTCTTAACGGCGAGGCGGTAAAGGACGTTTCGGTAAAGGCTGATACGGAAAATTGTATAATTACCGTATCGGGAGAGCGAATTGATACCGCAGAGCACGTGTATATTATGCTCAATAAACCGCAGGGCGTTGTTTCCGCAAGCGAGGGCAGGGGCGACGTTACGGTTGTTGATATTCTCCCCGACGATATGAAAAGAAAAAATCTTTTTCCTGCCGGCAGACTTGATAAAGATACCACGGGCTTCGTGCTTGTTACGGATGACGGAGATTTTGCACACCGCATATTATCTCCGAAAAATCATATAAAGAAAACATATATCGCAGCTTTGGACAAGCCGATTGATGAGAGTAAAAAGGGTGTTCTTGAAAGCGGCATTGAGTTAAAAGACGGCACTGTGTTTCGACCTGCCGAGCTCGAGTTTATAGACGGCGATATGTCAAATATCAAAATTACTATATTTGAGGGCAAATATCATCAGATAAAAAGAATGTTCAAGGCAGTCGGCAGTACGGTTGTTTCTCTAAAGCGTATTAAAATGGGCAATGTGTATTTGGATGACAAGCTAAAAGAGGGCTGTGCAAGATACCTCACAAGCGCCGAAATAGAGGAAATTGAAAAAAGATGATTAAATATTTATGTTCTTTCCAATACTTTCGTAACTGAAAGGAATGAACATAATATGAAAACAAAAAATAAGATTTTGGCAGTTGAGCTTGCTGTTTTTACAGCGTTTATTATCGCTTGCGTTTCAAGCACAATGTCCTTTGCTTCCGCTTGCAAGGATATCAGAAGCAGCGTTTTGAGAATGCACGTTATCGCAAATTCAGACTCCGCCGAGGATCAGGCCTTAAAGTTAAAGGTCAGAGATGCGGTGCTTGAAGCAGGTAAGGAATATTTCGACAACAGCGAGAGTGCCGCAGAGGCTGAAAAAAAGCTTGCTTTGGTAAAGGACGAGCTTGAAGCGGTTGCTAAAAAGACGGTTTCTGATAACGGCTATGACTATGATGTAAAAGTAAATATCGGCAACGCATATTTCCCGACAAAGACCTATGACGGCGAGGTTACCCTGCCGGCAGGGGAATATGAGGCGGTAAATGTTGTTATCGGAAACGGTAACGGGCATAATTGGTGGTGCGTTATGTTTCCTCCGATGTGCTTGCCTGCCGCCGAGAGTGATGTCGAGCTTGATGAGGTGCTTTCACGAGATGAATATGAAATCGTAAAAAGCAATCCCAAATTTGAGCCGAGATTTAAGATAATTGAGTGGTACGAAAAATTTATAAAAAATAATTAAAAATGACTTTCTTTATTCCTTTGTATTTGATATAATTGATTTATCATTATGTACAAAGGAATTTTTTGGTGAAAGCTATGACTAAATATAACATCATTCCCAAGCCTAATCATTACATCTGCGGCAATAGTGAATACGTCGTATCTTCGGGTACAGCAGTTCTTTGTCCCGAGGAATTTGTGGGAGTAGGCAAATATCTTACAGAGTATCTTAAAACAAAGCCTGTTGAAAACGAGGGCGAGATTAAGATTAAAAAGACTCCGGAGCTTTCTCATGATGAGTATGAGCTTCATATTACGAATGAGGGTATTATAATCAAAGCAAGCACATATTCAGGTGCTTTTTACGGCGCAGTTACGCTTAAAATGATACTTATGCAGGCTGAAAAGAAGGACGGCAAGGCGATTGTCAAAACTCTTATCATTAAGGACAAACCCGAAAGCGAATACAGAGGCTTGATGCTTGACGTCAGCAGACATTATTTCACGGTTGATGAAATCAAAGATTTAATCGAAAATATGGCTTTTCTAAAGCTTAACAAATTTCATTGGCATCTTTCCGATGACCAAGGCTTCAGAATTGAAAGCAAGCTTTATCCCGAGCTTACCGAAATAGGTGCAAAGCGTACCTCAAAGCATCTTAAAGGCTATGGACTTGAAAACGATAATGTTGAGGAAGCTCGTTATTATACGCAGGAAGAGGTTAAGGATATTGTCGCCTTTGCCGACAGACTCGGAGTTGAGGTAATACCCGAAATCGATATTCCCGGTCACACAACGGCAATTCTTGCTTCGCTTCCCGAGCTTTCCTGCAAATCAGAGCCTGTCGATGTTATGATAATCAACGGCGTAAGCGACAGTATACTCTGTGCGGGAAATGAAAAGACATTTGAGTTCTTGGATAAGCTTTTAGGAGAAATCACGGCTCTTTTCCCGTCAAAGAAATTCCATATCGGCGGCGACGAGGCGTTTAAGGGCTACAAGGTTTGGGATGAATGCGAAAAATGCAAAGCATTAAAAGAAAAGCTCGGACTTAAAGAAAGCAAAGACCTTCAGATTTGGTTTATGAACAGAGTTGCGGAAATTCTTAAAAAGTACGGCAAAACCGCTGTTGCTTGGGATGACTGTATGGGAGACGCTCTTGACAAGAGTATTGAGTGTCAGCTTTGGCGACCGAATGCTATCAGCAAGGTCAGAAAGCTTGCGACAGAGAGAAATATTATCATTTCTCCGACAACATATTTTTATTTTGACAATAAATATTCCTTTGTTTCGCTTCGAAAGGTTTATAAATTCAACAGAGTCAAGGTTGGCTTTACAAAACCGGAGCAGAAATCAACGGGTATCGAATGTGAGCTTTGGACAGAGTGGATTGACTCAAAGGAAGCACTTGATTTCGCTGTTTTCCCGAGAACAATTGCATTTGCAGAGGTTGCGTGGACAAAGCTTGAAAACAGAAGATACAAGGATTTCTTAAAGCGTCTTGAATGGTTTAAGGTTTATATGAAAAAGAAAAATATAAACTATTCGAGAGTTTATAACAATCAAATAAATCTTGACACGAAATGTGCATATCATCTCGGCTCGGACGGAAAAGAGTACGCAAAGAGCGAAAAGCTTAAAAACGCCGAATAAAATATTTGAGGTTTAATAAATGGGATTTGGAAATATTGCAACTCTTTTAAGTGGATTAGGACTTTTACTTTACGGAATAAAAATTCTCGGTGAGGGACTTGAGCTCGCCGCAGGCGCAAAGCTAAAGGTTTTGCTTGAAAAAATGACAAGCAACAGGTTTGCTGCGGTGCTTGTGGGCTTCGTTATAACAACGCTTATTCAAAGCTCTTCGACAACGACCGTTATGGTAGTCGGCTTTGTAAACACGGGCATAATGACTCTTACGCAGGCTATTGGCGTAATTATGGGCGCCAATATCGGTACTACAACAACGAGCATCTTGGTTTCTCTTGACATCGGAAAATATGCACCGATTGCAATCGGTATAGGCGTATTTTTGTCAATGCTCACCAAGAAAACTACCAAGAAGCACATTGGTCTTGCAATTACGGGCTTCGGTATGCTTTTCCTCGGTATGACGCTGATGAAGGACGCTATGGAGCCGCTTGCAAGCTCTCCGGTATTCTCCGAATGGTTAATGAATGCAAACAATCCGTTTGTGGCAATACTTATCGGTACTGTAATTACCGCCGTAATTCAAAGCTCGGCGGCGAGTATCGGTATTTTGCAGGCTTTGGCTTCGCAGGGACTTATACCGCTTCATTTTGCTGCTTATGTAATTTACGGTCAGAATATCGGTACTTGTATTACTGCGCTTATTTCTTCAATCGGAACAAAGAAAAATTCCAAAAGAACAGCGGTTATGCACGTTCTGTTTAACGTGTTCGGTACTGTAATATTTATAATCCTTACAAAGCTTTTGCCGTTTACGGATTGGATCGAATCCCTTACGGACAATACAATGATGCAGCTGTCGCTTGTTCATATCATATTTAACGTTGTTTCGACCTTGATTATGTTTCCGTTTGCGGATAAGGTACTTGTTAAGCTTGCTTGCCTTATCGTTCCCGATAAAAAGGACTCCTCGGAAGACGACTTCAAGCTTAAATTTGTTGACAACCTTATGATTAACACTCCTCCTTTTGCGGTGGCTCAGGTTTCAAAGGAAGTTCACAGAATGGCAGGACTTGCAAGGCAGAATTTCAGCATTGCGGCAGAGGATTTGCTTAATAAATCCTGTGACCACTTTGACGAGGTACAGCATACGGAAGAGGTTATAAACTTCTTAAATCATAATATTACACCAATTCTTGTTAAAATAAATTCCCTTGATTTGAGCTATTCCGACGCTAAATATATCGGACGGGTTTTCCACGTTATAAATGATATTGAGCGTATCGGCGACCATGCACAAAACTTGGAGGAGGCAGCAAAATCAAGAGTTGACGAGGGTATTGAAATTTCAGCTGAGGGCGAAAGAGAGCTTCGAGAGATGTACGAAACTACCCTGAAGCTTATCGACGGTTCAATTGAAGCGTTTACATCACAAATTTTGGATAACGAAAAAGCCGAACAGCTGAGCGAATACGAAGCTTCGGTTGATGATATGCAGACTGAATTTGAGCAGTCGCATATCGAAAGACTCAATGCTCACAAATGTAATACAAGGGCAGGAATGCTCTTTATTAACACAATTACCGACTTTGAGCGTGTCGCCGACCATGCTACAAATATTGCGTGGAGCGTAAGCAAAAAGCCGAAAAAGACAACTGATTAAAGGAGAATAGTGTGAAAATCACACCATTTACATAATTATAATGCCCTCAAAATTTGCCTTTGGCATAATTTTGAGATGGCAGAAATCACCATCACGCCTGTTCAGGCAACGCAGGCTAAATCGGTGATTATTCAATAAACTATTTGTTGCCTGAAAGGCTATGGAGAATAGTGTGAAAATCACACTATTCACATAATTATAATGACCTCAAAATTTGCCTTTGGCAAAATTTTGAGATGGCAGAAATCACCATCACGCCTGTTCAGGCAACGCAGGCTAAATCGGTGATTATTCAATAAACTATTTGTTGCCTGAAAGGCTATGGTGATTAAAATGAACGAATTTATCATTTCCTGCTGTTCTACGGCAGACCTTTCAAGAGAGGTCTTGAAAGAAAACAATATCGAATATGCTTGCTTTCACTATAATATTGACGGCAAGGACTATCTTGACGATTTGGGCGAAACAATGCCGATTTCAGAGTTTTATAAAAAGATGAGTGAGGGCGCAGAGCCTACAACCTCGCAGGTCAGCGTCGGTCAGTATACTGAATTTTTTGAGAAATTTATTAAAGAGGGAAAAGCAGTTCTCCACATTTCTCTTTCGTCGGGTATTTCCGGCTCTTACAATTCTGCCTTGATAGCTAAACAGGAAATCCTTGATAAATATCCGGATGCAAAGCTTACGGTTGTCGATTCGATTTCTGCTTCTTCGGGCTATGGACTTTTGGTAACTCTTGCTGCCGATATGCGTGCAAAGGGTAAGTCCTATGAGGAAACAATCGAATTTATCGAAAAATATAAGCACAATGTTCATCATTGGTTCTTCTCGACCGACCTTACAAGCTATATCAGAGGCGGAAGAATTTCTGCGGCGGCAGGCTGGTTCGGAACGCTTCTTCACATTTGTCCGCTTTTGAGAGTTGATGACGCAGGCAGGCTTATCCCCGTTGAAAAATGCAGAGGTAAAAACAAGGTTATTACCGCTATCGTTGATAAGATGGAAAAATATGCCGAAAACGGAACTGATTATGACGGCAAGTGCTTTATGTCAAATTCAGCTTGTATGGATGACGTAAACGCTGTTATTTCAGAAATTGAAAAGAGATTTCCTAAGCTTAAAGGCAAGATAGAGGTCTTTGACATAGGAACGGTTATCGGTGCTCATACAGGACCCGGCACAGTAGCACTTTTCTTCTGCGGAGAACAGAGAGAAAAATAAAAATTTACGCACATACGAAACGACCCGAAAGTTTTGAAGTGAACCCAAAAGTTTAGACAAAATTAAATATTAAATTGTTAGTGAATGAGTTCGGTATTGTACCGGGCTCATTCCTTTTAATTTTAGAGATATT
>SFGA01000066.1 GCA_004556705.1 Ruminococcus sp. | reverse complement strand
TACTTCTTTCTTGGTTAATGTTTTGTTGCAATCTCATTATACCATATTTTGAAGTTACTTCTCTTTCTTTTTGGGTCACATCATTTTAACACATACATTCGCTCGATAACTTACCTACATCATTTGTCGAAGCTTGAAACAAACTTTTTCCCAATTTTGTATTGAAAAACAATCAAAAATATTCTAAAATTATAGTATATATTCTATTTAACCTAATCGGAGGCGGAAAATGAGACCTTACGGATTGATACTTGCAGGTGGCGGCGCAAAGGGCGCTTATCAGATTGGTGCGTGGAAAGCGCTTATCGAGCTTGGTATTCAAATTGAGGCAATCGCAGGCACATCTATCGGTGCGATTAACGGCGCTTTTATCGCTCAGGGAGACTTCGACAAGGCTCTTACTGTTTGGGAGGAGGCAGAGGTCGTCAACGGAATAAAGATTGACAGCGAGCTTAAATCAACCGAAAACCTTTTTTCGTTCAGCAACTTTCCGCAGCTGTTCCACGAGATTGTGAAAAACGGCGGTGTTGACGTTTCTCCGGCAAGGCAGATGATTGCCGATTCGATTGACGAGGACACCGTAAGGCGCAGTAATATACCGCTTGGAATTGTATCGTTTCAGCTCGGCGGTATGAAGCCCATTGAGGTGTTTATCGACGAAATGCCCGAGGGCTCACTTGTCGATTATCTTATGGCTTCGGCGAGATTTCCCGGTCTTAACAGACAGGGCCCCGACGACTCCAACTATCTTGACGGCGGAATTTACGACAATGCGCCTGTCGGAATGCTGCGTAAAAGGGGCTTAAACCGCCTTATTATCATTGATATTTCAAATATAAAGGGCATGGGTCACAAGGAGGACCTGTCCTGTGCGGATTTGATTTACATCAGACCGTTTGAGCCGAAGGACCTCGGCGCTTCGTTTGAATTTGACAAGGAAATGAATGAAAAGCGTATGCGTATGGGCTATTACGATACGCTCAAGGCATTTGGTAAAATTACAGGTCGTGACTATTATTTCTCTCACAAGGAATATAAAACAATGCTTTCGCTTTATGGTTTTGACGCTTGCGAACAGCTTGAGGGGCTTGCCCGTGAACTTGAAATTCCGAGGCTTCGCATGTATACTCACAAGCAGTTTATGAGAGCGTTGACTTCTGCCGAGAAAAAGAGCAAAAAGGAAAAAGAGAGAGAAAAGGCGAAGGCAAAGGAACAGGAACCCGAAAACGCTCAAGCGGAAGAAAACGAAAGAGAAATCGGCGAGGTAATCGCAAATTTCGTTCCGTCTATCATTCAGGAAAAGGCACGGAAGTTTAAGGATAAAATCAAGGAGTATGAAAAGAGCCATTCCTCGTACAAATCGGCTTATGAGGCTCTCGACAAATTCAACTCTTGACTTCGCACATAAGCGAGATTATTTCGCTGTTTGTGTAAATAAAAAAGTCGGCGTTATCGCTTGAAAAAGATACGGTCGAGTCAGAAAAAACAATTTTGCTTGCGTCAAACGAATTATTAGAGAAAAGCTCCGCTATTTCGTCGCTTGCTTTGTTGCAGAGCACAGCGCACATTGCCGAAAAGACCTTAAAGGAATATTCCTCGTCGGGGTGCTCGGGCTGAGTTAATGTGATTTCGCAGCGGCGCACTATTCTTGCTTCGTCGGTCGTTAAGGTCAGCATAAAACACGACGACGGGAAATAGTAATAATCGTTTCCCGAATTGTAATAGTCCGACGGCTCAATTATATTTTCGGCAAGCTGTGAATTAAGCCTGTCGGAGAACTCGAAAATGTCGGTTTTCGGCTGTTTTGTGCAAGCACAAAGAAAAATGAGCAGGACTGTTATTGCGAGGACGGAAAAACGTTTCATTGTACACTCCTATAAATATTATTAATAAAATGTTTACACAAGAAAAGGAAAAATGTAGTAAAATATATTCAGTATTTTTTTGCGTTATGTTCAAATTTATAAAAGAAAGTGGTTTTTGCTGTGATTAAGAAATTCAAAAACATGACAAGAGCAAGGCAGATAGGCACAATAATCGTAACAATAGTTATCTTGGTGCTTATCGGATATGTCCTTTACACGAACTTTAAGCCCGAGCCTCTCCCCGAATACAATGTTACGGAAATTAAGCTCGGCGATATTCAGTCAACCTATGAGACAACGGGTACGGTTGTGTCCGATAATACGGAGGCGTACACCGCAATTACGGGTGTTAAGGTTACGGCTGTAAATGTCAAGGTCGGCGACAGCGTTAAAGCAGGCGATGTTCTCGCTCAGTTTGACGTTTCAACGCTCAATTCGCAGCTCAAGGAATACAAAACTGCTTATGATAAAGCACTCAAGGCATATAATGATTCCGTTTCGGCAACAAATACCGCAAAGCAGAATAAGGCGAACGCCGCAGCACAGATGAACACCGTTAACGCTGAAATCGATCGTCTTGAGAAGGAGATTAAGGCTGCCGAGGACGCAAAATCGCAGACAACGCCCGACACTCCCGAGTATTCGCAGGAGCAGCTTGACGCACTTATTCAAAAGCTCAAGGACAGCGGATTTTCAAAGGAAGAAATAGATAAAATTATCGAGTCGCTCAAGAATTCCTCGGGCGGAATCACAAAAGAGGATATTGAATCGGCTATTGCAAACGCAACCGCCACAAAGAAGCTCGAGCTTGCGCAGAAGCAGTCTCAAAAGCAGATGCTTGAAGCACAGCTTTCACTTTACGAAGCACAGTCGGACGAAACGGCTTCTTCGATTTATAAGAATGTAATGGAGCAGAAAAAGGCGGACTATGAAAGCTACAAGGCTTTGGTTGACTCAATGAAAAACGGCTGGGTGGCAAGCTCGGACGGACTTGTTACAGAGGTAAATCTCGTTGCAGGTCAGGCATTCACTCCCAAAGCTTCAAAGTCCACGACAACAGACCTTTCTTCGATTATGAAATATGTTTCGGGCAATAACGATATGACCTCGGTGCTCTCCGACATAATCGGCAGCGTAACCGACAGCAATGCTTCCTCGGGTACGGGTATTACCCTTGAAAACACAAATGAATTTGTCGCAGAGTTTTCAGTCGGCAAATATGATATTTTGAGCATTAAGGTCGGACAGAGAGTTAAGGTTTCTTCTCTCGGCAGCGATTATGAGGGCGAGGTTATCTACGTCAGCGCAACCGCAAGCGAGTCCTCGTCACTCGACATAAGCACAATAGCTTCAACCTTTACGGGTGGCTCTTCTTCGTTGTCAAACGGTGCGCTTGTAAGAGTTAAAATTAAAAATCCCGACGAAAAAATCATTATCGGCTTCGACGTCGATATTAAAATCGATACCGAAAAGATAGAAAACGTTATGGTGCTTCCCATTGATGCGGTTGTTACCGAGGACTCGACAAACTTTGTTTATGTTGTTGACGAAAACAACAAGGTTTCAAAGCGTGAAATCACAGTCGGCAGATTTTCGGACGATAATTATGAGCTTCTCACGGGCGTTGAGCAGGGAGAAAGAGTTGTTGACAATCCCAAGACCTCAATGGCAGAGGGCGACAAAATCGCAATAAAGAAATAAGGTAGGTGCTGTCTGTTGAACATCAAAGAAAACATCAGAATAGCAATATTCAGCATCAAGACCAATCTTATGCGCTCGTTGCTGACAATGCTCGGCATTATAATCGGCGTTGCCTCGGTTATTGCGGTAATCACGGTCGGTAACGGCGGCAGAGACTATATCGTCGGTATGATCAAGGATATGGGCTCGAACGCCATAACAATCGGTGTTGACGCTACAACCGCTTCAAATTCCGACTATATAACGGACGGCGATATTGAAGCTATCAAAGCTCTTGACGCTGTTCAGTACGTTTCGCCTATGGTAATGTCAATGGGCTCGCTCAATGCAGGAGACGAAACGGGAATAGGCGTGCTCATTGGCGGTAACGAGGAAATGCGTTATGTTATGAGTGGCGAATGTGTTTACGGCAGATATTATACGAAAGCCGAAGCGGATTCGGGCAAGGCTGTATGCGTTATCGACATTTCAAGCGCCTTGCAGTTCTTCGGCAAGAAGAATTGCGTCGGTGAGTACATTAACTATACCGTAAACGGAATTACCGTCAGCATAAAGGTTATCGGTGTTACGGATATGGCAAGTGCATTTGGTTCGGACTCCGAAAAAATGCTTGAATCAATGAAAGCTATGGGCAATTCAACACTTTCAGGCGGTATGATTATGGTGCCGACTAAATTTGCTACGAACGTTATCGGTATGAGCGACCGCTATGACACGATTTATATTATAGCGAGCGACGAAAACGACCTTGATGCGGCAGGAAGTGCTGCGCTTAACAGAATAAGAGCAAGGCATAACAACCACGACAAGGACGTTTATTTGCTTACAAATATGGCGACATACATCAATCTTTTGGATACGGTAATCAACGTGTTCACAATGTTTATTGCCGCAGTCAGCGCAATTTCGCTTGTTGTCGGCGGTATCGGCGTAATGAACATAATGCTTGTTTCAATAACCGAGCGAACGAGGGAGATAGGTATTCGTAAGGCACTCGGTGCAAAGACCTCGACTATATTGTTCCAGTTCCTCACAGAGTCGATAATCCTTTGCGTAATCGGCGGTGCGATAGGTTTGCTGTTGGGCGTTTCGGGTGCGGCGCTTGTTTCGTCGATTATGAAAATTCCGCTTACAGTTAAAGCCTCAACCGTTGCGCTTGCAATCGGATTTTCAACGCTTATCGGTGTAGTATTCGGCGTTTATCCTGCAAGACGTGCAGCGAAAATGCCGCCTATCGAAGCTCTGAGAAGAGATTAACGGATAGCAAAATTTATATTTTTTATTATTTAACGGGTACTTTTACAAAGTGCCCGTTTTTATGTGCGTTAACCTTCCACAATTTACACAAGGGAGGCTGAATTTCAACAATTTTTTTCAAATTTGATTAAACATTCCGCTCCCTCTCCGAGGGAACTGTTGAGCATAGCGAAACTGAGGGAGTTTATAAAACCATATAAAATCAACCTCACAATCCCTCCGCCTCACGTTCGTTCGGCACCTCCCTTTACACAAGGGAGGCTGAAATACGGATTGCGGACAGGGCTTGCTGCCGCCGTGGGAATTGACGTATTTATAATAATTTTCAGTATATAACAAATTAAAAATTTAGCACAAACACAGGCTCCCTCTGACGAGGGAGCTGTCGTTTTTCGCAGAAAAATGACTGAGGGAGAGATAACGAAAATTTGCTGTTTATTGCTTTCTCTCCCTCAGTTTCGCTTCGCTCAACAGCTCCCTCGTCAGAGGGAGCCTTGTTTTATCAAAACTGAAAATATATGCGACCGTAGG
>SFGA01000019.1 GCA_004556705.1 Ruminococcus sp. | reverse complement strand
CAGTTCTTTATCAAGAACAGGTTCTAATCTTTGTTTATTTCTCAGTTTTTTCTTCTTCTCTTATCTCTTTCTCCTTTGTTCAGTTTTTAGGGTGTAATAAATAAACCTATAACCTGTTGGTTTTTGCCTACAGGTTTTTTATTTTATCCGAAACTATTACATTGACAATTTTATAAAAATATGATAATTTAGTTTTGAACGACAACGATTTCAACTTGTATGATGTGAGGAGTTGTTTTTATGAAAAAAATTGCTGCTTTAGTATTTCTGTTTTTCTTACCTATAATTTTTTTCGGATGTGCCAAGCCTACACAGGACGAGTCCTCAATTAACAATGCTTCCGCCTCGAAAACGGTTACAAGAACAAGCGAACAGGTTTTGTCTGATTTCAAGGCGTTAGAGCCGCAGTATATTCGTTCTATTGATATTGTCGTTGTCCGCAACACGGGGAGTGTTGAGCGTGCGGCTAAAGCTTTTACTGACACGGCAGACATTCAGAAAATTTTATCTGTTTTTGCCGCTGCCGATGCGGAAATTACCGAAGAGCAAAAGCCTTCAAACGGTTGGTCGGTTATGGTGCGGATTTGGTTGCAGGAACAGAAAAAGACCGACATTGATAAGCCGATTTTAGTTTCGCCGCAGGCTCCCGGATATATTTCGATTGATAATTATGTTTATTCTGTAAAAAACGACGAGTATATCACAGCTTTGACTTCATTCTTCGAAGCTTCTCCGATACAGGAAAAACCATATCAATAACTAAAACAAAAAGCCATACCGTTTGGCTGAGCGTTCATAAGGAAGTATTGGTTTCTCGCATAAAAATCCATTATGCTTTTGCCAAAAAGCCTCGCAAGGCGACAGCCTTGCTTCATTTCCCGGCTTCGGCATAAAAGAATTTTTATAGCTACGAAACTGCAACGCACTTCAAAATAATATATTTTTGATGCAAAAAAGGCAACCCCCGCAGATAATGCTAACGCATATCTGCGGGGGTTATCGAATTTTTGTCAGAAAAGATGTTGTTTGAAGCAAAACTGCCTTATTAACACTCAGCCTCGGTATGGCTTTTATTCTGTCTTTATTGAATTTTCGGCTTAATAAATACCCTGTGCCATCATTGCTTCCGCAACCTTTTCAAAGCCTGCGATATTCGCACCTGAAACAAGGTCATAACCCAAGCCGTATTTCTCGGCAGCGTTGACGGAATGCTGATGAATTTCAATCATAGCGTGATGAAGCTTCTCGTCAACCTCTTCCGCAGTCCATGAGAGACGCTGACTGTTCTGGCTCATCTCAAGGCCCGAAACGCAAACGCCGCCTGCGTTAACAGCCTTTGACGGAGCGAATATTACGCTGTCAACACTTCTCAAGTAGTCGAAAGCATCCTCTGTTGTCGGCATATTTGCGACCTCAATGTAGTATTTCGTGCCATTTGCAACAATCTTCTTTGCACATTCAAGGTCAACCTCATTCTGCGTAGCGCAGGGGAGAGCAACATCAACCTTGACGCCCCACGGCTTTTCTCCGGGGAAGAACTGCACGCCGAACTTGTCGGCATAATCCTGACATCTGTCTCTGCCCGAGGAACGCATTTCAAGAAGATAATTAAGCTTTTCCTCTGTTACAATGCCGTCGGGGTCATAAACATAGCCGTCGGGTCCGCTGATTGTAACAGCCTTACCGCCGAGCTGTGCAATTTTCTTGCAAGCACCCCAAGCAACGTTACCGAAGCCTGAAACCGCAAAGGTTTTACCTTTAATTGTATCATTTTCGTGCTTGAAAACCTCACAGGTATAGTAAATTGCGCCGTAGCCCGTAGCCTCGGGACGAATAAGCGAGCCGCCGTAAGCAAGTCCCTTGCCTGTAATAACGCCGTTTTCAAATGCGTCTGTAATTCTCTTATACTGACCGAACAGGAAGCCGATTTCACGAGCTCCTACGCCGATATCGCCTGCGGGAACGTCAATATTCGGTCCGATATGTCTGTAAAGCTCTGTCATAAACGCCTGACAGAAGCGCATAACCTCTTGCTTGCTCTTGCCTCTCGGGTCAAAGTCCGAGCCGCCCTTTGCACCGCCCATAGGAAGTCCCGTAAGCGAGTTCTTGAAGGTCTGCTCAAAGCCGAGGAAATACATAATGCTTGAATTTACGCTCGGATGGAAACGAAGTCCGCCCTTGTAAGGACCTATGCTTGAGTTAAATTGAACACGGTATCCACGGTTAATTTGCGTTTTGCCCTTGTCATCAACCCACGCAACACGGAAGGTAATCAGTCTGTCGGGTTCAACCATTCTCGTAAGAAGATCGTCCTCAATATACTCGGGGTGCTCTTCAATTACCTTTTCAAGAGAACGAAAAACCTCTTTAACGCACTGGATATACTCAGGTTTTGCGTTATCTCGTCTCTCGACGGTCTTAATTACATTTTCAATGTACTCATTCATCTTTGCTTCTCCTGAAAAATTATTTTTTTATATTTTAACTTTATAATAACACGCATTACGGAAAATTCAAGATGTATTTTATAAAAAAGCTTGGGGGCGATTATAATTTCGGTGGTTTGCTAAAAACAGCTATTTTGTTTTTGTAGATTTTGACAATAAAAATCTTGTTTGCGTTGAATTTTCTCTGCGTTTTTGGTATAATATTGTAGATTTTTCAAAGACTTAAAAAGGGGTGCTTAAATGAGAATTCTCGGAATTGAAAGCTCATGTGACGAAACTGCCGCCGCGGTTGTCGAGGACGGCAGAAAAATACTTTCAAATGTTGTGTCAACTCAAATCGAAAAGCATAAAATATTTGGAGGAGTAGTTCCCGAAATAGCCTCAAGACTTCATACGGAGTCAATAAGCTACGTCGTGAACGAGGCGCTTGAAAAAGCACAGCTTAAAATATCCGATATTGACGCAATCGCCGTTACATATACACCGGGACTTATAGGTGCGCTGCTTGTCGGCGTGAATTACGCAAAGGGACTTTCGCTCTCTTCGGGCGTTCCGCTCGTTCCCGTTCATCATTTGCGTTCGCATATTGCCTCGAACTATATCACGCATCCCGAGCTTGAGCCTCCGTTTATGTGCCTTGTTGTTTCGGGCGGAAATACTCTGCTTGTCAAGGTAGACGGCTATACGGATTTTGAGATAATAGGCAGAACGAGAGACGATGCGGCAGGCGAGGCTCTTGATAAGGCTGCAAGGACAATGGGCTTGCCTTATCCCGGCGGCGTAAATCTCGATAAAATATCACAAAACGGCGACGATAAGGCGTATTCGTTTCCAAAGCCCCGTGTCGATGCAAGTCCTCTCGATTTCAGCTTTTCGGGACTTAAAACCTCTGTAATAAATACGGTACATAACGCAGAGCAAAAAGGGGAGACTATCATAAGGGAGAATTTGGGCGCTTCGTTTATAAATACCGTTGTAACCTCACTTATTGATAATACCGAAAAGGCGATGCAGACTGTCGATACAAATAAATTAGTTTTGGCAGGCGGTGTTTCAGCAAACTCGGTGCTTCGCAGAAGAATGGACGAAACGGCGAAAAAGCACGGCTGGAGGATATATTATCCCGAGCTTTCCCTGTGCGGAGATAATGCGGCTATGGTAGCTTCGCAGGGCTATTATGAGTTCATTTCGGGTAAGAGAGCCGATATGTCGCTCAACGCGTATGCGACTATGAATATTACCGAAGCGAATTATTAACAATTTATTCATTATATTGACAAAATTTTATCATTTTTTTATTGCAAAATAAACTCAGTTGCATTATAATAATGCTTATAATGGCGGAATTTGGTATTTGTTTAATTTCGGCATTTAATTTAGTTAAATAATTTCGGAAAAGCCGCTTGAAAAATCGGCAAATCCGAATTTCAAAAAGGAGAAATTACTATGTCAGCACTCACAACTAACAAGAGTATCCTTGATTGGATTGACGAAAAGGTTAAGCTTGTCAATCCTGCTCAAATCGTTTGGATCGACGGCAGCGAAGAACAGCTCGAAGCACTTCGTAAGGAAGCTTGCGAAAGCGGCGAAATGATTAAGCTTAACGAGGATCTTCTTCCCGGCTGTTATTACCACAGAACAAAGCCCAACGACGTTGCTCGTGTAGAGGACAGAACTCTTATCTGCTCAAAGAAGGAAGAGGATGCAGGCCCTACAAACCATTGGATGGAGCCTTCAAAGGCTTATGAAATGCTTTACGACATTGCCCGTGATTCATACAAGGGCAGAACAATGTACGTTATCCCTTATTCAATGGGTCCCGTCGGCTCTCCCTTCTCAAAGGTAGGTATCGAGCTTACAGACTCAATCTACGTTGTTCTTAATATGGCTATTATGACCCGTGTCGGCAAGAAGGTTATGGACGCCTTCGGCAGCGAAAGCAATGACTGGGTAAGAGGTCTCCACTGCAAGTGCGACGTTGACCCCGAAAAGAGATGGATTTGTCAGTTCCCCGAGGACAACACAATCATTTCAGTTAACTCTGCTTACGGCGGAAACGTACTTCTCGGTAAGAAATGCTTCGCATTGCGTATCGCTTCTTATCAGGGTAAGAACGAGGGCTGGCAGGCTGAGCACATGCTTATTCTCGGTATCGAAAATCCGCAGGGCGAGGTTAAATACATCTGCGCTGCATTCCCGTCAGCTTGCGGTAAAACAAACCTTGCTATGCTTATTCCGCCCGAGGAATACAGAAAGAAAGGCTATAAGGTTTGGTGCGTAGGCGACGATATTTCTTGGATTCGTAAGGGCCCCGACGGCAGACTTTATGCTATCAACCCCGAGAACGGCTTCTTCGGAGTTGCTCCCGGTACTAACGAAAAATCGAACCCGAACGCTCTTGCTGCTACAAAGAAAGGCACAATCTTTACCAACGTTGCAAGAAACCTTGACAACAACACTGTTTGGTGGGAGAGCCTTGATAAGAATCCTCCTGTTAATGCAGAGGAGTGGACAGGCAAGAAGGTTAACGGTCCCGAGTATATCGCTGAGGGCAACAAGCTTGCTCATCCGAACTCAAGATTTACAGCTCCGACAGAGAACTGCCCCTGCCTTTCATCTGAATTTGAAAATCCGCAGGGTGTTCCGATTTCGGCATTCGTATTCGGCGGCAGACGTGCTAAGCTCGCTCCGTTGGTATATCAGTCAAGAGATTGGAACCACGGTGTATTCGTTGGCGCAACAATGGCTTCCGAGACAACAGCAGCTGCTGCAGGCGCAGTAGGCGTTGTTCGTCGTGATCCTATGGCTATGCTTCCGTTCTGCGGCTATCATATGGCTGACTATTGGCAGCATTGGATCGATATCGGTAAGACTCTTGATCCGGATAAGGCTCCCAAGATTTTCAATGTTAACTGGTTCAGAAAAGACGACGAAGGCAACTTTATGTGGCCCGGCTTCGGCGACAACCTTCGTGTTCTTGAGTGGATTCTCAAGCGTTGCGATAATGAGGTTGACGCTCAGGAAACAGCTATCGGCTATCTTCCCTATGCTAAGGATATTAACCTTAACGGCATTAAGGACGTAACCGAGGAATCTCTTGAAAAAATCCTTGACGTTGATAAGGATCTTTGGAGAGAAGAGGCTAAGGGTATTGAGGAATTCTTCGGAAAGTTCGACGGTAAGGTTCCCGCAGAGCTTGTTGCAAACCTTGAAACTCTTAAAGCTAACCTTAAATAATCAATATTCATAAATTTTCAGCCGTTCAAGCTCTTTGGACGGCTGATTTTTTATTGCAATATCGAAAAAATATGATAAAATAATCATTGAAAGAGGTGCAGCTATGGAACTTAAATTCAGACCGGACGGTAAATTCCGCATAATGCAGATTGCCGATATTCAGGACACTCAGATAACATCAAAGGATACTGTTGAGCTTATAGAAGCGGCATTGGATAAGGATAAGCCTGATTTGGTTGTCTTTACGGGCGATCAGATAAAGGGCTACGGCTTTACGCTGTCGCTCGGCAACCGTGAGGAAAACTTTAAAAAGGCTTTTGACAACTTCTTAAAGCCTGTTGTCGATAGGAATATTCCGTTTACATTCTGCTTTGGAAATCACGATGCACAGGCGTTCGGTATCTCAAAGGAAAAACAGCTTGCACTTTATAAAAGCTACCCCAATTGCGTTGCGGAGAGGGGAGACGAAAGCCTTGAGGGCGTTGCAAACCACAATCTGCTTATCAAGGACAGCAAGGGCGAAAAGGACATTTTCAATATCTACCTTATCGACTCGCTTTCCTCGACACCCGACGGAAGATGCGCTGCAGTTACAAAGGGACAAATTGAGTGGTATCAGAAAACAAGGGACGAGCTTAAAGAGAAGCACGGTGACTATGTAAAATCGTTGGTTTTTCAGCATATACCTATGTGCGAAATGTGGGAGCTTTTCAAGGAAGTTCCGAAAAGCCGTAAGCCTCACGCACAGGGCTTCCGTGAGCACGCAGGCAAATATTATTGGATAGATGAAAATCGTCTAATCAAAGGAAATTGCGATTTTACTTACGAAACACCTGCTACCCCGAGCGAGAATACAGGCGAATTTGACGCCTTGCGTGAAAAGGGAGACGTCATAGCGGCTTTCTGCGGGCACGACCATAACAATAGCTTTGTAGGCGAATACAACGGCTTAATAATGGGATATACGCAGGGCTGCGGCTTCAATGTTTACGGCCCGAAGCTTCAAAGAGGTGTGCGTATAATCGATTTAGATGAAAATAATCTAAACACATTTTCGACCTATACCACAATGTATAAGGATATAAAAAGCGTAAAGGATATTCACAATAAAGTGAAGTATCTTATCTATTCCTATGCACCCCCTAGCGTCGAATCGGTAATACCTGTTGTTAAAAAAGTGGGCATAGGTATCGGCATTTTGACCGCTGCCGCCGTTGCAGTTCATTTTTTGAAAAAATAACTGTTATCGGCTGCCCGTAAATGTGAATTTAATATCCAACGGTGTAGGGCAGGGGCTTGCTGACACTGAGGAAATTTGCGTACGTATGACGGCTATCAAATTTAATAATTTATGCTACCGTAGGGACAGGGCTTGCCCCTGTCCGACTCAGGCTCCCTTGTAAAGGGAGCTGTCATTTTTCTTTTGAAAAATGACTGAGGGAGAGATAACGAAAGCTTGATATTTATTGCTTTCCACAAAATCGACCGCTGCGCCAACAGATGCTCCCTTTATCCGCCACAGGCGGCGGTCGCATACGTTGCCCGTCAGAGGGAGCCTGTGTTTCATCAAATTAGAAAACCTATGCTACCGTAGGGACAGGGCTCGCCCCTGTCCGCAATTTATATCAAATTCAATTTGTGCTTCCGCCCCATCTTTGAGGGGGCTGTCATTTTTTCGTAAAAAAATGACTGGGGGAGTTAATTTAAGCTTGATATGACTTACTTTACTCCCTCAGTTTCGCTACGCTCAACAGCTCCCTCGACGAGGGAGCTGATTTTACTTTACGGTTTGCGGTTATCCGCAAATTATCATAAATCAACAACAATCTAACGGCGGCAGCAAGCCACCGCCCTACCACGTCGTCGTTTGCACCGTATTGTTCGCAACAGCCTTTGGCTGTCTCTCACTCACTATGCAATTCCTCCTTTTCCGCAAAAATCACGCTCGGCTCGCCTGTTCGGTTGTAAACGCCCTCACGACGGCTCACTGTCGCTACCAACTTTTGCGGTTTTCGGACAACCGCAAGGGTTGTCCCTACGGTTGTGGGTGTATTTTAGTCTGATTTAAGCCACAAACAAACATAAATCAACAATAATCCAACGAAAAAGGACGCCTCATAAAAAGGCGTCCTTTAATCTTTTACTAACTTATCAAAACTCATAATTAAGACTGATGGCAACCGAGTCGGGCTGCGACGATATTAAGCAGTTAAAATCCGCTCCGTCTTTGTGGAAATCGGAGTGATACATTTCAACTTTTCCGTCCGTTCTTGAGGATATATAAGTCAAAATGCCCGATGCGTTGTACTTTTTCTCGTCGGAAGTCTTGCCCCAGCTTGCATTTTCGTCAAATCTTCCTTTTATAAAATCCGAATAATCCTGCACCACTTTTTTCGTTATATCGCCGTCGGGAATTAAATCGTTATAAACAATCCAATATGATTTAATCTCCTGCGTTTCCGAATTTACCGTAACTCGCTCATAATTTGAATAAGCAATGTTTCGTCTTTCGTAAATGTCAAGATTTTTCTCTTCGTCGTGCATATAGAAGGTGAAATCATCCGACTGAATAAATTGGCGGTCGCCTTGCGCAAGGTATCGCTGAAGAATTTCCGCTTTGTCGATATAAACGCTTTCCACCCGATATGCTTCAAGAGCTTGACGCTTTTCTTGTTCTCGTTCTGCGGCATAATCTTTATTTAATCCGATTAAGGCGATAATACATACAATCAATATCAACGGTGAAAGTATTTCTATAAGTTTATCGAAGCTTATAAAGAACATTTTGTTCCCCCTTATAAAAGCTGCTTTTAGAATACCATATTTCCGCCTATTTGTAAACAATCCTCGACAATTTGCACTGTCGGGGATAAATATATTACTGCTTTTTACAATTCCACGCTTTGAGGCATACCGTTTTCCTCACGGGATTTATCGGCAAGATAAACGCAGAGATGACCTGCAACGGAGTCGAAAATCGAGGTGCAGGCGAGGGAAGGCTTTCCGCCACGCAAATATTCGACGAAATCTGCCGCCAGCTTTTCATCGCCGCCGCCGTGACCGCCGTATGCGCCGACCATATCTCCGCCGACTCTCAAATCGACCTCTTCTACAATTTTTTCGTCGGTCTTTGTCGGGTGTATCTTTGAAACATAAAACTTCGATTCTTCAAAATCGCCGTATATTTCGCCGAGAGTGCCGATTATATGAATTCTTCTTTGAGGCTTCGACGAGCCGCCGACCATATTGTGCGTACCCGTCGCACCGCTTGCAAAATTGACAAGCACGGATTGGTGGTCAACAACGTTGTTATCGCATTTGTAAATGCATTTTCCGTATTCCGAGTCGCCCTTCAAAAGATTTATTCTGTCCTCATCCGTCGGATTTTCAATGCCCTCTAATTTATCCCAAATATAGAACGCCCAACGCTCGGGCTGGTCAAGATAAAGTCTCTTTGCAGAGTAGCGGCAGGTGTCAACCAACGGGCAGTCAACAAGGCATTTTGTACCTGCGTTTTCGGGTGCGTTTTCGGGCTTGAATTGGAATTTTGAGCCGAAGCTTGAAATGCTGACAGGCTTCGTTTCGGCCATCATCCACATCATCAAATCTATATCGTGACAGCATTTAGCAAGAAGCATTGAGGTATGACACTTGTCGGAGTTTGCCCATTTTCCTCTTACATACGAGGTTGAAAGATGATGATAGCTTACATGCTCGCAGGTCTGAATGTTGATTATATCGCCGATTTCGCCTTTCGCAATTCTCTCCTTGATTGAAAGATAGAACGGGGTGTAGCGAAGCACGTGGCAAATCATAACCTTGTTGCCGTTTTTCTTAACGCAGTCAACAAGCGTTCTCATTTCTTTTTCATTTGTCGCAAACGGCTTTTCAAGGAGCATATCATAGCCTTTTTCAAGAAGCGGAATTGACGTTTCGACGTGCTGTTCGTCCATTGTTCCGTTAATGATTGCGTCGGCAAGCTTCGGTGCTTTTGCAAGCTCTGAAGCCGAATTAAAGCAGTTTTCTTCGGGGAAGCCGAACATTTTCATAGCTTTTTTCTGCCTTTTTTTATCGGGATCGGCAACGCCTACGATTTTAAGCTTGTCGGGGTCTGTGAGCGCAAGCTTTGAATAGACAAAGGCTCTGTGTCCTGCGCCGACAATCACCGCTGTAACAGGATTGTTTTCCATTATTACATCATCTCCCCAAATATTGTTAAGGCAATTATAGTACACGTTTTTCAAAAAATAAAGAGTTAAATAAAAAATAAGGCATCTGTATTTTCAGATGCCTTAAAATTCTGTGAATTCAAATTATTTTACCGATTTTGCGAGCTTTACAAAACGAAGGACAGTATCAACGTCGCCGGAAATGCTGACCTTACCCGTTGTGTATGCAATAACGGGGTTAAGCTTGCCGTCAAGAATTTTGAAAAGATTTGTGGGGTTAACCGTAACCTCAGCCCATTTGTCGTGATAATCGTAAGGCTCAACATTAACCTTGCCGTCCTTAACCTCTATGTAGAAAATACCCTCGGTGTTCTTGCCTGAAAGATTTATCTGTATAGCCTGAGTACCTTCAATTGAGGAAGCGTCTATATCGGAATATTTAGCCTTTACCTTTGAAACAACCTGCTCATAAGTCATGGTATCGTCTCCTTTATAATAATTTATTTAATTTTAGCACCGTTTTGATATATTTTCAAGAATTTTCAATCGCTAAAAAGACGGTATTTTCCACCTATTTCGAGCTTTTTTTATCAAAAATAACAACAAAATACGCCGCCTTGAGGACTTTGGAAAAAACATTTTTTATATTGTCAAAAACTGATGACAAAACAGCTTATTTATAGTATAATAACAAATATATGTAAATTTATATTGGAGGTACTGTTATGGCTGTTGTAAAAACGGAAGCTTATTTCAACTCTTCGGACAAAATTCACAAGATAAGAACGCTCATTTGGAGTGATGATAAGCTTACGCCTATAGGTGTTGTTCAGCTTGCTCACGGTATGGCGGAACACATTGACCGCTATGACGATTTCGCAAGGTTTTTGGCGTCAAACGGCTTTGTTGTTTGCGGAAATGACCATTTAGGTCACGGCAAGTCCGTAAATGACCCGTCCGAGTTTGGCTTCTTTGCCGAAAAAGACGGCGACAAGAGAATTGTTGACGATATGCACATTCTTACAAAAATTATGAAAAAGAGATACCCCGACATTCCGTATTTCCTTTTCGGTCACAGCATGGGCTCTTTCTGCGCAAGGGTTTATACGGCTCATTTCGGATATGAACTCAACGGTGTAATTTACTGCGGTACGGGCGAGCTTCCGTCAACTGCCGTAATGCTTCAGCCGATAGTTGACTCCCTTTGTGAGAAATACGGTCCGAGCAAGCGTGTTGAGGCTCTCGGCGAGCTTTTCAGCAAGGCTACAAACCTTACCGTTTCCGAGAAAACGGAGGACGGACTTGCTTGGCTGAGCACTAACGTTCAAAACAGAGAAAATTACAAAAACGACCCGCTTTGCGGCTTTACATTTACAATAGGCGGTTACAGAGACCTCTTTGCGCTTGCAAACGAGGCTTCAAGCAGGCAATGGGCTTCACTTGTTCCGAACGGACTTCCGATATTGATTATTTCGGGTGCTCATGACCCGATAGGACTCAACGGCAAGGGTGTTATTTCGGTTTCGGATAATCTTACGCTCGCAGGCAAGGAGCCGACGGTTATTCTTTATCCGACCGACCGTCACGAGATACTAAACGAGGACGACAAGGAAAGAGTTTATAACGACGTGCTTTCATTCCTCAATTCAACCTACATTTCTTAACAGGAGAAGATGTTTTGGCAAAAATTCAGAATATATCAGAAGAACAGCTGCAAGCTCAAAATGAGTATGCACAAAAAGTAAAATCAATACTCGGCGCAAAGTATTATGACAGAACGCCAAAGGCTTATATCCACACCTACGGCTGTCAGGGAAATGTTTCGGACAGCGAGCGAATAATGGGTATGCTAAAGGAGATGGGCTACGGCTTTACCGAAGAGCTTTCCGAAGCGGATTTGGTGCTTTATAACACCTGCGCCGTCCGTGAGCACGCAGAGGACAGGGTTTTCGGCAATGTCGGAATACTCAAAAAATACAAGGAGGAAAATCATGACCTTGTAATAGCTCTCTGCGGCTGTATGATGCAGCAGCAGCATATAAGAGATAAAATTTACAAAAGCTATCCTTATGTTGACTTGGTTTTCGGCACACACGCAGTTTATATGCTGCCCGAGCTTTTATATAACACGCTTCAAGGCTCAAAAAGAGTTGTTTGCGCCCCCGACAAAAAGGGCGATATAGCGGAGAATGTCCCCGTTTACAGGGATAGGGGAATTAAGGCTTGGCTTCCGATAATGTACGGCTGCGACAATTTCTGCACCTACTGCATTGTGCCTTATGTAAGAGGCAGGGAGAGAAGCCGTGAGCCCGAGTTCATAATCGAGGAAGCAAAGCAGATTATAGCGCAAGGCTATAAGGATATTACGCTTTTAGGTCAAAATGTAAATTCTTACGGCAAGAACAATGTAAGCTCAATGAACTTTGCAGGTCTTTTAAGGGAGATAAACGCCTTGCCGGGCGATTTCACATTGAGATTTATGACCTCGCACCCTAAAGATTGCACGAAAGAGCTTATTGACGCTATGGCGGAGTGCGACAAGGTTGCAAAGCATTTGCATCTTCCGTTTCAGTCAGGCAACGACAGGGTGTTAAAGGCAATGAACAGGCATTACGACAGGGCAAAATATCTTGAGCTTGTCAATTATGCAAAGGAAAAAATGCCCGATATTTCGCTTACAAGTGATGTTATCGTCGGCTTCCCCGGTGAAACCTATGAGGAATTCCTCGACACCGTTTCGCTTATAAAAGAGGTTGAATTCACTTCGCTGTTCACCTTTATTTATTCAAGGCGGACAGGCACAAAGGCGGCTGAACTTCCCGACCCCGTTTCACGAGAGGAAAAGGGCAAGTGGTTCAAGGAGCTTTGCGACGTTCAGGAGGAAATTGCCGCAAGAAGAACCGCCGAAATGAACGGCAAAACCTACCGTGTGCTTGTTGAGGGCAAGTCCAAAAACAAGGAAAACTACCTTTCGGGCAGAACGGACGGAAATATAATAATCGAATTTCCGGGCGACGAAAGCCTTATCGGCGATTTCTGCCGTGTTAAGGTAACGGAGAGCCTCAACTGGATTTTAAGAGGCGAATTGGCACAATAAATTATCCCTTTTGGGTTAGTTGATATTAAAATATTTTATTTAAGGAGAACATTATGGAACTCGAAAAACTCGCACGTCAGCTTGGCGCTGCAATTCAGCAGGACAAGGTTTATCTTGATTTTCAAGAGGCTATGAAAAAGAACGAAGAGGATACTGCGCTCAACGAGCTTATGGGCAAGATTAAGCTCCTTCAGATGTCATATCAGCACGAGGCTTCTCAGGAAAAACCCGACGAGAAAAAGCTTGAGCAGTACAACAAGGAATTTCAGGGTCTTTACGAGCAGGTAATCACCAACGAAAATATGAAGGCTTTTGAAGAGGCAAGACAGGCTGTTGATGAGATGATGAATTATCTCACAGGTATCCTTGCACTTTGCGTAAACGGTGAGGATCCCGAAACCTGCGACCCCCACGCACACGCTCACGACCACGAATGCGGCGGAGAATGCTCCTCCTGCGGCGGTTGTCACTAATTTTTACTAAACTAAACTATTGAAATTTTGAGGCGGAAAAATGGCAGAATTATCACCAATGATGAAACAGTATTTTGAAATAAAGAAAAATTATCCGGACACAATTCTGTTTTTCCGTCTCGGAGATTTCTATGAAATGTTCTTTGAGGACGCAAAAACCGCCTCAAAAGAGCTTGAGCTTGTATTGACGGGACGTGATTGCGGTCAGCAGGAGCGTGCGCCCATGTGCGGCGTTCCATTTCACAGCGCCGATTCATATATAGCAAGGCTTGTTTCCAAAGGCTACAAGGTTGCTATATGTGAGCAGACGGAAGATCCGAAAACCGCAAAGGGTATCGTCAAAAGAGATGTAATAAGAGTTATTTCGGCAGGAACGGTAATTGAGAGCAGTATGCTTGACGAGACGAAGAACAACTATCTTGCCGTATTGTGCCAAGCTTTTGACAGTATGGGTATTTGCTTTGCGGACGTATCGACGGGCAGCGTTTATCTTACCTCTTTTTCCGAAAGCTGCGACGAAAAAGCCGTTGACGAAATGGCAAGATTTATGCCCACGGAGATTTTACTTAACAAAGAGGCGGCAGCGCTTAAAAGGCTGTCGGCATTTATTTCCAAAAAGACGGAGGCGACCGTTGAGGTCTTGCCGCCCGACAGTTTTAACTTTGAAAAAGCGGAAAAAACCGTGCTTTCCCATTTCAATAAGCCGTCGCTTGAAGCTCTCGGACTTGACGGAAAGCAAAGTGCGGTTTGTGCGCTCGGTGCGGCTCTTTCCTATCTTTATGAGGCACAGAAAACCGACCTTAACAACATAAAAGAAATAAATTACTATTCCGACGCAAAGTATATGAAAATCGGCATTTCAACAAGGCGAAACCTTGAAATAACCGAAACTATGCGTGACCGTGAAAAGAAAGGCTCGCTTTTGTGGGTGCTCGATAAAACCAAAACCGCTATGGGCAAGCGACTTATCAGAAGTTGGCTTGAATGTCCGCTTTACGATTGCGCCGCAATTTCAAAGAGACATAATGCCGTGGCGGAGCTTTGCGAGAGCACGAAAAAACGCAATGATTTTGTATCGCTGATGGTTGATATTTACGATATGGAACGCCTTATGACAAGGGTGCTTTATAACACCGCAAACGCAAAGGAGCTTTTATCGCTTAAAGCAACTCTTGCGCCGCTTCCTAAAATTAAGGAGCTTTTGAAGGACTCAAAATCCTTACTGCTAAAGGATATTTACAACGATATTGACGTGCTTGAGGACGTCTACACACTCGTTTCGCAGGCGATAAGCGAGGACGCACCGTTTTCTGTTCGTGAGGGCGGAATGATAAACGACAATTTCAATGCCGAGCTTGACGAGCTTCGCAAAATCGTTAAGGGCGGAAAGTCGTTCCTGACAGACCTTGAAACCAAAGAGCAGGACGAAACGGGAATTAAAAAGCTGAAAATCGGCTACAACAGAGTGTTCGGCTATTACTTTGAAGTGCCGAACGCATATAAAGAAATCGTACCCGATTCATATATAAGAAAGCAAACCCTTTCAAACTGTGAGCGATATATCACGCAGGAATTGAAAGAACTTGAAACAAAGGTGCTCGGCGCACAGGAGAGAATTGTCAGCCTTGAATATGAAATATTCTGCTCGGTGCGTAAAAAAATCGGTGAGCAGTATGAGCGTACAAGCCGTACCTCAAAGGCGATTGCCACGCTTGACACCCTTTGTTCACTTGCAAATGTTGCAATTTCAAACAATTACACAAGACCTGATATAAACGATTCACAGACAATTATCATTAAGGACGGCAGACATCCGGTAATTGAAAAGATGCTCAAGGACACGCCGTTTGTTCCAAATGATACGGAGCTTGATTGCGACAAGAACAGAACAGCGATTATCACAGGTCCGAATATGGCAGGTAAATCTACATATATGAGGCAGGTTGCAATTATCGTAATGATGGCGCAGATGGGCTCTTTCGTTCCCGCTTCCTATGCTTCGATAGGACTTGTCGATTCCGTGTTTACCCGTGTCGGTGCTTCGGACGATTTGGCTTCGGGGCAGTCAACGTTTATGGTCGAGATGAGCGAGGTTGCGGAAATTCTCGACAACGCTACTTCAAATAGCCTTATTATCCTTGACGAAATAGGCAGAGGCACTTCTACCTATGACGGAATGAGCATTGCAAAAGCGGTGCTTGAATATACGGCTGATAAAAAGCGTTTGGGAGCAAAAACGCTCTTTGCAACGCATTATCACGAGCTGACCGAGCTTGAAAACGAGATGGACGGCGTTAAAAACTTCAATATTGCCGTCAAAAAGCGTGGAGAGGATATAATCTTCCTTCGCCGTATAGTAAGAGGCGGTGCAGACGGCAGTTACGGTATCGACGTTGCAAGACTTGCAGGCGTTCCGGATACTGTTGTTAAGCGTGCTAAGGTCATTTTGAAATCGCTTGAGGAAAACGGCATGGCGCCTGTTGTTTCAAATGTTGTTCGTAAGGAAACGGACGACGATATGCAGGTAAGCTTCGGCTCAACCGCAGAAAGCGAGATAATCGACGAATTAAAGGCACTTGATGTCAATACGCTCACACCGATTGAGGCTATGTCGAAGCTATATGAAATATCGGCAAAGGCAAAGCAGTCTTAATTAAAATAACTTCGCAACGGAGGTGCGGTTATGGGAAAAATAAATAAATTGCCTAAAAATATTTGGGAACTTATAGCCGCAGGCGAGGTTGTCGAAAGACCGGCATCTGTTGTTAAGGAGCTGCTTGAAAACTCTATCGACGCAGGTGCTACCGATATAACCGTTGAAATTCAAAACGGCGGCGTCAGGTACATAAGAATAACCGATAACGGCTGCGGAATTGCAAGGGATGATGTTCCGCTTGCTTTCGTAAGCCACGCCACAAGTAAAATTTCCTCGGCGCAGGATTTGGATGCGATTATGACCCTCGGCTTCAGGGGCGAGGCGTTGTCGTCGGTTGCGGCGGTTTCCAAAACGGAGATAATCACAAAAACCCGTGACGAAGAAGTCGGTACGAGAATGGAAATTTTCGGCGGAGAGCAGGTGTCGCTTGACGACGCAGGCTGTCCGAACGGTACGACAATAATCATAAGGGAGCTTTTCTACAATACCCCTGCGAGAATGAAATTCTTAAAATCCGACAAGTCGGAGGCTATGGCGGTTGCCGGTATTGTCGATAAAATCGCACTTTCTCATCCCGAGATAAGCATAAGATTTATAAAGGACGGCAGGCAAACTCTTTGCACCGACGGAACGGGCGAGCTTAAAAACGCAATTTATTCCGTGTACGGAAATGAGCTTTCGTCGTCTATGATACCTGTTTTATATGAGCTTAACGGTATGAAAATCAAAGGTTTTGTTTCAAAACCTTTTTATGCAAGAGGCTCAGGCTCAATGCAGCTTTTCTTTGCAAACAACAGGTATATTAAGAGCAAAACCGCAAGTGCGGCGCTCAACGAAGCATATAAAAATTCAATTATGGTCGGCAAATATCCTGCGTGTGTGCTTTTTATCGAGATGATACCCGAATTGCTTGATGTCAATGTGCATCCGGCAAAAACCGAGGTGCGTTTTTCAAACGAAAAAGCAATTTTTGAACTTGTGTACTATGCCGCAAAAAATGCCATTTCAAATGACGCCTCACGTCCACAGGCACAGCTTAAAAGTAAGCCTGTTTCGGACATTTTGCAGCCGCCTATACGCGAGGCGGAGCAGACCGATTTGTATTCTTTGAATTCAGAAGCTGCAACCGATAAACCGCCTGTTTTTTCGAGCGGTCCCGTTATAAATACAGAGGAAAATATCCCGAGCCGAATTCAGTTGAACACCCCGGAGCGTGTTACATACAAAAAATATAACTATGAGGACGAAATTGACCTGTCCGTAAAAACCGCAGAGGCATTTAGTAATCCCTTTGACGATGACGATGACGACGACGAAACGGTATATTCCGAAAATCCAAACAAGGATATTAAAAAAGGCGTTGACAGCGAGGTTGCGTTTAAGTATCTCGGCGAGGCTTTCAAGACATACATTTTTGCCGAATACAACGGAAAGCTTGCGGTAATCGACAAGCATGCGGCACATGAGCGTATGCTTTACAACAAGCTTAAAAAGGATAACGGTTCAAACGGCAGTCAGCTTATGTTAAAGCCTTGTACCGTTGTGCTTTCAAAAGAAGAATATGTTGCTGTTACGGAAAACCTTGAAATGATACGAAGCGCAGGCTTTGAAATTGACGATTTCGGCGACGGTGCGGTTATTGTCAGGGCTTGCCCGTTAAACCTTGAAAACGAGGACGTAACGCAGCTTATAACCGAAATTGCAGGCTATCTTACACAGAATAAAAGAGATATTTTACCCGAACAGCTTGATTGGGTATATCATTCAATAGCTTGCCGTGCCGCTATAAAGGCAGGAAACAAGCAGACCGATTATGAGCTTATCGAGTTCACAAAACAGCTTTTATCCGATGAGAGCGTCAGATATTGTCCTCACGGCAGACCTGTTTTGATTGAACTTACAAAATATGAACTTGATAAGCAGTTCGGAAGGGTGTGAATTATGCAGAAACCCTCCTTACTTGTTATCGTAGGACCTACGGCATCGGGTAAAACGGCGCTTGCGGTCGAATGTGCAAAGAAATTTAACGGCGAGATTATCTCGGCGGATTCAATGCAGATATATAAAGGTATGAGCATTGCCACGGCAAAGCCTACCGTTTCTGAAATGCAGGGCATACCGCACCATTTAATTGACTTTTTGGACGTTACTTCACAGTACAGCGTCGCACAGTTTGTAAGTGATGCCGAAAACTGCTGTGAGGATATAATATCCCGTGGTAAATTGCCCGTTTTGGCAGGCGGAACGGGACTTTATGTTGACAGCTTTGTAAATAATATAAAGTTTTCCGAAGCGGACTGCGACGAAGCTTTGAGGAAAAAACTCAATGACGAATTAAAGTCGGTCGGTGCCGAAAAAATGCTTGAAAGGCTTGCGGAAATTGACCCCGAATACGCTTCAAAGCTTCATCCGAACAACGAAAAGCGTATTATAAGAGCCTTTGAAATATACACCCTTACGGGAAAAACGCCTACCGAAGCGGTTGCACAGTCAAGGCTTGAGCCGACAAAATACAACTGCTGCTTTATCGGTATAAATTACAAAAACAGGGACGTTCTTTACGACAGAATAAACAGACGTGTTGACCTTATGGTTGAAAACGGACTTGTCGAGGAAGCAAAAAGCTACTACGCTTTGCCGAAAAAATCCACCGCCTCGCAGGCTATCGGTTACAAGGAGCTAAAGCCTTATTTTGACGGAGAAATTTCACTTGAGCAGGCTTTGGAAAACCTTAAAATCGGAACACGGCACTATGCAAAGAGACAGCTCACTTGGTTTAGACGAAACGAAAATATAAAATGGTTTTATCCCGACGAGGAAACGGGCGACAGCTTTTACGAAAAATTATTTGATTATATAAAGAAGGTGATTTGATGCCTGAAAAAAAGAATAACATATTGAAGTTCAAGGACGACAAAAAGAAAATGAACGCAGTTTATATCGTTGCGGGAGTTATCTTTATAATCTTCTTTTTGTATCAGGTGTTCAAAATCAACTATCAGCCCGTTAAAACTCAGGTTGCCTTGAGCAAAACCGTAGCTTCTACGGCGGTAACGGACGCATTTGTCGTAAGGGACGAGTATCCGATAGAGGCGAGCGTTACGGGAACACTTGTACCGCTTGTCGAGGACGGAAAAAGAGTTGCAAGTCAAGACGACGTTGCGGTTGTTTTCACAAGTGATGATGCGGCAAAGGCTTATAATGAGATGAAAGCCGTCAAAGATGAGATTGAATATTTTTCCTCCTTGCAGAACAAGGTCGGTGTACAGACAGCCGATATTATACCGCTTGACGAGCGTATTTATTCGGCGTGTGAAGCATATTCTGTTGCCATAAGCAAGGGAAATATCAGCTCTTACGAAGCCTATGAAAACAATATCAGAGACGCAATGACCTCACGTCAGCTCTCTACGGGAACAATTATTGACCCGAGCGCAAGGCTTGGCGAATTAAACGCAAAATTAGCACAGCTTCAAAGTGCAAATATAGGATATAATACTATTAAAGCACCGCACCCCGGTTATTATATCAGCGTTGCGGACGGCTATGAAAGTACGGTTGATTATAAAAATGTAATGTCCATGACCACCTCGCAGATTTCTGATTTGTTCGACGGCTCAAAAACCCAAAAGGGCAATGTGGATAATTATATGGGAAAGCTTGTTGACGGCTTTAATTGGTATCTTTTGTGCGTTGTAAATTATGAAGACGCAGTTAAACTTTCAATCGGAAGTAAGGCTAAAGTTGAGTTTACAATGACCACGGCAGAGCCTATAAATGCCGTGGTTGCCGCAATTTGCGATACCGCAGACGGTAAGACGGGCGTTATTCTGAAATGTAATTTGATGAGCACTCAATACGCAAGCCTGCGCACGGAGCAAATCAGAATTACCTTTGACGAGCATACGGGCTTCCAAGTGCCTAATAAGGCAATCCGAGAGGTTGACGGTCAAAAGGGCGTTTTCGTTTTGAACGGAAATATCGTTAAATTCAAGAAGATAAATATTGATTATTCGGACAGCGAAATGTCAATATGCAACAATCCCAACAACGAAAACGGATTTGTTGAGCTTTATGATAATATAATTGTGGAAGGAACTGACCTTTATGATGGAAAAATCCTTGATTGAACAAAAGTATTCGGATATTGAGTCGAATCTCAAGCATATCCGAGAGGAGATTGCCGAAGCGGCTGTCAAAAGCGGAAGAAAGCCCGAGGATATTGACTTTATGGCGGTTACAAAAACCGTTGACGAAATGTATATAAATCACGCTCTTGACTCGGGAATTACGCTTATCGGCGAAAACAAAGTGCAGGAGCTGCTTCGTAAAAAGCCGAATTTGAAGCTTGACGGAGTACGCAAAAATCTTATCGGACACCTGCAGACCAATAAGGTATCGCAGATTGTCGGCGAGGTTGATATGATCGAGTCGGTCGATTCACTCAAGGTTGCAAAGGAAATCGGAAAGCAGTCTGTCAAAAAAGGACTTGTGACCGATGTTTTGTTAGAAGTCAATATCGGCAGGGAAGAGTCAAAAACGGGATTTATGCCCGAAGCGGTCGATGAAAGCCTTTGCGAAATTGCCCAAATTGAGGGAATTCGCATTTGCGGATTGATGACAATTCCGCCGATTTGTGAAAAAACCACAGAACTTTGTAAATTTTTTGAGAATATATACAATATGTATGTTGACATTGACTCAAAAAAAATAGATAATGTATATATGAAAACTTTGTCTATGGGTATGTCGTCGGATTATGTTCCGGCAATACTCAGCGGATCTAATCATGTAAGAATAGGTTCAAAGATATTTGGACCGAGAATATACTAAAGCAGGAGGATACAGAAATGAGTTTGAAGGATAAGTTGAGCAACATTCTTAAAGTTTCGGAAGACGAGTATTATGATGTTCCCGACTCTGAGGGCTATGAAGAAGTTGAAGAGCCCGAGGAGGAAGATTACGAGCCTGTTCCCCGTTTTTCACAGAGAGGCAACCGTGAGGCTAAGAGCGATCACAACAAGGTTGTCAGCATAAATACAACCGCAAAATTACAGGTTGTTCTCACAAAGCCGAAGTCAATGGAAGAGGCGAGAGGCGTTGCGGACAATCTTAATCAGAAAAAGACCGTTATATTGAACCTTGAATCCGTAAACGGTGAAACCGCAAGGAGAGTCCTTGACTTTTTAAGCGGCGTTACCTATGCCAACAAGGCTACAATGCGACAGGTTGCAAGCGATACGTTTATGATTACTCCGTTCAATGTTGATGTAAACGGAGATCTTTTGAGCGAGCTTGGTAACAACGGCTATGTTTTTGATAAATAATATAATTTCAGTCAGAAGTGGGGATAACAAATAATGCTTACACCGGATCAGATTAAATCAAAAGAATTTCACACCACGGGCAAAAGCTCATACAAGGCAGAGGAGGTTGACGAATTTCTCAATGAAATTCACGCTTCCTATGACCAGATGTTCCGTGAGAACGCTAACATCATTAAGAAAATGAGTATTCTTGCCAACAAGGTTGAGGAATACAAGAAGGACGAGGACAGCTTGCGTCAGGCTTTGCTCTCGGCACAGAAGCTTGCAGACAGAATTGTCTCGGAGGCAAAGGAAACCTCCGAAAAACAGCTTTCCGAGGCTTCACAGCAGGCGGAGGATATGCTTTCGGACGCTTCTCAAAAAGCAAAGAAAATTCTTGACAACGCTCAAAGAACGGCAGACGCTAAAATCCACGAGGCAAACAAGCAGGCGGATGAGATTATCGGCGGAATTAACCGCAAGGTAACTCAAGAAAACCTTGTTCTTGAAATGCTTAAAAAAGAGGTTGCCGCTTTCCGTACCAAAATGATGGATATGTATAAGGAGCACTTGACTTTGCTTGACAGACTTCCTACATATTCCGAGGAAACGGAAGAAGTACAGGACATTGAGCCTGAAGCAGCCGAAACACCTGTCGAAGAACCCGTTGAGGTTGAAGAGGTTGCAGAAGCTGCTGAACCCGTTGAGGAAACAGTCGAAGAAGAACAGGCAGAAGATGTTGTCGAAGAAGCAGATGAGGAACCTGTTGAGGAAACAGAAGCCGAAGACGATACATTTGAGCTTACCGATATTGAGAATATCCTTGATGATGTGGACGAAGCAGACGAGGAAGATGCTTTCGTTCTTGACGAGACTGCATTTGAGGATGAGCCTGAGGATGAATTTGAGGATATTTCCTCCGACACTTCCGAGGATAACGACGGCTTTTCACTCAATATAGACGAGCTTGATTTTGACGATGATGACGACAGCGAAATAACCGCAGACGCAGACGATTATGAGTCTGTTGACGAGGTTGAGGATGAAACGGGCGACGAAGATGATGACGGCGCAATTTCATTCAAAAAATTCTTTAAGAAGAAATAATTCAGAGGTGGCACGATGCTTCAGGCAATCACAATAATTATTATAGCATTTTTAATAGCTATCGATCAGCTTATAAAATTTGCGGTCTTGAAGCATCTTGAGCCCATCGGTTCGATTACGGTAATTGATAAAGTATTAGGTCTGACATACGTAGAAAACACGGGGGCGGCATTCGGCTCATTTAGTGGATATACAAGGGTATTGAGCGTTTTCACGGCGCTCGTGCTGATTGTCGGACTTATTTATTTATTATCGGGAAGAATTCACTCAAAGGTTGTCTATTGGGGACTGACTCTTATAATTTCGGGCGGCGCAGCAAACCTTATCGACAGAGTCGGCAGGGAATTTGTCATCGACTATATAGACCCGCTGTTTATAAAATTCGCTGTTTTCAATTTTGCGGATATACTTGTAACGGTCGGTGCGTTTATCGTCATAATCTACCTGCTGTACGATATTATCAAGGACTCAAAAACCGATAAGGCAAAGAAATAATATGAACAGTATCAGTATAATTGCCGATGTTGAAAGCGACGGCGAGAGAATAGATAAATATTTGTCATTTATATTCCCCTCAACCTCACGAAGCTATATTCAAAGGGCGATTGAGTCGGGAAATGTAAGCGTAAACGGAAAACCCGTTTCTAAAAATTATAAGCTGAAAACAGAGGATAGGGTGGAGTATCTTCCGCTTGAGCCCGTAGCATTGACGGTTGAGCCGCAGAATATTCCGCTTGATATAGTTTTTGAGGACGACGACCTGCTTGTTGTCAATAAGCCTAAGGGTATGGTCGTTCATCCTGCACCCGGCAACTATGAAAATACGCTTGTAAACGCTCTTATGTATCATTGTAAAGACAGTCTTTCG
Organism: Ruminococcus sp.; assembly: GCA_004556705.1. GTDB lineage: Bacteria > Bacillota > Clostridia > Oscillospirales > Acutalibacteraceae > Fimenecus. Next base: position 42,399 of record SFGA01000019.1, on the reverse strand, counting down.
GGAATTAACGGCGTTTTGCGACCGGGCATTGTCCACAGGATTGATAAAAACACCTCGGGGCTTTTAATTGTCGCAAAGAATGATTTTGCGCATAAGGGGCTTGCCGAGCAGATAAAAGAACACAGCTTCACAAGGGAGTACCGTGCCGTTTGCATAGGTCATCTGAAGCAGGACGAGGGTACGGTTGTAGCTCCTATTGGCAGAAGCACAAACGACAGAAAGAAAATGACCGTAACCGACAAAAATTCGAAGAATGCGGTTACTCATTATAAAGTTTTGAAACAGCTCAACGGCTATGACTATTTGAGGTTAAGGCTTGAAACGGGCAGAACTCACCAAATCAGAGTTCACATGGCATATCTCGGGCATCCGCTTGCAGGCGATGATGTTTACGGCAAACCGAGGAACGCCGCCGAGCAAAGGCTTTGCGGTCAATGCCTGCACGCAGGACTTATCGGGTTTGTTCATCCGAGAAGCGGCGAATATGTTGAGTTTTCTTCAGAGCTTCCCGAGTATTTCACTCGTTTTATGAAAGGGTTGTAAAATTTGGCAGAAAAACAGATAAAAACAGATTTTTCAGATTGGCTTGTGGTGTCCGATATTGACGGCACGCTCAACAATAAATTGAGACGCTTGCCAAAACGCAATTATGACGCCATAAACGAGTTCGTGGTTGAGAAAAAGGGTAGATTTACTCTTGCCTCGGGCAGAAATGTCAGCTCAATCCGCAAGCCATACGAGTCGCTTCCGATGATTGCCGGCACGCCCGCAGTCATACTTAACGGCGCAGGCATATATGATGTTATGAACGATAAAATTCTTGATTTTACGCCGATAAATCCTATGGGATACGAGCTTTTTAAGTCAGCTATGAAAAAATTTCCCATGCTGGAGGCTTATATTCTCACAAGCAGAGAGGGATATGCCGTAAATTCGCATATTTTTGCCGAAGCTATGCTTATATCGGATGATTTGCCCCATAAGCGCTTCAAAAAGGCAGACGAGGTTCCGCCCGACGATTGGGGAAAGGTAATTTTCCTCGGTATGCCGACGCTTATAAGCTCAGTCAAAAAGTACCTTTACGGCGCAACGGATACAAGCGTAAACCTTATGTCGTCGTCAATAGCCTCATTTGAAATGGTGGAGCAGGGCGTGCATAAGGGTACGGCGATTATGAAAATCGCGGATATGTTCGGCATAAAAAAAGAGCATACCGCCGCAATCGGAGACTATTTCAACGATTTCGATATGCTCAAAACCGTCGGATTGCCTGCTTGCTGCGGTCAGGCACCTAAAGAAATGCACGAAATAGCAAAATTTGAGGCTTGCCATTGCAACAAGGGAGCCGTCGGAGATTTGCTCAATTATATAATGTACACATATAAGGAGAACTGATTATGGACGCTATGAAAAAGAAAGAATTGCAGATTTTTGCTGCAAAGGCACGCATAGGCGTTATTGAGGGCGTTTACAATGCCAAGGCGGGACATCCCGGCGGTTCGCTTTCAATTTGTGATTTGCTCGCTTATCTCTACAACGGAGAAATGAGCATTGACGCCTCAAATCCGCGTATGGAGGACAGAGACAGATTTGTTCTTTCAAAGGGACATGCTGCACCTGCTCTTTATGCAACGCTCGCACTCAAGGGATTTTTCCCCGTTGAAGATTTGAAAACTCTCAGAAAGTCGGACTCTTATCTTCAGGGACACCCCAATATGAACAAAATCCCCGGCGTTGATATGAGCACAGGCTCTCTCGGTCAGGGAATTTCAGCTGCTGTCGGTATGGCACTCGGCGCAAAGCTCGACAAGAAGGACTTCCGTGTTTATACGGTCCTCGGCGACGGCGAAATCGAAGAGGGCGAGGTCTGGGAGGCTGCAATGTTTGCCGCTAACCGTGGTCTTGACAATCTTGTTGCGGTTGTTGACTACAACGGACTTCAAATCGACGGCACAGTTGAAGAGGTAAACTCTCCTTATCCGATTGCCGACAAATTCAAGGCTTTCAAGTGGAACGTCGTTGAGATTGACGGACACGATTTTGACGCTATCGAGTCTGCACTTGAAAATGCAAGGGCAACAAAGGGCGTGCCGACCTGTATTGTTATGAAAACAATTAAGGGCAAGGGCGTTTCGTATATGGAAAACGCAGTAGGCTGGCACGGAAAAGCTCCGAACACCGAAGAATACGAACAGGCGATGACTGAGCTTAAAGCGGCTCTCGCAGAATTGGAGGCTTAATTATGGCAGATGTAATTAAATGTGCAACCCGTGACGCTTACGGTAAAACACTTGTTGAATTGGGCGATAAAAACGACAAAATCATTGTTCTTGACGCTGATCTCGCAGCAGCAACAAAAACAGGTATGTTCAAAAGCGCTCATCCCGATAAATTCTTTGATGTAGGTATCGCAGAGGCTAACCTTATGGGCGTTGCGGCAGGACTTGCGGCAACAGGTCATACCGTTTTTGCTTCTTCCTTCGCTATGTTTGCGGCAGGCAGAGCGTTTGAGCAGATAAGAAACTCAATCGGCTATCCGCACCTGAACGTTAAGATCGGCGCAACTCATGCAGGTATTTCTGTCGGCGAGGACGGCGCAAGCCACCAGTGCTGTGAGGATATTGCTCTTATGAGAACAATTCCCGGTATGGTTATTTTGAATCCTGCCGACGATATCGAAGCAAGAGCTTGCGTTTTGGCTGCTGTTGAGCACGACGGCCCTGTTTATATGCGTTTCGGTCGTCTTGCAGTGCCGAGAGTATTCGACGAAAGCTACAGATTTGAAATCGGTAAGGGAAATGTACTTGTTGAGGGTACAGACGCTACAATTATCGCTTCGGGTCTTATGGTAAACGAAGCTTTGATGGCTGCCGAAAGCCTCAAGGCAGAGGGTATTTCCGCAAGAGTTATCAATATGGCTACAATTAAGCCTATCGACAGAGATATAATCATTGACTCCGCAAAGAAAACGGGCGTTATCGTTACTGCCGAGGAGCATAACATTATCGGCGGTCTCGGCTCTGCGGTTACGGAGGTTGTCTGCGAAACCGTACCCGTTCCCGTTGTTCGTGTCGGCGTAAATGACGTATTCGGTAAATCAGGCCCTGCGGTTGAGCTTTTGCACATCTACGGTCTTGACACTAAAAATATCGCTGAAAACGTTAAAAAGGCAATCGCACTTAAATAATCAAAATAAAGCAATACGGCATACTCTTTTCGGAGTGTGCCGTATTTTTTAGTGCTATTTTCTGTTGCATTTTTTGTCAAAGCTCGGGTTGAACGCATAGAAATTCTTTTCGTTGAGCTTATCCGTCGCAAGTCGCAAGCCCTCGCCGAAGCGTTGATAGTGTACGATCTCTCTCTCACGCAGGAACTTAATCGGCTCTCGCACGTCGGGGTCGTCAACAAGTCGCAAAATATTGTCATAGGTAGTTCTCGCCTTTTGCTCAGCCGCCAAATCCTCGTGCAAATCCGTTATAGTGTCGCCCTTTGACTGAAAGGTCGTTACCGTATACGGCGCACCGCTTGCCGCCACGGGATAAATGCCTGTTGTGTGGTCAACAAAGTATTTGTCAAAGCCGCTTTTCTTAATCTCGTCTATCGAGAGATTTCTCGTAAGCTGATAAACTATCGCACCTATCATTTCAAGGTGTCCCAATTCCTCCGTTCCGATGTCGGTAAGCAAGCCTTTAAGCTCCGCATACGGCATTGAAAATCTCTGCGAAAGATACCTAAGCGACGCACCCAATTCGCCGTCGGGACCGCCGTATTGGCTGATTATAATCTGTGCATACTTAGGATTGGGGTTCTTTATATTGACAGGGTACTGCAATTTTTTCTCATATTGAAACATCAGCAATCACACTCCTTAGTTACATCCCACGGCCACGGGTCTTTAAGCCATTCTTCACCGTCGGCAGGGCAGGTTATCGGACCGTACAACGCTTCAAATTCCTTGAGCATTGCCTTGTAAGCTGCCGTATATTCGTTATATTTCTTCTGTGCCTCAACATCGCCGGGGTGGGTGTCAAGATATATATGAAGCTCTAATGCCGCAAATTGCACCGAAGAAAGCTTGTATAATGCCGCTGTTCTGTTGCTCATACGCATTTACCTCCTAAAAACGGCTTGTTGAGGTCAGGGAAAACCGTTCCGTATTTCAATGCCGTTTCGGGTTTGTACATTGTCGTATCCGTTTGAAAAGGCACATAAGCCATTGTCGTGACAACTTTATCCGGCAAGACCGAAGTGCCGTAATACGAGCTTATGCTGCCGATATTCAATTCACAGCAGGACTGCTCGGGTATCGTGCATTTTTCTCTTATATCCAATGTAAACTCTCCTTGTAATTTTTTTGCTCCCCGTTTCATTATATGAGTTAAAACGGGGAATGTTAAAAACGGCGGCTTTCGTGCGCTATTTGTTGACAATCGGCGAAAAAAAGCGTATATTTATCTCACTGCAAAATTTAGTGTGTTTACGGAGTGTATTATGAATAGATTAAAAAAATTCACAAGCTTAATTGTAATGCTTCTGAAATTTACTCTGTTTTTTTTATTGTTTGCAATATTCTTTTTGCTTTTCGGTATAAATAATGCGTGGCTTTTGCACGTTTCGAGAACTGCCGCCGTTACAATGTTCACTTTCGTTGTATTGGGGCTTGCGTCAATGTCAATTTTCGGCGGATACAGTATAGGCATCAATAAAAGCAAGCCGATAATCAGCTCGCTTTCGCTTGCCACGTTCTTCACCGATGTTATCACTTATGTTCAGCTGTGCATAATGAACACGAACTCGGCTAATAACCAAACCTTTAAGCTTGAGGATTTGGATATACTTTTAATTGTCTATGTGCTTCAGCTTATAATGATAATCGCATTGACATATTTCGGAAATCACGTCTTTTTCACAATAAATTCTCCCGAAAAATGCTGCGTTATCACAACCTCAAAATATGCGCTCAACAGCGTTGTACCCAAGATTTTGAAATATAAAAAGCAGTATAATATTACTGATATGATACTTTTCACGTCGCCCGATTTGTTCGACATTATCAATCGCTGCGACACCGTGTTCGTGTATGATGTTCCCGTTTCGTCAAGGACGATGATAATTGAATACTGCTATGCCAACAACAAGAATATCTATTACAATTTTGAAATGTGCGACATTGTCGCTTTGAGAGGCAGAACGGCAATTTTGGACGATAAGCCGCTTTATGCTTCACAGGTCAAGGGGCTTACCATTGAGCAGAAATTTTTTAAGCGCTTGCTTGACGTTTTCGGCTCGCTCTGCGGTCTTATTGTTCTTTCGCCGCTTTTTGTGATAAGTGCCCTTTGTATTAAGCTTGAGGACGGCGGAAAGGTGCTCTTTAAGCAAAAGAGAGCTACTCTCAACGGTAAGATTTTCTATGTTTATAAATTCAGAACAATGAAAGAAAAGGACTCCGTCAACCGTTCCGTTACAAGTGATGATGACCGTATTACAAAGGTCGGAAGATTTTTGCGTAAGTTCAGAATTGACGAGCTGCCGCAGCTTATCAATATTCTCAAAGGCGAAATGAGCATTGTCGGACCTCGTCCCGAAATGGTTGAAAACGTTGACCAATATACCGATATGCTTTCCGAATTCAGCTATCGCTTGAGGGTTAAGGCAGGACTTACGGGTCACGCACAGATAGCAGGTAAATACAACACCTCGCCAAAGGATAAGCTTGTGCTTGACCTTATGTATATTGAAAAATACAGCCTTTGGCTTGATATAAAGCTTATATTCCAAACTCTGACCGTCTTTTTCAAGGCGAGCGACAGCACGGAAGCTTTCGGCGAGGGCGAAGAATTTGAATTTTTCACCCAAGAGGTCGAAAAGGAAGAAAACAAAGAACAGGATAAATAAACAAAAAGTCGGCAAGGCTGAGTGTTCATAAGGCAGTTTTGCTTCAAAACAACATCTTTTTGCACAATAATTCGTTAACCCCCACAGATATGCGTTAGCATTATCTGTGGGGGTTGCCTTTTCTTGTATCAAAAATATATTATTTTTTAAGCCTTGCTTCAAGTCTGTACAACGGCAAGCCCTGTTCGGCAAACCTCTGCTCGTATTCGGTTACGATATTTCCCTCGAAATCGCTGTTGTGAAAATCCCTGATAACGCTTGTTACCTCAAAGCCGTTGTTATTGAAGCTCTCGATTGAATATTCAAAGAAATCAAGGCTGTCGGTCTTTTGAACTATCAAAGCATCGGGAGTTAAAATCTTCTTGTAAATGCTCAAAAACTCGGGACTTGTAAGCCTGTGCTTTTCGTGTCTCGCCTTTGGAAACGGAGTGCTGAAATTCAAGAATATTTCCGAAACGCTGTGCTCCTTGATAAACACGGGGAGGTATTCCGCCCTCATTTCAAGAAAACGAAGATTGTCAAGCTTTTCTTCCTTTGCTTTTTCGCAGGCAATTACCAAAACGCCCGGCACGCACTCGATTCCGACAATGTTTTTATCGGGATTTCTCTTGGCATATTGGGTTGCAAATTGACCTTTGCCGCAGCCTATTTCAAGCACAAGCGGTGCATCGTTTACGAAATGCTCCGAAAAATCAATGTATTCGTGAACATTGTCGATATTTCTCAAATCAAAATCGGGTATTGAATAGGGGATACGAAGGTCGCTGCAATTATCACGCCTTGCATCAAGATTTTTTAATTTTCTGAATCTCATTTTATCACCGCATAGAATAATATCATATTTTTTTGGAATGTGCAACTTAAATTATCGGCGTTGAATTTTATTGAAATTACCATCTTGAACAAAGAACGTGTTTATGATATTATTTTAATATAAATTTTGCTTTGAGGTGTAAAATATGGCGAGAAGAGATAAAATAAATTATTACCTTGACCTTGCGGAGGCTGTTGCTCACAGAAGCACTTGCCTGCGTCGTCATTACGGAGCTGTTATAGTTTCAAACGATCAGGTTATATCGACAGGCTATTCGGGTGCGCCGAGAGGCAGAAAGAATTGCTGTGATTTGAACAGATGTATTCGTGACGAGCTTAAAATTCCGAGAGGGGAAAGGTACGAGCTTTGCAGAAGTGTACACGCAGAGGCTAATGCGATTATCAGCGCTTCAAGGAATGAGATGCTCGGCGGCACGCTTTATCTTGTCGGACTTGAAAGTAATGATGTTGACTACGTAGAGAACGCAAACAGCTGTTCAATGTGTAAGAGAATGATTATAAATTCGGGCATTGAGCATATTGTTATCAGAGATACCAAGGACGATTACAGAATAGTCCACGTTAAAAAGTGGATTGACGACGACGATTCGCTTTCGGGCGTGTTCGGATATTAAGATATTAAATTAGCTATTCATCTCACACAGTGGGGCAGGGTTTGTTCCCTGTCCGAACAAACCAACGAAAACAAAACAATTATCGGCTGTTATCAATTTGAAAAGCAGACGAAACTTAAGGCTCCCTCTGACGGGCAACATATGCGACCGCCGCCTGTGGCGGATAAAGGGAGCGTTTGTTGGCGTAGCGGTCGATTTTGTGCGGCGCTCCAAGCCGCATAAACAAAATCGGGATACCGCAAGAGGGTAATAGCTGTCGTTTTTCGCAGAAAAATGACTGAGGGAGAGAAAGCAATAGCAATCAAACTTTAATGATTTTTATCGAATTTGAAAATCTAAGCGACCGTAGGGACAGGGCTCGCCCCTGTCCGTAACAAATTTCATATAAAATAAAATTCACGGACAACCGCAAGGGTTGTCCCTACGGTTGTGCGAATATTTCAATATCATTTCGACCGTAAAACGTTGTTTTTTCCCTTAATATACACGTTACTCAACGTGCAATGGGTATTTTCAATAAATTATCACACATACATTTGTTGAATGTGCCTAATTATTTTTGCTACCTTGAAAAAATTTTTTGTATATGGTATAATTTTTTTAAAATTTTGCGTAAAAAAGCGCACAAAGGATGGGTAAGATGAGCAAAAATTCTCAATCTCCCGAGGGAACTATCAAGCATAACACCTATACCGGTAAGGAATTGACCGGTTACTTGGTAGGTCTTGCGGGACAAAACATTATTTACAACATTATTTCCGGCGGTCTCCAGTACTACTGGCAGTCAATTGTTTTCTTGCCGGCAATGGCTATCTCGACAATATTCTTTATTGCACGTATATGGGATGCAATCAATGACCCGATGATGGGCTCGATTGTTGACCATACAAGAACCAAATGGGGCAAATGTAAGCCGTACCTTATGTTTGTTCCGGTTCCGATCGGTATTATTACAATCCTTACATTCTGTAACGGAACATATACCGACTACACCTCAACCACGGCGCACGTTTTGATTGTCGCTTGGGCAGCAATTTCCTATATCCTCTGGGGTATGTGCTACACAGTCGGCGATATTCCGATTTGGGGCGTAACCTCTCTTATGACTGACGACGAAAACGACAGAGCGAAGGCTCTTTCTCTTGCACGTATCGTAGCAAATGTCGGCGCTATCGGTATGCTTATTACCTTTGCAGGTAAGGCTCTTTCGCCGATGTTCCAGAAGCAGGGTCTTGACATTCTTCATGCCGATAAGAAATCCTATATTATAATCGCTGTTATCCTTACCGTGTTTGCAACTGTTCTCTTCCAGTTTGCGGGACTTTCCGTTAAAGAGAAGGTTAAGCAGTCCGACGAAACACATACAATGAAGGAAAACTTCAAGACTATGTTCTCCAACGACCCGTTCAGAAGACTTCTTATTTCGGGTATTTTGAGAAGCCCCATTCAGCTTCTTTCAATCGTTGGCTTGACTCTTGTTATGTACTATTTCTTCGACAACAACCTTGCTAACCTTATGGTTGACGGCAAGCTTCAAATCGCAAAAATCATTCAGCTTCTTGTTATGGGTTTGGGACTTCTCGGCGGTATGATTATCGGTACGGCTGTTACTCCCAAGATGATAAACAAGTTCGGCAAAAAGCAGCTTTACAACTTCTACTCAATCGCCGGCGCAGTTCCGTTTGCTTTGATTTTCGGCGTTTACAAGCTTGCTGACGGCAACCTTATGAAGAGCATGGGTTACGTTGTCCTTATGGCTGTTATGATGTTCGCTGCATCTTGGGCTATGGGCTCAATCAACATTCTTCAGTCAATTATGATTGCTGACTGCGTTGACTATGAGGAGCACAAAAACGGTATCCGTACCGACGGCGTATTCTTCTCGGGTCAGTCATTCATCACAAAGCTTTCAATGGGCGTTTCCTCGCTTATTTCTGGCTTCGTTTATTCGGCTGTTAAATACAGTGCGGAAAACATTGCACAGCTTAATATTGACTTGGCTGACGGCAAATACCGTTTCTACGAAGCAGCTGACGGTAAATACGCTATGGCGATGTTCCTTCTTATTTCTATTCCGCCTGCAATCGGTATGCTTCTTTCAGCGATTCCCACAATTAAGTATCCGCTTACAGACGATGAGCACACAAGAATTCTTAACGAGCTTATAAAGAATTTTTATAGCTACGAAACTGCAACGCACTTCAAAATAATATATTTTTGATACAAGAAAAGGCAACCCCCACAGATAATGCTAACGCATATCTGAGGGGGTTAACGAATTATTGTGCAAAAAGATGTTGTTTTGAAGCAAAACTGCCTTATGAATACTCAGCCTTTGTAACGGGGTTGATATTTTATATTGAATATAAAAATGTAAATAAATATAAAAAACGGCAAAATAAAAGAGTCCGAACACAGGGTGTCCGAACTCAGTTGGTGCCGGTGGCCGGGGTCGAACCGGCACGGTATCGCTACCACTGGATTTTGAGTCCAGCACGTCTGCCAATTCCATCACACCGGCAAGTGCATTGCATTTTGGCAACAAAAGTATTATACACAAAATTAGAAATTTGTCAACCTCTCAAGGCGTATTCCGTCATAAATTTTTATATTATTTTAAGCAATGCAGCTCGTTTGGGCATTTTCCCGTCTTTTCAAATGATAAAATGTTTTCGATTGTTGTTTTTGCAATGTTGTTAAGCGCCTCCGTCGTGAGATACGCTTGGTGTGAGGTTACAAGCACATTCGGCATTGTGATAAGCCGTGCGAGTGTGTCGTCCTCAACGATATGTCCCGAATAATCCTCGAAAAATATATCCGACTCCTCTTCGTACACGTCGAGGCAAGCGCCGCCGATTTTTCTTTCCTTGATTGCTTTCAGCAGAGCCTTAGACTCTATAAGCGGTCCACGTGAGGTGTTGATTATAATCGCCGTTCTTTTTAGTTTTTCAATGCTGCTCTTATCGAGCATATGATAGGTTTCTTCTGTCAGCGGACAATGGAACGAAATTATATCGCTTCTTTTGTAAAGCTCATCAAGGCTGACATAGTCAATATCGGAATTCTCAATCGGATATTTATCATAAGCTATAACGTTCATTGAAAAGCCCTTGCATATATCGATAAAAGCCCTGCCGATTTTGCCTGTGCCGATTACACCGGCTGTTTTTCCGTATAAATCAAAGCCGACAAGACCGTTGAGCGAAAAATTGAAATCCTTAGTCCTGAGATATGCCTTGTGAGTTCTTCGCACCGAGGTTAAAAGCATAGCCATAGCGTGTTCTGCAACGGCGTAAGGGGAGTATGACGGAACGTTGAAAACCGCAATTTTCCCCTCCGTGTATTTCAAATCCACATTGTTATATCCAGAGCAGCGCAGGGCAATAAATCGCACCTTGTATTCGCACAGCCTTTCAATTACGCTTTTGTCGATTGTGTCATTTACAAACACGCATATCCCGTCAAATCCGCACGCAAGCGGCGCCGTGTCGTAATTAAGCTTGGAGTCAAAGAACTTTATATTGATATTTTTATCCTTTGAAACCCGTTCAAACGGCGGCTTATCGTAGTTTTTTGTGTCAAAAAATGCTAAATTCATATAATCACCCGTCTTATTTTTTGTGTTTACAAACAATTTATTCAAAATTTACAAATTTGAAATATTTTTTTGTTGATTGAAATTTTCTGACGTGTTAAAATTATATAAATATGTAAAATCGGATGGAGGTTTGTTTGCATGGTGAAAAAAACTGTAAATAAGGTGCAAAGCGTATTTTTGAGTGCTTTGCTGATAATCTTGACGCTCGTACCCGGAATGAGCGTGTTTGCCATCGGCGAGTCGATTACGATAACCGACGAAAGCGGCAATGAAATAACCACAAGAGTCGAGGTGCAGGAGTATCATACCGTTCAGCTCGGCTATAAGCTTTCGGATAATATTCCCGAGGGCTCAACGATTGTGTGGGAGAGTAATCTTCCGCTGCTTGCCGACGTTGACGAAACCGGTAAGGTAACAGGATATGACTACTCAAAGGCAGCTATAATTCAGCTGTGGCTTGATGAGGAAGTTCGTCCGTTACCGCTAATAGGCGAGTCCCTTGCAAAGTCCATTGAAAAGGCAATTCAGGACAGCGGAATGGACCCCGAAACTATGAATACAGATGTCCTTGTCGGCATTGTAAGAGCTATTGCAGGCGATAAAATTGCAGAAAGCCTTAAAAATTATCTTGACAATATGAATGTCGAGGTAACCGCAACCGTTTACAACGCAGAGGGCAAGAAGCTTTGCGTGGATAAGATCGAAGTTCTTGTAACTCAAAACTTGTTAGGTTCAGTTGCTCCGACAGGTGTACATATCACAAACAGAAAAAAAGTACCGTTAAAGGTGGCTGTCGGCGCAACCGTTCAGCTCTACGGTGCAGTCAGCCCCGTAAGACTCAAGCAGGGTGTTAAATGGAGCATCGATAACGGTATATCCATCGGTGCTTCTAAGGTTGCAACCGTTTCCGACACGGGACTTGTTACGTTTATCGGAACGGGTAAGGCAACTGTTAAAGTGCAGCCCTCAAGCGCACTTTATGCCGCTTTCAGCGATAAAATTACATTCGAGGTTGTTGACCCCGCAGACCTCCCTGTCAAGAGTTTTGAAATTGCAGGAACAACAAGTATTTCCGAGGGCGATACAACACAGCTTGTCGTTGCAAACGTTGACCCTGCCGGAGCGTACACGGGCGACGTGGTTTGGTCAAGTGCAGACCCGACTATCGCTGTTGTTGACAGCAACGGCCTTGTTATGGGACTTGACGGCGGAACTATAAGCAAGAGCGTTGACATTACCGCTACTATCGGCGAAGCTTCAACCACCGTCAGCGTGACCGTTAAGCGTGCAGGTGTTACAGGCTCTCTTTCGGGAATTGAAATCTCGGGAGATACCGTAATTCCAAACGATAAGCCGGCACAGTATACCTCAACCGTTTTCCCGTCAAGGCTTAATAACAATAAATCGGTTGTCAGAGAGTGGGGACTTTTGGATGCCGCTACAAATAAAACTGTATGGGCGACTGCAAGTGCTCCTGCCGAAATTTCAACCGCAACTCTTGACAGCAACGGACTTTTAACTCCTAAATCAAGCGGTGTTATAACCGTTGTCGCAAAGGCAACCTTCAACGGTGCGTCCGTTGAGACCTCCATAAACGTCCTTTCCGGTAAGGCTGTAACCGATTTTCAGATAACAGGTAAATCAAGCGTAACGGAAAATTCAACAATTCAGCTCAGTATCGCAAACATTTTGCCCGAGGATCATGACGAAGCATTGCTTTCAACGGTAGAATGGTCATCAGCCGACCCGTCCATCGCTTCGGTTGATGAAAACGGCGTTGTAAAAGGTCTTGACGCAGGCGGATACGGACCTATAAATTCCGCAAAAACAACAATTTACGCAACTATCAGCGGTGTAACAAGGTCATTTGAGATTACCGTTAAGGGTGCGCTTATAAACTATGTAACATCCGCAAGAATTGAGGGAAATGACTATGTAATTAAAGATTTCCCTGTTCAGTATAAGAGCCATTTTACACCGAAAAGACTTGATATTACTAAGGTGCTTTGGGGTTTGCCCACAGATGAGGGTGCTGCTCCGTGGAGTGCTTCAAACACGCTTAACAGCTCGGGCAATATGGAAAATGCCGTTGCGAGTGTAAGCAGTGACGGTCTTGTTACAGGTAAGACGGCAGGCGAGACAACGCTTCATCTTTTCGGAAGAAGAAACTATACCTCGCACAATGAAGCAACGAAGAAAATTACAGTCGTTGAGGTTGAGCCTAGGAGCATTACCGTAACCGCACCCACAAAGACAGAATATGTTGAGGGAGAGTCGGAGCTTGACCTTACAAATCTTAAAGTAGAGCTAACCTATGACAGAGCAGACCTTGAAAAGTACTACGGTGAGGATTTGGCTACTGTTTCCGATGACCAGCTTCGTGTTGAGGTTTCCGATTATACCGTAAGTGAGATAAATCAAAAAATTCTTGACGACGAGCAGTACATAGTTGTATCCGTAGTCAGAGCAGGTAAGACTTACAGAGGCGTATTTTCAATCACGCTCAAATCAAAAGAGCTTACCGATATTGAAATTACAAATCCGCAGTATAAATATATTGAGGGCGTAACCGAGCTTGACCTTTCGGGCTTGACTGTTAAGGCAAATTACGCTAACGCAGAGTCTGAATTTGTAACGGATTATACGGTTGATACCTCCGCTTTTAATCCTAAGCTTTTCAACGAGGAACAGCAGATTACCGTTACATATACCCACGCAGGCAGAAGTGCTTCAAAAACCTTCCCCGTCATTGTTTACGGCATACCTGTTTTGAGCGTCGATAACGGCGGATATGACGGAAATTGGACTGCGAACAGGGTAGTTTTCAATTTTGAGTCAACAAATAAGCTTGACGGAGTAAAATACTATTTCAAGAGGGAGAACGCAACCGATTGGACGGTTCTTTACTCGAATTACTATGTTGTAAACACTAACAGCGACGACGTGTATTACTTTAAGGCTGTGAACAGCGAGGGCATAGAAAGTGAAATTTCGCAGGGATACAGGGTCAAATATGATAACATAAAGCCCAAATTTACCCTTGAACAGTCTGTAACAACTTTGACAAATCAGTCATATACAGTAAATATTAAAAATATTACAGTCGGTGAGTCGGGCATTAAAGCAATTACGCTCAACGGCGAGGATATAACGGGACAGACTGAATTTACGGTGCCCGAAAACGGAACGTATACCGTTGTAATAACGGCGAATAACGGTCTTTCAAGCACGCAGACGCTTAATGTTAATAACATTGATAAATCCGCACCCGTTATAAACTCAATCACTCTTGAACATAAAGAAAAGGGCGGAATTGCAAGACTTCTCAACGCCTTGACCTTCGGCAAATTCTTTAATGAGCAGGTTGAAATTACAATTTTGAGCGAGGATATAGGCGTTGCGGGAATTGACAGAGTAGAGTACAGACTTCTCGACGAAAACGGCGAGCCGATAAGCGATAAATGGAGCGTATATTCCGAAAGCGGCAAGCCTGTTGTTGATCCGAATTTTAAGGGCTATGTTCAGGCGAGAGCCTTTGATATGGCCGGCAACGTTTCGGACTATTACCGTTCGGACGGCTTCGTCATTGATGCCGATATTCCGACAGACGTTACTGTTTCAGCTTCATTTAACGGCGAAACTTATCAAGACGGCAAATGGGTATCGGACAGCGTTGAAATTACGTTTAATTCCTCGGCTTATTCGGGAATTTACGAATACCTTTACAGAGTTGACGGCGGAGAATGGGTATCCTTAAAGGACGGAAAGCTTACAGCTTCGGAGCAGGGAATACACACTTACGAGTTCAAGGCTGTTTCAAATTCCGACCTTGAAAGCAAGATTACAACATTTACCGTAAAAATCGACAGACAGGTGCCGATAATCCGTGTTGATTTCAAGGGTACTTTCGGAAGATGGACGAGCGACGAGGTTGTATTTGACCTCTCAACGCTTTATGAATCTATTTCGGGAATTACTTATTATTACACCGACGGAAGCGGCGAGTGGACGGAAATTACCACGGGCGAGGTTATATCGCTTCGTGAAAATACAAATGCAAATTACTCCTTTATGGCGGTAAACGGTGCAGGAACGCAAAGTCCTCCGTCAGATTCATATTATGTTATGATTGATACCGTAACGCCTGAAATTGAGCTTGTTAAGGGTGAAACGCCCTCTCCGAATTCTCCGATTACAGTAAGCGTAAATGCTAATACAGGTGCTTCCGGAATTAAGAAAATAACCGTAAACGGTGCCGATATTACGAACGAAAAGGCGTTTACCGTAACAGAAAACGGAACATACAGAGTAATGGTTTTCGCTCAGAACGGACTTTTCAGCGAAAAGGAAATTACAATTACCGATTTTGACGGTTCAGCTCCTAAGATTGAGAGCGTAAGTGTTAAACAGCAGGACGGAAATTCAGTTGTAAGACCGATAAGCTCAACTGAGTTTGCGGTATTTATGAACAACACCGCAGAAATAACGGTCAATGCCTCGGATGCTGAAACGGGCATTGCAAGCATCAGCTACAGACTTGTAAATTCCGACGGTACTGTCAAGAGCGATTGGACGGCTTATGACGAAAACGCAAAGCCTGTAATCGACACGGCGTTTAAGGGCACGGTCGAGGTAAAGGCTACCGATAATGCAGGAAACGTCAGCGAGATTTACAAATCAAGCACCTTTACCGTTGATACCGTAAATCCCGAAAAGGTTGTTGCATCCGCTGCTTCGGGAGAGGAAGCATATAACGGCGGATATACAAATAAGCCTGTTAAAATCAGCCTTTCTTCAAATGCTTTCTCGGGCATTTACAGCTATGAATACAGAATTGACAACGGCGAGTGGGCAATTCTCAAATCAAATACGGTAACTGCTCTTGAGGGCGTTCATACCTACGAGTTTAAGGCGGTTTCGTATTCGGGACTTGAAAGCGAAACGACCTCGCTTACGGTTAAAATCGATACCGCAAAGCCGATACTTTCCGTTGCGGTAAGCGGTAAGCTTAATCCCACCGTGAACAAGAATGTTACCTTTATGCTCGGTGCGACAAATTCCGATTCGGGCGTAACATATTACTACAATGACGGTACGGGCTTTAAGGCACTTGACGGCAATATTCTTACCGTTGAGCTTACAAGTGCAAAGACATACACCTTTAAGGCTGTGAACGGCGCAGGAAACGAAAGCGATATTTCCGATGAGTACGTTATAACAGTTAACAAAACCGATCTTTCAAACACCATTGAAAAAGCTAATTCGCTCGATATGGCAGACGTTACCGACATTACCTCGGCTGACCTCACAAAAGCCATTACAAGCGGTAATACGGTGCTTGAAAACAGCGGTGCTACCGTAACGGAGATTTTCGATGCGATATTAGAGCTTGAAAATGCGATGGATAAGCTTGAATACAACAAGCTCCTTGTCAATGATAACGCTTCGCTTCTTGTTGACAGAAACACCAACACTCAATATACCTATATGGTAGGCTTGAATCCCACATCGAATACCGTTTCTGAGGTTGAAGCACAGCTTCGCAACAAAAACGTGCAGATTGAAATAACAAGGGACGGCAAAAAGCTTTCCGAGACCGATAAGGTCGGAACGGGTTGCGTTATCAAGTGCATATCCGCAATAGACCCGAACATTGTTTATGAGGTCGCAACGGTTATCCTCTACGGCGACGTAAACGGCGACGGACTCGTTGACGAAACGGATAAGAATTTGATTTTTGAAGATGCCTTCGACGGCACGGAAAACATCAAATCCGACAGCATTTATTACATTGCCGCAGATGTTTCAAAGGACGGCGTGCTCGACCTGTTTGACTACTTCTATCTTGACGGTATCGCTTCGGGCAACAGAGAATTTGACCAAACTCAAACGCTCTATAAATAATTTTATAAACAATAAAAGCTCTGTTTGGAAATCAAACAGAGCTTTTTGTGTATATTATACTTAAAATTTACGCTTTAATCATAGCGGAAAATTCATCCTCCGAGATTATCTTAACTCCGAGGTCCTGCGCCTTTTGCAGCTTGCTTCCTGCGGCTTCTCCGGCTAAAACAAAATCCGTCTTTTTAGAAACGGAGGACGAGGTCTTTCCGCCGTAGGTTTCAATAATTTCAGAAGCCTGCGTTCTTGTGAACTGACTTAAAGTTCCCGTCAAAACAAAGGTTTTACCCTCAAATCTGTTGTCAATTACCTTCTTTTCGCTTCTCATATTCAAGCCTGCCGCTTTCAAATCGTCTATAAGCTCAATCGCCTGCGGATGCGAGAAGAAATCAACAACCGACTCCGCCATAATTTCGCCGTAGCCGTCGATTGAAAGAATATCGTCCTTGCTTGCGGAAATGATGCCGTCCATATCCTGAAAACGGTCAGCGAGGAGCTTCGCCGCCTTTTGTCCGATATGACGGATACCGAGCGCAAAAATAAGCTTGCCCAAATCATTTTCCTTTGATTTTTCAACCGCTTTTTTGAGATTGTCGGCGCTTTTCTTTCCGAGATGTTCAAATTCCGCAACCCTGTCAAAATCAAGCTTGTAAATATCTGCGGCGGTTTTGAGCATACCTTCGTTTACAAGCAATTCAAGGTTGGCGTCGCCGAGTCCCTCAATATCCATTGCGTCCCTTGAGCAGAAGTGAATTAACATTCTCAAAAGCTGAGCAGGGCAGTCGGGATTATTACAGCGAATTGCCGCTTCGCCTGCTTCTCTTGTAACCTTTTCGCCGCAGGACGGGCAGACGTCGGGCATTTTGTACGGCTCGGAGCTCTCTGCGTGCTTGCTGACCTCCAAAACCTCGGGGATAATATCGCCTGCTTTCCTGATAATTACCGTGTCGCCTATGCGTATGCCCTTTTCCTTGATGAAATCCTCATTGTGAAGCGTTGCACGGCTTACGGTTGAGCCTGCAACCAAAACGGGCTCAAAAACCGCAGTAGGAGTTAAAACGCCCGTTCTGCCGACGTTTATTTCAATATCGATAAGCTTTGTTTGCTTTTCTTCGGGCGGATACTTCCACGCAAGCGCCCACTTGGGACATTTTGCGGTACTTCCAAGCTTTTCCCTCTGGTCGAAACGGTTTACTTTTATAACTGCGCCGTCAATATCAAAGGGAAGAGTGCCTCTTATCGAGCCTATTCTGTCAAGCTCCTTTATAACGTCGTCGATATTGTCAAATTCATTGTAAAACGGAATTGTCTTAAAGCCGAGACTTTTAATATAATCAAGCGACTGCTTGTGGGTTTGCAGGTCTTTTCCGTCAATCTGCTGAATGTTAAAGACGAAAATGTCAAGACCTCTCTGTGAGGTTATTTTCGGGTCCTTTTGACGTAAGCTTCCTGCGGCGGCATTTCTCGGATTCTTAAACGGCTTTTCCTCGTTTAACTCCTGCTTTTTGACGATTTCAAAGAACTTTTCTTTGGGCATATAAACCTCGCCACGCACCTCGATAAACGGAAGCTTTTCCTTTAACGACAGCGGAATTGAACGAACTGTTTTAAGGTTTGCCGTAATATCCTCGCCCGTAACTCCGTCGCCTCGTGTTGAGCCTCTTGAAATAACGCCGTTTGAGTATTCGAGCGATACCGAAAGTCCGTCGATTTTAGGCTCGACAACATAAGTTGCGTCGGGACAGACCTCTTTTACCTTTCTGTCAAAATCAAGCACCTCGCTCTTATCAAAAGCGTCTTGTAGGCTCTCCATTTTCACAATGTGCGTAACGCTCGAAAACATATTTTTATCAGCCGTACCGCCGACTCTGTGAGTAGGGGAATCCGCCGTCAAAAGCTCGGGATATTCTTCCTCAATGGACTTCAGCTCACGCATAAGCATATCATACTCATAGTCCTCAATATCGTTCTCGTTTTCAACGTAATATCTGTATATATGATGGTTAAGCTCTTTTCTTAACTGTTCGGCTCTTGCCTTTTTAACTTCGTAATCGTTCATAGTCTGCCTCCGTTCTTTTATATATTATACACCATATTAAGTCATTTTTACAACGGCGAATATCATACAATTTAGCATAAAGCTCGGAGGTGTGATATGAAAAAGATAACAGGCTTAATTTTAACGGTTGTTTTGATGCTTTCCGTGATAAGCGTCAACGCAAATGCAAAGGAACTGCCCGATATGAAGGTCGAGATAAATGCAAAATCGGCAGTCTTAATGGAAGCGTCAACAGGCGAAATTTTAATGAGCAAGAACGCTCACGAAAAGGTTTATCCCGCATCTGTCACAAAGATAATGTCCTTGCTTCTTGTAACCGAGGCGATAGATCAGGGAAAAATTGCCTTGACCGATACTGTCACGGCGTCTGCGGAGGCGTCTAAAATGGGCGGTTCGCAAATATGGCTAAAGCAGGGTGAACAGATGACGGTTGATGATTTGCTGAAGGCGACGGCAATCGCAAGTGCCAATGACGCTTGCTTTGCACTCGGGGAATATGTGGCAGGAAGCGACACGGCGTTTGTGAAAATGATGAATGACAGGGCAAAGGAGCTCGGAATGAACGATACGGTTTTTGAAAACTGCTCCGGACTTGACGATACCGTTCAAAATCATATAACAAGCGCATACGACGTTGCGGTTATGTCAAGGGAATTGTTAAAGCATGAGCGAATACGAAATTACACTACCGTTTGGATGGACACTTTAAGAGGCGGAGAAACTCAGCTTGTCAATACAAATAAGCTCATAAGATTTTACAAGGGCGCAACGGGACTTAAAACGGGAACGACCTCAAAGGCAGGCTGCTGCGTCAGCGCAACGGCGGAGCGTGACGGCTTGTCGCTCATTGCTGTCGTTATGGGCAGCGAATCGAGCAACGACAGGTTTTCGGGAGCAAGGGCAATGCTTGACTGGGGCTTTGCGAATTATTCACTTGCGGAGCTTTCTGTTGACCCTGCCTTGATAACCGACGTCAATGTAATCGGAGGGGAACAGGATAAAATATCGCCGCAAATAACAGAAAAGAAATTCGCCGTAATCGAAAAGGGCAAGGAGGATAAAATAACCCTTGTTCCCGACCTTGCAATAGACGTCGAAGCACCGATTGAAAAAAATCAAGTGCTCGGAACGGTCAGCTTTATGCTTGAGGATAAAGAGATAGGAAAAATCAATCTCTGCTCGCCCGAAGCGGTTAAAAAACTGACTTTCCCTGATTATCTTGTACGATTTCTTACTTCACTTTGTCGATAATTTAACAAAACCTAATTATTTTTGAAAAATTAACAAATTGTTGTTGAAATAATATCGGATTTAGAGTAAAATATAGACATAAAAACAGTTTTATAACTCGGATGAGTTGTCGAAGGAGAAAATTTCAGCAATGTCAGTTAAATTGAACACCAAGTATCTTAAAGGCTTTGTCTCGGAGGATGATTTTTCAGCTATCGCAGGCGAAATCGCAAAGGCAGACAAAACCCTTAATGACCGAAGCGGAGAGGGCAGCGATTTTTTAGGCTGGGTTGACCTTCCCATTGACTATGACAAGGAGGAGTTTGCAAGAATTAAAAAGGCGGCGGAGAAAATTCGTTCCGACTCTGAAATTCTTGTTGTTATAGGAATTGGCGGCAGTTATCTCGGCGCAAGAGCCGCTATTGAATTTTGTAAATCGCAGAATTATAACGCAACCGTTAAAAACGGACCGCAGATTTTTTTCAGCGGTAACAGCATAAGCTCATCTGCTCTTTACGAGCTTTGTGAGCTTTGTAAGGAAAAGGATTTCTCGGTAAATGTAATTTCAAAATCGGGCACAACCACAGAGCCTGCCGTTTCCTTTAGAATTTTCAAGAAAATGCTTGAGGAAAAGTACGGCAAGGAAGAGGCTGCCAAGAGGATTTATGTTACAACAGACAGGGCAAAGGGAACTCTTAAAGAGGTTTCCGACAAGGAGGGTTATGAAACCTTCGTTGTTCCGGATGATGTAGGAGGCAGATATTCGGTTCTTACAGCTGTCGGTTTGCTTCCGATTGCCGCAGCAGGTTGCGACATTGACGCTATGATGAAGGGCGCAGCGGACGCAAGAGAACAGTACACGGATTCCGATATTGAAAAGAACGATTGTTATAAATACGCAGCAGCTCGTAATATCCTTTACAGAAAGGGTAAAGCCGTCGAAATGATGGTTTCCTACGAGCCTGATTATACAATGATGAACGAGTGGTTCAAGCAGCTTTTCGGCGAGTCCGAGGGTAAGGACGGCAAGGGACTTTTCCCCTCATCCGCAATCTTCTCGACCGACCTTCACTCAATGGGTCAGTACATTCAGCAGGGCGAAAGACTTCTCTTTGAAACAGCTGTTGTATTTGACAAGCCGAAGCACGTTATTAACATTGAGGCAGACGCTGAAAATGCCGACGGTCTTAACTTCCTTGCAGGAAAGACAATGGACTTCGTAAACGAAAAGGCATTTCAGGGTACAGTTCTTGCTCATTGCGACGGCGGAGTTCCGAACATTATTCTTGAGCTTCTCGAAATGAATGAGTATGAATTCGGTTATCTTGTTTACTTCCTCGAAAAGGCATGCGCTATCTCGGGATATACTCTCGGTGTAAATCCGTTCAATCAGCCCGGCGTTGAGAGTTACAAGAAAAATATGTTTGCTCTTTTGGGCAAGCCCGGCTATGAGGCACAGAAGGGCGAGCTTGAAAAGAGACTTGCAGAATAAGGAAATTACCGCACAAGCGGTCATAAATAAATATACAGGAGGAGATAATATGGTATCTCTTATAATCGGTCACAAGGGTTCAGGCAAAACAAAGATTTTGGTTGATAACGTCAACGATGCGGTTGAGAAATCAAACGGCAACGTTATCTGCGTTGAAAAGGAGACTAAGCTTACATACGACGTAAGTCACCGTGCAAGACTTGTTTCTACAGACAGCTATTCTGTCAGCGGATTTGACGCATTCTACGGATTTTTGAGCGGACTTTGTGCAGGCGACCACGATATAACAGACATTCTCGTTGACGCTACCTTCAGAATCGGCGGCAGAGATTATGAGGCTCTTGCGGATTTCCTCAAGAAGGTTGACGAGCTTGCAAAAATCACAGACACACACTTCACATTCACAATTTCAACAGACCTCGAGAATCTTCCCGAGAGAATGTTTGAGTATTGCAAAAAGATTAACTGAGCTTGATTTTTGATTGCATTGCCGCTGTGATTTCACGGCGGCAGTTTGCTTGTAAAAAGATATTTAGGGAAAATAAATTTAACGGTTGACAAATGCCCGTAATATGTATATAATATTTGTGCTACTTTGACGAGGTGTAGTATGTTTATTGAGCTTGAAACGATTTTTAATATTGAAGGTGCTTCAAAGGATTTTTCCTATGAATTTACACCCGATGACTGCGACATTATCCGTTCGGTTAACGTTGACGGCTGCGTTAAAAATCGTGCAGGCATTGTCTCGTTAGAGGGAAATGCAAGGTTTACAATCGAAGCTTCCTGCGACCGCTGTGCCGCAGACGTTAAGCGTGAAATCGTTTTGCCGTTTGAGCATACATTGGTTTCCAAGCTTAATGATGATGAGAACTGTGAGCTCTATCTTGTGGAGGATATGCATTTCAATCTTGACGAGCTTATCAGAGAGGACATACTTTTATCCTTGCCGACCAAAATATTATGCCGTGAGGATTGTAAGGGACTTTGCCCTTATTGCGGTACAAATCTGAACGAGGGAAAATGTGATTGCAAAAAGCCGATTGACCCAAGGCTTGAAGCGTTGAAAAAATTCCTCGAGTAAACAAGTATATTAAGGACATAAAGGAGATATTAAAATGGCAGTACCGAAGAGAAGAGTTTCAAAAGCGAGAAGAGACAAGAGACGTTCAAGCGTTTGGAAGATGAGCGCTCCCGAGCTTCAGAAGTGCCCTAACTGCGGTGAGTACAAGAGAGCTCACAGAGTTTGTGCAGTATGCGGCCATTATAACGGCAGACAGGTTGTTGTTAAAGAAGAGGCTTAACGCATCTTTGTTTTACAAGGTTGAACAGAAGGTGGAGAAGAAGTATCTTCCCCGCCTTTTTATCGTTGAGGAAATGAGGTGAGCGTGTGGCTGTTATTATCAATGAGGTAAAACCCTTTTCGAAATGCTGGTTTTTCGGCGTCAGAGCAGGGGATAAGCTTATTTCGATTGACTCGAAAGAGGTTGACGACGTACTCGACTACGACTTTTATATGAGCTTTTTGCCTGTCGAAATGGAATTTTTGACCTCAAAGGGTAAGACTGTAAGGATAAAGGCTACCGATGAAAACGTCGGCATTAAGTTCGAAACCTTCCTTATGGACAAGCAGCACAGTTGTCGCAATAAATGCATATTTTGCTTTATTGACCAGCTCCCGAAGGGTATGCGTGAAAGCCTTTATTTCAAGGATGACGATTCACGTCTTTCATTCCTTTTCGGAAACTATGTTACGCTCACAAACCTTACCGAGCACGAAATTGAGCGAATTATCGCCATGCACATAAGTCCCGTAAATATTTCCGTTCACACAATGAACCCTGAATTAAGGGTTAAGATGATGAACAACAAAAATGCGGGCAAGTGCCTTTCAATTATCAAGCGTTTTGCCGACGCAGGCATTAAAATAAACGCACAGCTTGTTTTGTGTCCGGGTGTTAATGACGGCGAGGAGCTTCGCTTCAGCCTTACGGAGCTTGCGAAAATGTATCCGTCTGTGCAGAGCATAGCCGCCGTGCCCGTAGGGCTAACAAAATTCCGTGACGGGCTCTATCCCTTAAAGCCGTATGACAAGCAGACGGCAGGGGAAACGATAGACATTATTGAGGAATTTTCGTCGAAATTCAAGGCTGAAAACGGCATAAGACTTGCCTATCCTGCCGATGAATTTTTCCTGCTTGCGGGCAGAGAAATGCCACAAGAAGAGTATTACGACGAATATCCGCAGATTGATAACGGTGTCGGACTTTGGACTTCGCTTCGTGATGAATTTTATGAGGCGGTCAATGAATTAGATACAAAACCCGTCAATAAAGAGATTACTCTTGCAACAGGTAAGGGCGCTTATCCGCTTATGTGCGAGTTGGCAAGGGTGCAGGAGGAGAAATTCGGCGTCAAGGTCAATGTTGTTGAAATTATAAACAACTTTTTCGGAGAAAATATTACCGTTGCAGGACTTTTGACAGGAACGGATTTGATTGCTCAATTAAAAGACAAGCCGCTTGGCGATTGCCTTTTGATACCGCTTGTAATGACGATAGACTACACATCACATTCAACGGATAAAAACAAATTCCTTGACGATATTACGCTAAAGCAAGCAGAAAAGGAATTGAATATCAAAATAGTTCCGACACAAAACGACGGAACACAGCTACTTAAAAATATTTTGGGGGTGGAATGATGTCAAGACCCGTAATTGCGATTGTCGGCAGACCGAATGTCGGCAAAAGCACACTTTTTAACAAGCTTATAGGAAAACGCCTTTCTATCGTTGATGATACTCCCGGTGTTACGAGAGACAGAATATACGGAGACTGCGAATGGCTCGGCAGAAATATGCTTCTTGTCGATACAGGCGGTATTGAGCCGTATTCGGACGATATTATTCTTTCGCAGATGCGCCGTCAGGCACAGCTTGCCATTGAAAGCGCAGATGTTATTGTCCTTGTAACAGATGTACGCTCGGGTGTTGTCGCTACCGATACCGAAGTGGCACAAATGCTTCAAAAAAGCGGAAAACCTATTGTTTTGTGCGTTAATAAGTGCGATACAATCGGCGATGTTCCGCCCGATTTTTATGAATTTTACAATCTCGGACTCGGTGATCCCGTTGCGGTTTCCTCCGTTCACGGTCACGGTACGGGCGATTTGCTTGACGAGATTATCAAATATCTTCCCGACGAGGAACAGGGCGAATACGACGAGGACAAGATAAAGGTTGCCGTTATCGGTAAGCCCAATGTCGGCAAATCCTCGCTTATAAACGCTATTTCGGGCGAGGAAAGAGCGATTGTTTCAAATATTGCAGGTACAACGAGAGACTCGACAGACACCTTGATTTCAAATGAGTACGGCGAGTTTGTGTTCATTGATACCGCAGGACTTCGTCGTAAGAGCAAGGTCGAGGATCAAATTGAAAAATATTCCGTTATCCGTGCGAGAATGGCTGTCGAGAGAGCCGATGTATGCGTTATTATGATTGACGGCACGGAGGGCTTTACCGAGCAGGACTCAAAGGTTGCAGGCATTGCCCACGACCTCGGAAAGGCTTGCATTATCGCAGTCAATAAGTGGGACGCTGTCGATAAGGACGGCAAAACAATGGATAAGGAAAGAAAAAAGCTTATGAACGATTTCGGTTTTATGAGCTATGCGCCGATTATCTTCATTTCCGCAAAGACCGGTCAAAGACTTGACCGACTTTTTGAGCTTATAAAGTTTGTAAACGAGCAGAATTCAATGCGTATTTCAACAGGTAAGCTCAACGAGGTGCTTTCAGCCGCTACCACAAGAGTTCAGCCGCCCACGGATAAGGGCAAGCGCCTTAAAATTTACTATATGACTCAGGCGTCTACAAGACCGCCGACATTTGTTTGCTTTGTAAACAGTAAGGACCTTTTCCATTACAGCTATCAGCGTTATATTGACAACCAAATTCGTGAGGTTTTCGGACTTGAGGGAACGCCGACAAGATTTGTTATCAGAGAAAGGGAAAAAAACGGCAAAAAGGACTACAAATAAGCCGTTGCAAAAGAGCTTGAATAACAGTATTAAAGGAGTGAATTTTTCACTCCTTTTTTCTTGCTATTATTAAGGGTTTGTAGTATAATTATCAACATATAGTTAATATGGAGTATTATGTAAAAATGATAATTTTGGGAATTGACCCCGGCTATGCCATTGTCGGCTACGGCGTTATAAATTATGAGGCTAACAGATTTCAGGTTCTTGACTACGGAGCTATCACAACTCCTGCGGGAATGCCCTTTGTTGAAAGGCTTGACGTTATCGACAGGGACTTGAATATGATTTTTGAAAAATATCATCCGCAGGCTATGGCGATTGAAAAGCTTTTCTATAATACCAACGCAAAAACGGTAATAGACGTCGCACAGGCGAGAGGCGTAACCGTGCTTGCCGCCTATCGCCACAAGGCTGAAATTTTCGAATATACTCCGCTTCAGGTAAAGCAAAGCGTTGTCGGCTACGGCAGAGCCGAAAAAAAGCAGGTGCAGGAGATGACAAGGGTAATCCTAAACCTTGAAAAAGTCCCGAAGCCCGACGATACGGCGGACGCTCTTGCAATGGCGATATGTCACGCTCATTCAAGCGGCTCGCTTATGGGAAAGCTTAAAAATTTGAAATGAGGAATTTGAATGTTTTATTCTATAACGGGAAACGTTGTTTATTTCGACGCACAGTGCGTTGCTATTGATTGTAACGGTGTAGCTTTCAAGTGCTTCGCTACAACCAATACTCTTAAAAATGTAGCAAAAACAGGCGAAAAAGTTACGCTTTTCACTTATTTGAATGTTAAAGAAGATGCACTTGACCTCTACGGCTTTTACACACAGCAGGAGCTTGAATGTTATAAAATACTTATTTCCGTTTCGGGCGTAGGCGCTAAAATGGCTTTGGCGGTGCTCTCCGAAATGACGCCCGAGCAGCTTGCCTTGAGCATTGCCGCAGGCGATACAAAGGCAATTACAAGAGCTAACGGAGTGGGTAATAAAATCGCACAGAGAATTGTGCTTGAACTTAAAGATAAACTCGCAAAGGGACTTGATTTGCAGTCTGTCGGCACGGATATTGCGGCGGCAAGCACCGTTTCGGCTTCGGGCAATGCTTCGGAGGCTGTTTCGGCACTTACAATGCTCGGTTATTCGCAGTCTGAGGCGGCGGTCGCTGTCGGAAAGTTAAGTCAGGATTTGAGCGTTGAGGATATGATTAAGCAGGCTTTGAAGCAGCTTTCGATGATATAGGAGTAAAAAATGGATTTTGATAACGAAAACAGGATTGTTTCTCCCGACTTGAACGAGGTTGACAATGATATTGAAACCTCGTTAAGACCGAAAACCTTTAATGAATATATCGGTCAGGAGAAGGCAAAGGAAAATCTTAAAATTTATATCGATGCGGCAAAGGCGAGGGGAGATGTGCTTGACCACGTGTTGCTCTATGGCCCTCCCGGACTCGGAAAGACGACTCTTTCGGGTATAATCGCCAATGAAATGGGCGTGCAGATGAGAGTTACCTCAGGACCTGCGATTGAAAAACAGGGCGACCTTGCGGCACTTCTTACAAACCTGAATGACGGAGATGTGCTTTTCATAGACGAAATTCACCGCCTTTCAAGGAGCGTTGAGGAAGTTCTTTATCCTGCTATGGAGGATAATGCGCTTGATATTATTATCGGCAAAGGTCCGTCGGCAAGAAGCATAAGACTTGATTTGCCGAGATTTACGCTTGTCGGCGCAACAACGAGGGCAGGTCAGCTTTCCGCACCGCTTCGTGACAGATTCGGCGTTGTCAGCCGTCTTGAAATGTACACTCCCGAGGAATTGGCTATGATCGTTAAAAGAAGTGCCGGAATACTCGGAATTGCCATTGATGACGAGGGTGCGCTTGAAATCGCTTCCCGTTCAAGAGGTACACCGAGAATTGCAAACAGGCTTCTCAAGCGTGCAAGGGATTTTGCCGAGGTAATGGGTAACGGCACTATAACCGTTGACACCGCAAAAATAGCACTCGGAAGAATGGAAATCGACGAATTGGGACTTGATTTGATTGACAGACTTCTTTTGACCTCAATGATTAAAAATTACAAGGGCGGCCCCGTTGGACTTGAAACAATCGCCGCTACAATAGGCGAAGAAGCAGTTACTATCGAGGACGTTTACGAGCCTTATCTTATGCAGATCGGCTTTTTGTCAAAAACACCGAGGGGCAGGGTTGTAACTCCGCTTGCGTATGAGCATCTCGGTATTCCGTTCGGAGATACTTCAAACGGTCAGAAAAAGCTTGATATGTAATAATTAAAATATGTTCGGAGGATTTTAATATGGGAAGATTGTTCGGAACAGACGGTGCAAGAGGCGTCGCAAACAGCGAATTAACTTGCGAGCTTGCAATGAAAATAGGCAGAGCGGCGGCAATGGTGCTTACCGAAAGCTGTGCCCATAAGCCGAAGGTTTTAATAGGAATGGATACAAGAGCCTCGTCGCACATGTTGGCGGCGGCTATCGGTGCAGGACTTTGCTCTGTCGGAGCAGATGTGCTTATAATCGACGTTGTACCCACTCCTGCCGTAGCTTTTCTCGTAAAGGAGTACGATTATGATGCAGGCGTTATGATTTCCGCTTCGCATAATCCGTGCGAGTATAACGGTATTAAGATTTTTCAGGGCAATGGCTATAAATTACCCGATGAGCTCGAAAATGAAATTGAGGAGATTATCCTTGATGAAACAAAGGTTCCGCCCGTTGTCTTGGGCGGCGATGTCGGAAAAATATCTTTCTCGTCAAAGGCTGTTGACGACTATATTTTCCACTTGGCAATGACAGCAGACGGCGATTTCAAGGGTATGAAAATTGCTCTTGACTGTGCAAACGGCTCCGCATCCGTTACCGCAAGAGCGTTGTTTACAAGACTCGGTGCGAAGTGCTGTATAATCAATGAAACGCCTAACGGCACTAATATAAACGAAAACTGCGGCTCAACTCATCTTGAGCAGCTTCAGAAATTTGTTGTTGAAAACAAATGCGATATAGGCTTTGCGTTTGACGGCGATGCCGACAGACTTTTGGTCGTTGACGAAAACGGTGAGGTTGTTGACGGCGACAAGATTATCGCTGTTTGCTCAAAGTTTATGAAAGAGAACAATAAGCTAAAAAACAATACTGCGGTTGTAACCGTAATGAGCAACATGGGCTTTTTCAAGTTCTGCGAAAAGAACGATATAAATTGCGTTAAGACAAAGGTCGGCGACAGATATGTTCTTGAAGAAATGGTCAAGAACGGCTTCGTTATCGGCGGTGAGCAGTCGGGACACATAATTTTCCTTGACTATGCTACAACGGGCGACGGTCAAATGTCCGCAATTCAGGTTTTGAACGTGCTTAAATCTACGGGCAAAAAGATTTCAGAGCTTGCAAGTGAAATGCAGGTTTATCCGCAGGTGCTTATCAATGTCCGTGTTTCAAACTTCGGTAAGGCAAGACTTGATAAGGATGAGGAAGTTCAGCTTGCAATCCGTGAAGCGAGCGAGGAGTTGGGCGATACAGGTCGTGTGCTTGTTCGTGTTTCGGGAACAGAGCCGCTTGTCAGAGTTATGCTTGAGGGCGAGGACTATAATCAAATTAAATCGCTTGCAGAGAGTATCGCAAAGGTAATTGAAGAAAGGTTAGTTTAACAGATGCGCTATACATCAGACTGGAAAGATTATGAGCTGCTTGACTGTTCAAGCGGCGAACGCCTTGAGAGGTGGGGGAATGTAACTCTTATTCGTCCCGACCCGCAGGTTATATGGAAAACTCCGAAAAAACATCCTGCGTGGAGACGTGCGGACGCTGTTTATCACCGTTCAAGCTCAGGCGGAGGAAATTGGGAAATTAAAAATAAAATACCGTCATTTTGGAGTATCGGCTACGGCGACTTGAATTTCAATGTCAAGACAATGGGCTTTAAGCATACGGGAATTTTTCCCGAGCAGGCTGTAAACTGGGACTATACCGCAAAGCTTATCAAAAATGCGGGCAGACCTGTTAAGGTGCTCAATTTGTTCGCTTATACGGGCGGCGCTACCGTTGCTTGCTTAAAGGCAGGTGCGGAAGTAGTCCACGTTGACGCTTCAAAGGGTATGGTACAGTGGGCAAAGGAAAATGCCGTTGCTTCCGGTGTTGCAGACAGAAAAGTTCGTTGGATAGTTGACGACTGCATTAAATTTGTTCAAAGAGAAATCCGCCGTGGCAATAAATACGACATTATAATTATGGACCCTCCGTCATACGGCAGAGGACCGGGCGGAGAGATTTGGAAACTCGAAAACGAGGTTTATTCGTTTGTTGAGTTGTGCTCACAGGTCTTGTCGGACAATCCGATTATGGTGCTTATCAATTCATACACCACGGGACTTTCTCCTGCGGTTATGCAGTATATTTTAGGTGCGCTTATCAAGCCGAAATTCGGCGGTGTGGCGGAAAGCGACGAAATCGGACTTCCCGTTACACAGACGGGTATGATATTACCCTGCGGTGCTTCCGCAATTTGGCATAAATAAAGGAATTTTTTAATGGATAACACAAATATTGTAGAATTTCATAACGTAACCTTCTGCTATGATGCGGACGAGGGCGAGCAGCAGCCCGAGCCTGCCATTCGTGATTTTACATTCAATGTGAAAAAGGGCGAATTTGTGGCAGTTCTCGGTCATAACGGCTCGGGAAAATCGACGGTTGCAAAGCTCAGTAACTCTATACTTATTCCAAATGAGGGCAAGGTGCTTGTCAAGGGTATGGATACGGCTGATGAGGACTTGTCCTATGAGATAAGAAAGACTGTCGGTGTTGTTTTCCAAAATCCCGATAATCAGATTGTTGCTTCAATAGTAGAAGAGGACGTCGCTTTCGGTCCTGAAAATTTAGGACTTCCGAGAGAGGAAATAAGAAAAAGAGTTGATGATTCGCTCAAGGCGGTAGGAATGTATGAATACAGACACCACGAGCCGCATAAGCTGTCGGGCGGTCAAAAGCAGCGGGTGGCAATAGCAGGCATTATAGCAATGCGACCCGAGTGTATTTTTCTTGACGAGCCGACGGCAATGCTTGACCCCAAGGGCAGAAAAGAGGTTATGGATACCGTTATCAAGCTCAATAAAGAGTACGGAATGTCGGTCGTTTTCATAACTCACTTTATGGAGGAGGCGGTGCTTGCCGACAGAGTTGCGGTAATCGATAATTCCCGTCTTTTGCTTGAGGGAACGCCGAAGGAGGTCTTTAAGCAAGAGGATTTGCTTCGAAGCGTCGGACTTGATATACCGCAAATAACCAACCTTGCCCGTGAGATGAAAAAATCGGGCGTCAAGGTTGACGACAGCGTTCTTACCCTCAACGAATTTGTTGAAAACATTACTGCTTTACTCGGAGATAAATAATGGCTATACTTGAAACCCAAAATTTAACATATAAATATTCCGTAGGCACTCCGTTTGAAAAGGTCGCAATCGAGGATATAAGCATATCGGTCGAAAAAGGCGATTTTATCGGAATTATCGGGCATACAGGCTCGGGCAAAAGTACGCTTGTACAGCACCTTAACGGACTTTTGAAGCCTACCTCGGGCACGATTTTACTTGACGGCAATGATATTCATTCAGATAAGAATTTCACAAGACAGGCTCGCTTTAAGGTCGGACTTTGCTTTCAGTACCCCGAATATCAGCTTTTTGAAAACACCGTTTATGAGGATATTGCATTCGGTCCTAAAAATATGAAACTTTCCAAAGAAGAAATCAAGGAAAGAGTGCTCAGGGCAGCTGAATTTGTCGGTGTGAGAAATGATATGCTACAAAAATCGCCGTTCGACTTAT
The DNA here is from genome assembly GCA_004556705.1 of Ruminococcus sp. Classification (GTDB taxonomy): domain Bacteria; phylum Bacillota; class Clostridia; order Oscillospirales; family Acutalibacteraceae; genus Fimenecus. The sequence goes on along the minus strand of SFGA01000019.1, from coordinate 10,887 downwards.
CGGGAGGCGAAAAAAGACGAGTTGCAATCGCAGGCGTTATGGCGATGCAGCCTGAAATTTTAATACTTGACGAGCCGTCCGCAGGACTTGACCCCAAGGGCAGAAAGGTCATCTCGGAAATGATTGAACAGTACAGAAAAAACACGGGAAGTACAGTAATCGTCGTTTCTCACAGTATGGAGGATGTTGCCGAGAGTGCCGATAAGGTGCTTGTTATGAATAAGGGAAAGGTTGAGTATTTTGCAAGCGTTGACGAGGTATTTTCAAATGCCGAGCACCTTGTTGAAATCGGCTTGAACGTTCCCGAAATAACAAAAGTATTTTTAGCTCTTAAAAAGCAGGGCTATGATGTCAGAACGGATATTTATTCCGTGAATGAAGCTAAAGCGGAGCTTCTCCGTCTGTTCAAGGAAAGGGGAGTGCTCGCATGATAAAGGATATTACGATCGGTCAGTATTTTCCGGGCACTTCGCCCATTCATAAGCTTGACCCGAGAATGAAAATAGTTCTTACATTTATCTATATAATCTTTATTTTCCTTTGCAGAAATTTCGTGGCTATGGGCGCAATGGCTCTTTTGCTGCTTGCGACGGTGCTTATGTCAAAAATTTCTCCGAAGCTCATTTGGAAAAGCGTTAAGCCGATATTTTTAATTGTGCTTATCACTTCCGCCTTGCAGCTTCTCTACAACAGCGACGGAACGGTGCTTTTCGAGTGGAAAAGGCTTCACATAACAACCGGCGGCGTGTATATGGCAATCTTTACAACCGCCAGAATAGTTGTGCTTGTTATAGCAAGCTCAATGCTTACCTACACGACTTCTCCGACCTTGCTAACGGATGCAATCGAAAGACTGTTCTCTCCGTTAAAGGTCATAAAAATCAACGTCCATTCAATAGCTATGATGATGACTATTGCGTTGAGATTTATCCCTACGCTTATCGACGAGGTTGACAAAATTATGTCGGCGCAGAAATCGAGAGGCGCAGACTTTGAAACAGGCTCGCTTATAAAACGAGGCAAGGCGATGATACCGATATTTATCCCCTTGTTCATAAACTCCTTCAGACGTGCTTATGAGCTTGCGTTTGCTATGGATTGCCGTTGCTATCAGGGCGGAGATGGCAGAACAAGATTAAAGGTTATGAAGCTTGCCGCAAGGGACTATGCTTCACTCGGCATACTTGTTTTGTTCTGTGTCGGAATAATAGTGTCAAATCATTACTTAACGGCGGTTATATGATGAAAAATTATTTGCTGACAATTACCTATGACGGTACAAATTATCACGGCTGGCAGGTGCAGAATAACGCACCTACCGTTCAAAAGACTATGCAAGATGCTATCGAGCAAATACTCGGTGTGCGTGAGAGCATAGTGGGCTGCAGCAGGACTGACAGCGGAGTCCACGCCAATATGTTCTGCTGTAATATGAGAACGGAAAAGGAATTGAACGGGGAAAAATTTGCCCGTTCCCTCAATGCCGTTTTGCCGAGGGATATTGCGGTAAGGTCAGTAACGGAAGTTCCGTATGAATTTCACGCACGGTATGATTGCGTGTCAAAAAGATATAAATATTTAATTCTCAATTCAAAAAACAGAAATCCTTTTTTGGAAAACCGTGCGCTTCATTATCCGTTTGAAATTGATGTCGAAGCGTTAAATACCGAAGCAAAATCATTTTTAGGGGCGCATGACTTTTCTTCGTTTTGCTCGGCAGGGTCAAGCGTTGACGACAAGACAAGGACTATTAAAGATATAGGCTTTGAAAAAAAAGATGATGTTGTGGAATTTCATATAGAAGCAGACGGCTTTTTATACAATATGGTGCGTATTATAGTCGGTACGCTTCTTGACGTGAATTCGGGCAAAATCGAAAAAGGAAAAATCAGCGAAATAATCGAAAAAAAAGACAGAAAATATGCAGGCAAAACAGTCGTTGCGTGCGGACTGTATCTTGATAAAGTAAATTACAGCCTTGACGGTGAGGAAAATGAAAGAAAATAAGCAGAAGAAAAAACCGAATAAGAAAAATAAGAAAAGCCAAGAGGATTTAATTAAGATAGCTAAGGCTGTGTGCATAATCCTCGTTGTGCTTATGCTTCTTTTTGTTGCGGCGGACAGATTCGGAAATATTACCTTTTCAAGCGTCGGCGACTATTTCAGCGGAGTTATCTCAGGTGCCAAAAGCGGCGACGGCTACCCGTACTGTTTCGAGAGTGCAACCGCCGAAAATGTTGAAAAAATAAATTCCGATTTACTTGTTTTGACCGACAGCTCAACATTTGTGCTTGACGCAACCGCAAAAAAATTGAGCGAGCTTCAGCACACATATTCCGTTCCGCTTATATACTCGAAAAACGGCAGAGCCGTTATGATTGATGTCGGCGGCTATTCCTACCGTGTTCAGTCGAAAACAAAGGTTTTATATGATGGCACAAGCGAGCATAAGCTTTTAACGGCGGCTATCGGTAAGGACGGAAGCGTTGCCCTTGCAACAAGAGGCGACAGCTCAATGTCTGAGCTTACCGTTTTTAACAAAAACCAAAAGGAAGTTTTCAAGTGGGAATGTGCTAAGGAAGCTATCGTTTCCGTCGATATTTCCGATAACGGCAAAAAAGCGGCGGTATCGGTTGTCGGTGCGGAGAACGGCGAGCTTTATTCAAAGGTAATTATATTTGATTTCAAATACAGCGAGCCGATTTCCGAATATTCTTACAGTTCGCAAACCGTATCAAAGGTCGAGTTTATCGGATCAAATAAGGTGCTTGCGACGGGCGAGGATGTATTTAGCATCATTGAAAAGAACTCGAAGCAGGACGAGGATTTGTCGCTCAATAAGTTATCGAGAATTTATACCGCCGACAATAACACGACTGTTGCTGTTTTCTCAAAATACGGCAGCTCTTCGTCGAAGATTATCAAGGCGTACACGGCTTCTGGCAAGCTTCTTTTCACTCAGGATATAAATTCCAACGTCAGAAGCGTGTCCTGCGACGGAAGCTACATATCTGTTTTAACAGACAGACAGCTTATTTCATTTAACAAAAAAGGAAAAACGGTCGGAACGCATGAAGTCGCAAGTGACGGTATTTCGTGCTTTACCGACGGAAATAACACATATATTTTAACTACGAGCGCAATAAATTGTTACAAAACGGTGGGAGAAAGCACAAGCGAAAAGCCCACAACAACCGAAAATGCAGACTCAAAAGAGTAAATTTTTCAATTTAGTTGTTAAAAGTTCATTATTATGTTACAATTTTTATATAAAATAAACGGAGGTAGTTTTATGGATATCGTACTTGATGTGATTTTAGTGTTAATCTTGATTGCGGTTGTTATATCATCCGCAAAAAAAGGCATAATGAAAACACTTGCCGAGCTTGTGGCTTTTGCTGTTGCAATCTTTTTGGCGTCGCAGACAGCTCAGCCTGTTGCAAGCGGTATGTATAAAGCGTTTTTCAGTAAAAATGTCGAGAGAGGACTTTATGAGGTTCTCCCGAGCGACACAAGTAAGCTTACAAACACTGATAAGGCGAAGTATGTTTTTGAGGAAATGCCCGAATTTGCGAAGAAGCAGGCGGAGAAATGCGGAATAAGCATTGGCTCTGTCGCAGAGCAGATTGCAAAGAGCAATTTCTCGGACGGCGATACGCTTTATCAGTCTCTTGAAAGCAATATAGTCAAGCCCATAGCGGTTGCGGTGCTCAAGCACGTAATGTTCTTTGTGCTGTCGGTGCTGTATGCGCTTGTGCTTGTGGCTATATTGAGGTCTTTGGCAAAAGGACTGAAAAAATCACATCTTATCGGCGGTGCGGACAAATTTGTCGGCGGCGTCATAGGTGTAGTGAAGGGAGTGGTAATAGTATTCTTGGTTGGCTGCCTGTTGTCATATCTCGAGCCGAGAATTGAGAACGAAAAGCTGAAACAAGCAGTTAACGGCTCATCGATAGTCGAAATGTGTGAAAAATTCGACCCGATGGAAGCTATTTCTGCGGCTGAAGTATTTGTCAGCAATATTAAATAATGGAGTAAAATTATGGACGGATTAAAAAAGCTTTTTACCGGATGTCTTACAATCCCTAATCTTCTTTCATTGATTAGGATTATACTTATTCCTGTATTTGGTGTGCTTTTCTATCGAGGCGAAATGCTTTGGGCGGTAATAATCCTTGTACTTTCGGGACTTACCGACTTATTCGACGGAAAAATTGCAAGAAAATTCAATCAGGTCAGCGAGCTTGGAAAGGTTCTTGACCCTGTTGCCGATAAACTTACACAGATGACAATAGCGATAATTCTTTTCCTTACTTTTCAGAAGTCGGAAAATCCCACAATGATATGGTTCAAGTGGGTGTTCCTGTTCTTCGTTGCAAAGGAATTGCTTATGGTTGTTGTCGGAGCTGTTATGATAGCTGTCGGCTTAAAGCCAAGTGCCGCTGAAATTTACGGTAAGGTTGCAACTTTCGCCTATTATTTTGTAATGGGCTTGGTAATAACCTTCGGACCCGAGGTCGGCGCATTGAGAAATGTTTTCACTTTGCCTGACAATATTATGATGGTATTGGTAATAATTTCGGCAATACTTACATTTGTAGCGTTGTTGAGCTACATACCGGGAACTCTTAAGCAGTTCAAAGAGAAAAAAGAAAGTAAATCTAACTGATACAGCGAGGAAAAACATTAGATGAACAAAAATATGCTTTGCAGCAGATGCCACAAAAATCCTGCGGTATTTTTCATTTCAAAGGTGGACGGAGACAAGACCACAAACGAGGGGCTCTGCATCAAGTGCGCCATGGAATTGAACATCGGTCCTATCAAACAGATAATGGACAGTATGGGAATATCTGAGGATGAAATGGACGAGGTTTCCGAACAGATGAAGCAAATAATGGACAGCGAGGGCGAGGACGGATTTCAGCCCGGCGGAGCTATGCCTTTATCGCTGTTTCAGGGAATGTTCGGAAATAACGGCGAGGATACGGCTCTTTCCGAAGCTCAGCCGAGCGAAGAGGAGCATGACGGGGAAAAAGATAATAAAAAGAAAAAGAAGTCAAAGAACGCAAAGAAGAGAAAATATCTCAATCTTTATTGCACCGACCTCACCGAAAGGGCGAGAGAGGGCAAGCTTGATAATATTATCGGCAGAGAAAAGGAAATCAGCAGAACAGAGCAGATCCTTTGCCGCAGAACAAAAAACAATCCCTGTCTTATAGGCGAGCCCGGCGTCGGCAAAACTGCAATAGCTGAGGGACTTGCACTTAAAATAGCGGCAGGGGACGTACCGGCTAAGCTTGCAAATAAGGAAATACATTTGCTTGACCTTACGGCACTTGTTGCGGGAACGCAGTTCAGAGGACAGTTTGAATCAAGAATTAAAGGCCTTATCGAAGAGGTTAAGGCTGAGGGCAATATCATTCTCTTTATCGACGAGGTGCATAATCTTGTCGGAACGGGAGATGCGGAGGGCACAATGAATGCCGCAAACATTCTCAAGCCTGCACTCTCGAGAGGTGAAATTCAGGTAATCGGCGCAACGACATTTAACGAATACCGTAAAAATATCGAAAAGGACGCCGCACTCGAAAGAAGATTTCAGCCCGTTAAGGTTGAAGAGCCCTCAATCGCAGACACTTATCAAATGCTTCTCGGCATAAAGAAGTATTACGAGGACTTCCACAAGGTTAAAATCGCAGACCCGTTGGTTTATAAGGCTGTAACGCTTTCGGAAAGATACATCACAGACAGATTTTTGCCCGATAAGGCAATAGATTTGTTGGATGAAGCTTGCACCTGCGCTAACCTTAGAAATAAGTCAATAAGCGAATATGAAATGTTGCTTGATGAAATTTCATCACTCAAAACAGAGGAGGATGAGCTTTCACAGGAGACTGAAAACATTGATTACGAACGCCTTGCGGAGATAAGAGCAGAACTTTTAGCCTCTGAAAATAAGCTTCCCGAAATTGAGAAAAAAGCAAGCGACAATGCAGTTCTTGAATCGGACCTTGCAACCGTTATCAATCTTTGGACGGGAATACCTGCGTCAAAGGTTGTTGAGGGCGACTTAAAACGCCTTGCAGGACTTGAAACAAGACTTAAAGAGCATATTATCGGTCAGGACGAAGCAGTTGAGCTTGTAGCGGCGGCAATCAAACGCAGCAGAGTTCAGCTTTCATTGCAGAAGCGTCCTGCATCCTTCATCTTTGTAGGACCTACGGGTGTCGGTAAAACCGAGCTTGTTAAGCAGCTTTCAATGGAGCTGTTTGACACACCGGAGACCTTAATTCGTTTTGATATGTCCGAATTTATGGAAAAGCATTCGGTGTCAAGACTTATCGGATCGCCTCCGGGATATGTGGGATATGACGAAGCGGGTCAGTTGACCGAAAAGGTCAGAAGAAAGCCTTATTCGATTATCCTTTTTGATGAGATTGAAAAAGCACACCCCGACGTAATGAACATTCTTTTGCAAATTCTTGACGAGGGCAAGACAAACGATGCTCACGGCAGAAGTGTAAACTTTGCGAATACGGTTATTATTATGACCTCAAACGCAGGCAGCGAAAGAAAAGAAAATGCACTCGGTTTTGCCAAGGATAAGGGCGAAGTAAAACGTGAAAAAGCCGTTAAGGCGCTCAATGAGTTTTTACGTCCCGAGTTTATCGGCAGAATTGATGAAATAGTTGTTTTCAACGATCTTACAATTGATGATTACAAGGGAATAGCCAAGCTAATGCTCAATGAACTTAAAACTGCGCTTGCAGACAGGGGAATTGAGCTTGAATACGACGATACCGTTACAGAGTGCGTTGTTTCAAAGATGAGTGGCGATTCAAGAGGCGCAAGAGATCTCAGAAATGTTATCAGAAGAAATGTAGAGGATAAAATTTCCTCTTATATGGTTGAGAACTGTGACAGCTTAATCACAAAGGTTTCTCTTTCCGGCGAGAACGGAGAAATCACTCTTGCAGTTGAATAAAAAAGACGATTTACCCCGTTCTTGCAGACTATAAAATTTTGGGGTAATACAATGGAAAAACAGAATAAAAACAACAGACAGAATATACTCGATATGGTGCTTATAGCAATGTTTGCCGTTATAATAGCGGTTTGCTCTTGGCTTTCAATTCCGGGCGAGGTGCCCGTAACCTTGCAGACCTTCGGCGTCTTTTGTGCCGTCGGCTTGCTCGGTGGCAAGAGGGGAACATTGTCGGTGGTAATTTATATCCTTTTGGGACTTGTCGGTGTGCCTGTGTTTGCAGGCTTCAAAGGCGGTGTCGGCTCGCTTATCGGACCTACGGGCGGATATATAATCGGCTTTGTGTTTACCGCTTTGGTTTATTGGCTTGTAACAAAGCTTCTCGGCACAAAAATCTGGGCTGTTGTACTCGGAATGGTGCTCGGACTTGTTGTGTGCTATGCTTTCGGTACTGCGTGGTTCGTGCTTGTGTATTCGCATAAAAACGGTGCTATCAGCGTTATGCAGGCTCTTTCAATGTGCGTAATACCGTTCATCATTCCCGACATTGTTAAAATAGCGGTTGCGACAATACTTGTAAAGGTAATGCCGAAAAAGTATCTTAACAATAAATAATAAAAAAGTGCAGGGCAATGGAAATTCCGTTGTCCTGTGAAATTATTAAAATATTTCTCTATAAGACTTGACATTTAGCGCATTTTTTGATAATATATACAGCGTTGCAAAACTAAATATGCGGGTGTAGTTCAATGGCTAGAATTCCAGCCTTCCAAGCTGGCTGTGTGGGTTCGATTCCCATCACCCGCTCCACATAATAAGTAGTTGAAAGCTCAACTGCTTATTTTTTATGTAATTTATTGAATAAGGTGGGAATCGAACCGTAGTCCATCTTTTGCGTAAGCAAAAGGGACATAAAATAGGACGAAGTCGAAAATGAGCGAAGCGAACTTTTCGATTCCCATCACCCGCTCCAAAAAAGACGATTACGTTGTAATCGTCTTTTTAGTTCTATTCGCCTTGCGGCGAGTTCTATTGCTTCGCAGTGATATACGGCTTTCAGCCGAGTGATATTGCCTTGCGGCAGTTAAAGAGGCGAATATAATATCACTGCGCCAAAGGCGCAATATCATTTTTGCGAAAGCAAAAATATCACGCCGAACGAAGTGAGGTATATCACTAAAAATAATGAAAAAATAATTTCCTACAATCATGTTTTTCTCACGACGGCTTTGTTTCGCTACCACCCTGTTTCGGTTGAGGCGGTATAAGTAAATTTGATTTGTGTTTGTTTATTTTAAGATTACGTTGTAATCGACTTTTTAGTTATATTCGCCTTGCGGCAGTTGAAAACGGATTGTGTAGGGCGGTGGCTTGCTGCCGCCGAGGTAATTAACGAAAACAAAACTGCTTTTGGGTGCTATCGAATTAACGATTATATGAAAATAAAGCCTTCCTCTGACGAGGAAGGTGGCACGCCGCAGGCGTGACGGAAGGAGAGATAACGAAAATTTGATGTTTATTGCTTTCTCTCCCTCAGTTTCGCTACGCTCAACAGCTCCCTCGTCAGAGGGAGCCTTGATATACGGCTGTCCGTAAATGTAATTATACATCAAATTTGTTGCGGACAGGGGCGAGCCCTGTCCCTACGGGTGTACGTGTATTTCAATATCATATCAACTGCAAAATCTCTATTCTTTACATATTACAAAAATGCTCTTCCAAATATTCGGACAGGATTTTAAGCGCCACGGAGTTAGCGGATTTTGAAAATGCAAAGCCGATTGTTCTGTACCACTCGGGAGAAAGCGGTCTGACGTCAATGCCGCTTGTTCGTACCGCCTTGATAACAAGCTCCTGTGAAATCGTAACGCCAAGCCCGTTTTTCACAAACGCCATTATCAAATTATCGTCACGAAAGCTGTATGAAATTTCAGGTTTTTCGGTGCAGGTGTCCAAAAGGTGCTGAATATCGTTGTCGCAACCCGGCGTTTCGATTATAAACGGATATTTCATCAGTTCATCGGGCGTAACTGTATCCTTGAACGACAGCGGATGCCCCTTTGGCATAACGGCAAAAAGCGGATCTCTGTAAAGCGGCACAAAGCCGAGTTCGTCTGCCACGATATACGACAAAAAACCGCAGTCAACCTGACCGTGAATTATCCAATCCCTGATTTCGTCATAGTTGCCGTCAAGAATTTGAATTTCAACCTGCGGATATTTTTCGTTGAAAAACTTGACTATCTGCGGCATCCAAAGCGCCGTTACACTTGAAAATGTGCCTATTCGCAGCTTTCCCTCGATTTTATTGTTGATGTTAAAAGCCGCCTGACGAAGCTTGTCCTTTTGGTTTACCATTTCACGGATATACGGCAACAATCTGTTACCTCCGTCCGTTAAAACAACGCCTTTTTTCATTCTGGCAAACAGCTTTACACCAAGCTCATTCTCCAAGCCTGCTATCATTTGGCTTATTCCCGACTGCGTATAATTCAACGATTCAGCCGCTTTTGAAAAGCTCCCCGTCTCGCAAATTTTTAGGAAGATTTCATATTTGTCCTGCATTTCTCGCATAACATACCTCGTTCATTATGATATAAAGAATTTTAATGATAAGCAACAAAAATATTACTTTGATTTATATTATATCATAAGAAATAATCTTTGCAAGCTTTTTATCAGGGGCGTAATGGAGAAGCTTTATTGTGCTATCTGTTTGATGCCGTGATAACCGTCGCCGTCATATTTAACAGCAGCAAAGTATTTGCCGTCGATACGCACAATATAAACATTCGTGTTCGGTTGAGGCTTATATTCAAATATTGAAAATTCAGTTTTATTTTCGGTAAGTGTATAGTAATGCTCCTTGTCATATTCTAAATATGAAGCAAATTTTCCGACAAGGTCAGCGGTTAATTTCTCAGGTAAACCGCAATTTTTCAAAATTTCCGCCTCGCCCTCGTCTCCACAAATGACGTATTGCGTGTTTCCGATTAACACGGTCGGTGCATAACCCGTTGATTTCTTATTATGGTTTTGCAAGCCTATAACAGCAACCGACACGGTTGAAATCAAGCATAATATTGAAATTACAATTTTGGAAACTCGCTTTTGCACTATTTTTTCGGACATTATTGCGCCCCTTTCACTTATATACTATAAATTGAGGCGGAAATGCTACAAAAGTTTGGTTGCTCAATACTTTTTAGAATGATATAATATGCAATGAGCGAAAAATCAAATTCAATCCCCAACTCAACCGTTGGTTTGGAGATTTTTTATTATAATTCGGCTAAAATGTAAATAAGCAAGCGAGAGGTGAGGCAAAATGAATCAAGTTAAAATCGGAAAGTTTATTGCAAGCAAAAGAAAAGAACAGGGCTTAACTCAACTTCAATTAGCGGAAAAGCTTGGTATAACCGACCGTGCCGTTTCAAAATGGGAAACGGGGGGTTCACTTAGATAAAGATACCACACCAATCCCACGCTGACTTTTGCTCAACCAATACAGCCGGAGGGCTGGATAACAAGAAAAGGCGGTATGCGCCCCGTGGAGGGGTAGCATATCGCCTTTTCTTGTGGGGGTTTCCAAAGGGGGCAACGCCCCCATTTGGCACACGACTTTGCGAAGCAAAGTGTAGTGTGTTATACGCTCTGTCGGCGTTGTCGTGAAAATGCCGTTGCCGCCGGGGAGGGCAAGGGCATTTGAAGCGGCAAGATTTGAAGCGGCAAGAAAACAGGGCTGTGCTTGCGTGGCGTGGAGCCGCAAGCGCAGGTCTGGTTTCATCAGCAGACAGAGCGTATATGAAAGCCCCCGTCCCTCGTCCTACGCTCCGACTTGTGGACAAAGTGTCCCGAAGTTGTGGCCACACTCCCGGAAAAGTAGCAGGACAGCGGGC
>SFGA01000065.1 GCA_004556705.1 Ruminococcus sp. | reverse complement strand
TCCGCCGTTCTGTCCTTCGTAAGCCGAAAGGTCTGCACCTGCAATTCTCGCAAGAATAAGTGCGAAGTCCTGTCTTTGAATGTTGTTTGCAGGTCCGAATGTGCCGTTTGAATAGCCGGTTATATAGCCCTTTTCAACGTTAAATCTGACTGCGTTGTAATACCAATCGCCCGAGAACACATCAGGAAAAACAAATGCAATATCCGTATCCTTTTCCATATTAGGCGTGTTGGAAGAGACAGGCAATTTGCAAGCTAAAATGAGCATATTCTTATAAACGGGAATTACAAACTCAAAGTTAGAGCCCAAGCAGTTTATTTTATCATAACCTTTGTAAACATTTATGCTTTCGCTTGCAGGTGCTGAAACGTTAGACATATACTGATGGTTGTAAAGTCCGCCTGATGCAATTACATCAAATTTTTGGAAATAAAGACTTGACTGACCTACGCTGATATATCCTTTAGCTATAAACTCCGCACCGCCGACAATTGACTTATACGCCGTATTCCACGGTCTGCCATAATTACCGCTTTGACTTGCCCAATTAAGTCCGTCCATCATACCGGTATTTGCACCGATACTGTAAAAATTATAAATACCGTTGTAGGTTGAATTGCTTCCCCAAGCAGCATCGGAACCGCTTGCACCTACCTCTTGAACAGCTCTTGATGCGAGATGATAAGGCGAAACTCCGTACTTTTGACCTGCTTCATAAAAGGCTTCTGCGTATGAGATGCTTCTGCCGTCGGTTGTTTGAACAGTTCCCTTTGCCCAAGCTGCTTTATCAAGTATACTTTGAACACCGGCTACGGTATGTACAGACGATTCGAAGCCGAGATTTTCAAACATAAATACCGATTGCTCGTCAAGGAAATTCCTCGGGTCAAGATAATACTGAACTACTTGACCGTGAGCCTGATACCAGCTTGAACCTTCAATCGGAGTAAAGGTGTAGCCGTTATCGTATTTAATCTGATACCAATCCCTACCCTTTTCGTCGGTTCCTGCAAAGCCGAGATAATCGACAACCGTTCCTGCGGGAATAGAGCAGATAATTGTTGTGTTCGAAGTTCCTATTCCGTTTCTGACATTAAGGTTGCCGTTCGTGTTGATTACGGTAGCCTTAGAGCCGTTTACTTTAATATAATATCCATAAACATAGCCGGTTACGCCATTTCTGAAGTTGTGAGAGGTCGAACGGTAGGAAATCGGCTTTGTTCCTGAAATTGCGCTGATACCCGGCTTTGTTTCGCCTTTAACAACATCGCTCCATTCAAGTCCTGTATTGTAAAACTTAAAAGTCCAATTCGGATGCTTTTCTTTGAGCGCAGAAATATAGGAGGCATATTCCTTCGGTATTTCAGATGTATATGTACCGTTATTGTTATCGTCTGAATACGAAATATTATTAACGTAACCCGAGCTTATATAACCGGTATAAGCTTTACCGTTAAAGGTAAAATTGATATGATGCCACGGTTTTGATCCGTCATCACTTTTTACCGTTTCAAGAATTTCCAATGAAACTCCGCTCGGTAAATTTTCATAAACAAGGCTGTGTGACTTACCCGGACCGGAGCGAACATTCGCCTGTCCGCTTGTAACGCCGGTCGTCTTTGCAAAAGCAGAAATTGCCAGCAAAATCACAAGCACCGCCGTAACGATAAAGATTGATAATATTCTCTTCGTTTTCATCAAAACATCCTTTCAAGCATTTTTTACATAATAGCACATTTTCAAAACTTATTCAACAAAAATTACATCTCAAGAATTGGCAAAATAATCCTCAATGCCCTGTGCTATTGCTTTCGCCATACGAGAATTAACATTGTCGTCGCAGGCATACGCACATTCGGTCGGATTTGAAAGATAACCGCATTCGACAAGCACCGCAGGACACTCTTCAATTCTTATAACTCTGAACGGATAGTATCTTACTCCGCCGTCAGGCGCAACAACTTTGTTGTACATATTAGAATTATCGGAATAAACGCTTCGCCATTCATTGGCAAGCCTTGCGTGAATACTTGACGCAAGCGGTTTAGAATAAGCTCTGTAATAATAAACCTCTGTTCCGCTTAAAGATGAGCTTGGCGAAGAATTGTGATGAAGAGAAACGAATATATCGCCGCCTTGGCTTCTTGCAAGAGTCTGACGCTCATTAAGCGTTTTACCCGTATCTCCCGTGCGGAGTATTTTGACATTGTAACCCTTGCTTTCCAAATTAGCTTTAACCTTCAGTGCAAGCGACAAATTAAGCTTTGACTCATAAGTGCCGTTAACCGCAATAGCACCGCAGTCCTTGCCTCCGTGCCCCGGGTCGATTACAACAGTTGCACCTTTCGTCTGCGGTTTTTCATTAAACCTCAATATAAGACGGTTATCAGAAGAATAATAAGCCTTATAGCCGTAAAACTTGCCCGAATTTTTAAGATGAACTCTTAAAGTAGCTGTACCGTCATCGCCGACATCTACCCATTCGGCAGAGCTTACAACAGAGCTTTTTGAAAACTTAACGCTGCCGTCTGCCGCATTGGTATATTTGAACACAAAATCAATATATTTTGAGGTAAAAGAAGAAACGTTGAATTTTCTTCCCGAATATCCCGTATAATACGACTGATTTCGCAAAACAGAGTAAAACGGCACTTTCCAATTCATTGTGATTTCAGCCGTGCTTCTCTCGTTTGAAGAAACCGTTGCTGTATTAGTCGGCATTACATATCCGTTAAACGAAGAAACATTCTTTTTTTCAACCTTTGTTCCCGAAAGCAGAATATAATACTCGGTATTGTCATAAACAGCTTCGCTCTTTATGTAGTCAACAGTACCTTTGATTAAAGGCGTATACTCGGGATTTGATTTATCATCCGCCGTGTTTGCGGGAACGGTCTCAGCATAGTCTGTATTCACTATACACATCAGGGCATTTCCCTTTTGGTGGTCAACATACGGAGACAGCACGTTTACAAAGCCGTTGCTGTCAATGCTCGGAGGAACTACCTCGCCCCTACCCGTTTCAATATTAACATTTGCAGAGGAAACAGGCTTAATTGTAACTGTACCGCCCGCCATACTGTCCTTCATACCTTCAAGCAAAGCATAAAAGGTTATTTTTCCGAGCTTAACGGATTTCGTAGCAGATGCAGGAGCTGTAAAAACAGCTTGATAAGTATCGAACACATCGCCGCAAGCCACAACGGACATTGTGATTTTCTCTTTTCCGAGCATTGCGTAAACCTCGGAGTTTTTTAGTGCCTCGGCGGTAAGCGTGATTTCCGTTCCCCCGTCAACAGAAACCTTTCCTTTCGGAGAAACGGAATTTATAATTGAAAAATTATATGTAATCTTAAATTCAAAGGTTTCAACGCCGTTTGTAATAACAGCTGTGTTTTCGCCTACATTAAGCTGCAAAGAATACGAAAAGCTTCCGTCCTCTGCCTTTTCGATCGGTATATCATTTATTGTAAGCGGCAAATCAGCTCTACAAACACCCTTAAAGACTATCGACGGCTCATTTACGGCAATTTTGCTTTCTGTCGGAGACGTTATAACAAGCGTCTTTTCCTCTGCCGCAACCTCTTGAACAGCCTGTGCCAACGTTGTAGCTTCATCAACTATCGGCTGCTGAGGCTGTGCTTCCTTTAAGTATTTTAAGCCGACAAAACAAATGCCGACCGTTACGACTGCTAAAAGCATCATTTCTGCAATTCTAAGTATCTGCTTTTTCATTCCTGTACTCCGTAAAAAATTTATATAATCATTGTATCATATTTTTTATCGTTTGTAACTCAAAAATATAATTGTTAACATTATTTTTTGAAAAAATATAGGAATAGGAATATAAAGCAACTCCGACGCTTTCATTTTGTGAGCCGACAAACTCAATTTGCCGAGAAATTATATCGGTATTTTCCTGCCATTCCGATATGCCTGCGCCTGCATATCTGTCCTCTTTGCCGTATTTATAAACAGCAAGCCCTATGCACAAGCTTACGTTTTCGTTTCTTTCAAGCGCAAGCCACTTTAAGCATATATCCTCAAAAGGCTTGTTTTCGTTTTGAAAGCCGTAATACAGCTGCGGAATTATCAAGTCAACATAACCGCCCGTCTTACACCATTGAGGTATATCAGCATAATAAGCCGACACATTTTTTTCTATATCTCCCGACGGGCTTATGCTGAAAACCAAGCGTTCATCCTTTGATTTTACGACCGTATGAATATCGCTGACAAGGGAATTTACATTTTCACGCCGCCATTCGTCCAAAGACATTTTGCCGCCCGAATTTGTATAATTCGTGTACTCCGTTTCGTCAAATGCGCTGTCTGTCGTCGGATAAAAATAATCGTCAATATGTATACCGTCAACATCATAATTATTTATAATTTCCCGAACACCGTCCAAAATCAGCTTGTGTACGGCGTCCTTTGCAGGGTTAAAATATATACCGTTCGGAAGAACAATTACATTTCTGCCGTTTTCTTCCGAGCAATACCATTTTCTTGCAATACTGTCCTCACACAAAACGTTAATATCGGTTTTATACGAAACCCTGTAAGGATTTATCCAAGCGTCGATTTTCAAAGAATATTTGTGAGCGTATTCGCACAGAATTTCAAGTGCGTCATAGCCTATATATTCGCCTTGAACACCGCTTAAATATTCACTTGCGGGGAAAAGCTCCGATTTATAAAAAGCATCACAAAAAGGACGAACCTGAACAAAAACTCTGTTAAAGCCGTACTCGGCACAGCTTTTCATCATATTTTCAGCCTTAATTCTAAAAGCGTTTTCACTTTTATCGGCTTCAGACTTCATACTAAGCTCATTATAATTTATCCATACCGCTTTTACACGTTCCGTCGAACTTTCAATATTATTTTTCTCCTGCTTCGGCGCTGTTATATTTGTGCTTGTACAGGATGTGAGAAAAAAAGACAGCACAATAAAAATCAAAATAAATCTACGCATTTTAACACCTTCTTGACACAAAAAATGATTACCTCTATAATATATTCGGTGATAAAATGATTTATTATTTAATTTATTTTGTAGTGATTTCGCTCGTTTCCGTTATCATAACAGTATATGACAAAAAGGCGGCAAAAAGCGGAAAAAGACGAATAAGAGAGTCAACATTGTTGTTGCTTTCCGCACTCGGCGGCTCTTTGGCAATGTATATTACAATGAAAAAAATACGGCACAAAACAAAGCATAAAAAGTTTATGATAGGTATTCCCGTTATTATGATTTTGCAAGCAGGAGTAATCGATTATCTGTATTTCGTATATTATGGTGCGATGCCATTATAAAAATGACCTACAATTATTGATATGCACCCCAAAAGTTAGACACTTTTGGAGGTGCATATTTTTATGGGTAAAACAGGAAGAAAAAACAAGGTTTATAGTGCAGAATTTAAAATAGG
>SFGA01000064.1 GCA_004556705.1 Ruminococcus sp. | reverse complement strand
ATATCTTTTCATCTCCTCTTTCTCATTTTAACACAAAAAATGATGGTAGACACTTTTTTGTGTCTACCATCATTATATCATTTCATTTTGCCGTCTTTTTTGTTATTATATTTATTTTACACCTTTACCGTCTCAATGAATCGTAGACCTTGATGTTAACCGTTTCACGCTCGCAATTATGGCGGTAAATGCTCAAAACAAGACCTATTCCCAAATATATACAGAGGTTTGACGAGCCACCTGCGCTGAAGAACGGAAGCGTAATTCCGATAACGGGCAATACCATAAGGCACATACCGACATTGATAATCATCTGGCTTGCAATCATAGCCGCAATACCGCAGCAGATAAGGTTTGTTGATTGCTCTCTTGACTTTTTGCCGACCGATATGCAGCGCAATGCGATAAGCGTAAGCAAAAGCAAGGCAACGGTACAACCTATAAAACCCAGTTCCTCGCCGATAACGGTAAAAATCATATCATTTTTGCTCTCGGGGATAACTCTTGCCTGAGTATATGCGCCCTTGAAAAGACCTTGACCTGCAAAGCCGCCCGAGGACAATGCGCTCATTCCGCACTTTTGCTGATAGATAATATCGCTGTATAAATCGGGGTAGAGAAGCGCTAAAAATCTGTCCCTTTGAAGCTGTTTGAGGACGTAAATCCAAGCAAGCGGAGCGATAGCAACTATAAACGCAAACGCACCTGCGAAATAACCCCAATGCACGCCTGCCACAAAGAGCATTGCCGCCGTTATGAAGATGAAAACAAGCGACGAGCCCATATCACCCGTAAGCGCAACGAGGGCAATCGGTATAATTGCGTGAACGCCGAGCTGTAAAATGCTCAAAATGTGATTAAGCTTATCCTTGAGCCTTTCAATGTGAACGCTGAAGGTGATGATAAAGCCGATTTTAACAAGCTCGGACGGCTGCAATGAAATCGGTCCGAATTTCAGCCAAGTTCTTGCGTCGCTTCTTGCACTCGGACCTGTACCGAATTTGAAAAGCAGCAGCATAAGCACAATGCATATAACCGCAATGACGGGCCATAGCTTCGTGAACACCTGATAGTCAAGCATTGAAATTAAAATCGCCGACAGAATACCCACCGCAACGGCGACAATCATAATTATCGTTTCTCTTGAGAGAATTTGACCGTCTGTGAGCGTGTATTTTGTCGCACTCGTAACCATAATTATACCGAACACCGAGGCCACAAAGCACATGGTGAGTAGGTATAAATCGGTTTCTTTCAGAAATGTTGAAATTGTATTAAAAAGTTTTTTCATATTATTTCCTGCCGTGTTTAGCCTTAAATCTGAATATATCAAATATATTATAGTATGTTACCGCACCGATTTCAAGCAAAACTATTTACGCAAACGGCTTTTAGTGGTACAATATCTATCGGTGATATAATGCAGGTTTTCAAAACGAAAAATTATGAAGAAACCGTGGCGCTTGCCGAGAAATTCGGAAAGCAGGTTAAAAAGGGTACCGTAATTGCATTTTACGGCGGACTCGGTATGGGAAAAACCGCATTTACCACGGGTGTTGCAAAGGGAATGGGCATTGAATGTGATGTCAGCAGTCCGACCTTTGCGATTGTAAATGTTTACGGAAAGAACTCGGAGCTCTGTCATTTTGATATGTACCGTGTTTCTTCCTGGGATGACCTCTATTCGACAGGCTTTTTTGATTATATGGATATGGGAAGCGTGCTTTGCGTCGAGTGGAGCGAAAATATAGAAAACGCTTTGCCCGATAACACCGTTAGGGTTACTATCGAAAAGGGCGAGGGCGACGACGACCGAATAATTACCGTTGACGGATGTGATTTTGAAATATGAAAATTTTATCGCTTGAATGTTCATCCCTGAGCGCAGGTGCAGCCTTGATTGAGGACGGAAAGCTTATTGCAGAGAGCTTCCTCAACACGGGGCTTACTCACTCACAAACTCTTATGCCTATGGTTGAGAGTGTGCTTAAAAATACAAATACGGCTGTTCGTGATGTCGATGTCATCAGCGTCAGCGCAGGTCCCGGCTCGTTTACGGGCGTGAGGATAGGCGTTGCGGCGGCAAAAGGACTTGCAGACAGCTTTGCTACACCGTGCTTTGCCGTGTCGTCGCTGGAGGCTATCGCTTATCCGTTTAGGGACGAAAATGCGGTTGTGTGTGCGGTTATGGACGCAAGATGCAATCAGGTTTATACGGCTTCGTTCTTGAAAGGGGAGAGGTTGTTTCCCGACGAGGCAATTTTGATTGACGAATTGCTCGAAAAACTCAAAGGACTTGACAAGCCTGTTGTTTTTGCAGGCGACGGCGCAAAAATGTGCTTTGAAAGGTTGTCGGGCGAGCTTTCAAAAGTCATATCGGCTGACGAGCAAAGACGTTTCCCGAAGGCGTCGAGCGTTGCGCTTATTGCGTATGATAAAATTCTCTCGGGTGAAAAAACTGTCGGTGCGAATGAACTTTTGCCGGTTTATTTGAGGCTGCCGCAGGCGCAGAGAGAGCTTAACAATAAATTAAAAAACAAAGGAGAATAAATTATGCTTTATTTGGGAGCTGACCACGGTGGATTTGAGCTTAAGGAGTCCATCAAAAAATATCTTGACGAAAAGGGAATAGAGTACGAGGATTGCGGTACGTATTCCGCCGACTCGGTTGACTATGCGCTTATTGCCAAAAAGACTTGCGACAAAATCGTTGCAGGCGAGGGCAACAAGGGTATCCTTTGCTGCGGCACGGGAATCGGTATTTCTATGGCGGCAAACAAGGTAAACGGTATCAGAGCCGCTTGCTGCTCGGACTATTTCAGCGCAAAATATACAAGGCTTCACAATGATGCAAATGTGCTTTGCATGGGCGGCAGAGTTGTCGGTGCAGGTCTTGCACTCGAGCTTGTGGAGGTTTTCCTGAACACCGAATTTGAGGGCGGCAGACACCGGAGAAGAATAGATCAGCTCAAAGATATCGAAAACGCTCAAAAATAACTTGTAATTAAATTTTTAGTGGTATATAATTATTGTGGTAAATGAAAAGAAGAATATGGAGGAAATGAAAATGGCAAACATTACAATTACAAATCATCCGCTTATTCAGCATAAGCTTAGCATTTTGAGGGACAAAAACACGGGCTCTAAGGAGTTTAGGGCGCTTATTTCCGAAATCGCAGCTCTCCTTTGCTATGAGGCAACAAGAGATCTTCCGCTTGAGGAGGTTGATGTTGAAACACCCGTAGCGGTTGCAAAGGCAAGAGTAATCGCAGGTAAAAAGCTCGCTTTCGTACCGATTCTTCGTGCAGGTACGGGTATGCTTGACGGCGTTCTTTCACTTGTACCGTCGGCAAAGGTTGGTCATATTGGTATGTACCGTGACCCCGAAACAGCACTTCCCATTCCTTATTACTGCAAGCTTCCGTCGGATATTTCACAGCGTGAGGTTTTCGTTATCGATCCGATGCTTGCAACAGGCGGCTCTGCTATTGACGCTATAAATCAGATTAAGGCATATAATCCGAAATCAATCAAATTTATGTGCATCATTGCAGCTCCCGAGGGAATTGAGGCTCTTTCGCTCGCTCATCCCGACGTTGAAATCTTCTGCGCTGCTTGTGATGAATGTCTCAACGAGCATAAGTATATCGTTCCCGGTCTCGGAGACGCAGGCGACAGAATTTTCGGCACAAAGTAATTTGACGAAATAAAGAATATAAAAACCCTTTTTTGCATATCTATTACTGATATGTAAAGGAGGGTTTTAGTTTTGAATTATACAGTTGATGACCGTGCCGCAGAGCTTGGCGAATACATAATTACCAACAATGCAACCGTCAGAAGCACCGCAAAGGCGTTTGGAATAAGCAAAAGCACCGTTCATACGGACGTTTCGCAAAGGCTTAAAAAGAGCGATTATGCGCTTTATTTGAAAGTTCGCAGGGTGCTTGACGAGAACAAGGCGCAACGGCATATACGGGGCGGACTTGCCACAAAGGAAAAGTATAAAAGCTTACATTCCGAGAGCATTAAAACACCGTAAAAAATTACACAGCATAACAAAATAACAAAAAGCTTTGGCTGAGTGTTCATAAGGAAGTATTGGTTTCTCGCATAAAAATCCATTATGCTTTTGCCAAAAAGCCCCGCAGATAATGCTAACGCATATCTGCGGGGTTTAACGAATTATTGCGCAAAAAGATGTTGTTTTGAAGCAAAACTGCCTTATTAACACTCAGCCTTTGTCAATTAGAGCTTTAATTATTGTTCCGTCAGGATGTCGGATTAATACATTCCGCCACCCTGTGCCATTGCTGCAGCAGCTGCTGCGTCAGCCTGCGGGTCGGGGATGTCTGTTACAAGTGACTCGGTTGTAAGAACCATAGCCGCAACGGAAGCTGCGTTCTGGAGAGCCGAACGTGTAACCTTAGCAGGGTCAAGAATACCTTGCTTGAACATATCAACATATTCTTCCTTGCCGAAGTCGAAGCCGTAGCCCTTCTTGTTCTTGTTTACGATTTCATTTACGATAACAGAGCCTTCAAGACCTGCGTTACGAGCAATCTGTCTAACAGGCTCTTCGATAGCCTTAACAACAATGTTGACACCTGTTTTAAGGTCAGCATCGTCTGTATCAAGGAGCTTTTCAACCTCGGGGATAGCGTTCAAAAGAGCAACGCCGCCGCCTGCTACGCAGCCCTCTTCAACAGCTGCCTTTGTAGCTGCAAGAGCGTCCTCGATACGAAGCTTCTTTTCTTTCATTTCGGTTTCGGTAGCAGCACCTACACGGATAACAGCTACGCCGCCTGCAAGCTTTGCAAGTCTTTCCTGAAGCTTCTCACGGTCAAATTCAGAGGTTGTGTCCTCAATCTGACTCTTGATCTGTGAAACTCTGGCCTTGATGCTGTCCTTGTCGCCCGCACCGTCAACGATAGTGGTGGTTTCCTTTGTAATCTTAACCTGCTTAGCCCTACCGAGCATAGGAATATCTGTGTCCTTAAGCTCAAGACCGAGGTCTGATGTGATTACCTGACCGCCTGTAAGAATTGCGATATCCTGAAGCATTTCCTTTCTTCTGTCGCCAAAGCCGGGAGCCTTAACGCATACGCAAGTGAATGTGCCTCTCAATTTATTGACAAGGATTGTTGAAAGAGCCTCGCCCTCAACGTCCTCTGCGATAATAACAAGCTTTGAGCCTGCCTGCAAAATCTTTTCAAGCAAGGGGAGAACTTCCTGAATTGAAGAAATCTTCTTGTCTGTGATAAGAATGTAAGCGTCGTCGATAACAGCTTCCATCTTGTCTGTATCTGTTACCATATAGGGCGAAATGTAGCCTCTGTCGAACTGCATACCCTCAACAACGTCGGAGTAAGTCTCGGAGGTCTTTGACTCCTCGATAGTGATAACGCCGTCAGCGGTAACCTTTTCCATAGCGTCTGCAATGAGTTTGCCGACAAATTCATCTGCTGCCGAAATTGTAGCAATTCTTGCAATGTCGCTTGAAGATTTAACGGGCTGTGCGTTTGCCTTGATAGCCTTAACAGCAGCGTCTACTGCCATCTGCATACCCTTTTTAACTACCATCGGATTTGCGCCTGCGGCAACGTTTTTCATACCCTCACGAACGAGAGCCTGTGCAAGTAAGGTAGCGGTTGTTGTACCGTCGCCTGCAACGTCGTTTGTCTTTGTAGCAACCTCTTTGACGAGCTGAGCGCCCATATTTTCAAATGCGTCCTCAAGCTCAACCTCTTTAGCGATTGTAACGCCGTCGTTTGTGATAAGGGGAGCGCCGTACTTTCTGTCAAGAACAACGTTTCTGCCCTTAGGTCCCAACGTGATTTTAACTGTGTTGCTCAATTTGTCGATACCGGACTGTAAAGCCTTGCGAGCTTCCTCGCCGTATATAATCTGTTTAGCCATAATTCATTACCTCCAATAATTATTCAACAACTGCAAGAATGTCTGACTGACGAACGATAACGTATTCAACGTCGTCAATTTTAACTTCTGTGCCTGAATATTTGCTTGTGATTACCTTGTCGCCGACCTTGACGTACATTTTAATATCCTTGCCGTCAATAACGCCGCCGGGGCCTACTGCAACAACCTCTGCAACCTGAGGCTTTTCCTGTGCGGAAGCGGCAAGAATGATACCGCTTTTTGTGGTTTCTTCGAGTTCAACTGACTTGAGTACAACTCTGTCAGCAAGTGGTTTGATTGTCATATAAGATTCCTCCCAAAAAAATAAAATACGTTCATTAGCACTCTTTAACCCCGAGTGCTAATATATATTTTAGCCGATTACGAAAAAAAATCAAGTACTTTTCCAAAAATTCATAAATTTGTAATAAATAAGCAATAATCCGTTTAGTGTCCCACATTTTTTGTTCCTTTAATTGTTATTGTATTTTTGCCGAAAATATGATAATATATATCGGTAATTCAATTTTGGGGTTGATGTATTTGATTCCGCAATTTCTAAAGGATAAGAGCTTCCCCGTCGCATATAAGCTGTTGGCGGTTTCGCTGTTTCTCGGCGCACTCTTGCCCGAGTATCTGACGGTTATCATACCGTTTGTGGTCTTTGTCTTTTGTGTTACAAGGAAAAACACGGAGCGTATCAGCTTAAAGGGAGATAAGTTTCTTATCGTTATGTCGGTCTACGCCGTGTATCTCGCCGTAACCGCCTTTTGGGCAAAAGTTCCGAAGGCTTCCGTTATGATGGGAATTATTTGGATCGGTGCGACGGTTTGCGCTATGACAATTATCTCGCTTTGCGACACGAGGGAGAAAATTGAGAATATTATGCTTTGCCTTGTCGGTACGGCAGCTGCGAACTCGATAATCGCCATAATTCAGATGTGCTTTATGGCAGTCGGACGTTCTGATTTGTTTCCGAACCCGCTTTATCAAAAACTTGACGAATTTGTTTACGGATTGATAAATTATGATTTCTTCTTTGAGGAGGTCAGGGATAGGGTAGCCGCTTGCTTTGAAAATCCGCTGATTTTTGCAACATTTCTTGTAATGGTATTTCCGATAGCGGCGTATTGCTGCTTCTATACCGCAACGAAAAAGCGGCGTGCGTTCTCAATAATATGCTCATTGCTCATCTTCTTCGGCATACTCTTTACATTTTTAAGGGGTGCGGCGGTTGCGATTATCGTATCGTTTATGGTGCTTTCGTTTGCAGGCAAAAAGCCGGCTAAATTTATGTCGGGACTTGCGGCGGCGGCTTCGCTTATAATAATGGTAACGATTTTTGAACGAAGAGGTGTTGCGGCGTCGCAGGACCTTTCGACCAATTACAGGATAGGACTTTGGGGCTGTACGTTCGGACTTATAAAGGACAATTTCCTTTTGGGCGTCGGTGCAGGCTATAATAATGTTACGGGTTATCTTTTTGAAAACGGACTTGAGTTTTCACACTCGCACAATCTGTTTATCGAAGTTCTTGCCGAGGGCGGAATAATAGGCTTAGGTCTGTTTGGTGTGCTGCTTTCGGTAATGGCTTATGATTTTTTCAAGCTCTGCCGTATGACAGGGTGGTACAGAAGCTACGGTATAGCTTTTCTTTCATCACTTTCGGGCTTTGCGGTGATGTCATTGTTTGACAACACCTTGTGCACGCCCAAACAAATTCTGTGCTTTTCCGTGCTTGCAGGCTGTATGCAGGCGGCATTACGCATAAAGACAAAAACATCGGGGGACAGGAAAAATGAAGGAACAACTTAAATTTATCAAAGGAAAATTGGGCTACGGCGTCGGTGCAATAGGTCTTGACCTGAGCTACGGTATGTTCTACACATACCTTTCGTATTATCTGTCGAGCGTGCTCAATCTTCCCGAGGCGTTTTTGCTTATATTAACGCCTATCGCAAGAATCTGGGATGGCATTAACGACCCAATGATGGGTACTATCGTTGATAATACCAAAACAAAATTAGGTAAATACCGTCCGTGGATTTTAATAGGAGCATTGTCAAACGCTGTCGTTCTTTCCTTGCTCTTCACCTCGTTCGGTATGAGTGGAATGAAGCTTTATATCTACATTGCCGTTATGTATGTCCTTTGGGGTATGACAAACACAATGGCCGATATTCCTTATTGGTCAATGATTCCGTCGTTCACAAGTGAGGAAAAGGAAAGAAACCTCGTCGCAACCGTTGCAAGAACATTTTCGGGCGTAGGTCAGGGTATCATTTCGATTTTGACTCCCATCATCTGCCCCTTGCTTTCAAGCGACCTTGAGCAGAAAACCGATAAGGGCTATTCGGCTTCGGGCTTTTCGAGATGGGCAATTATATGCGGTGTCGCATTGGTGCTTTTCTCACTTGTCTGCTTCCTCACAACAAAGGAAACCAACGTTGTATATAATGAAAAACAGAAATTCAGCTTTAAGCAGATTTTCAACGTTATCAAGTCAAACGATCAGCTTGTTGTATTTATGGTCTTTGCAATGCTTTCAAACGCAGGCTGGTATCTTACCTCTTCGACAGCGGCTTACTACTTCTCGGACGCTCTCGGCGACCCGACAAAGCAGTCCTTGTTCGGCACGATAGGTGCGGTGGGTTCAATCCTCGGACTTTTGGTAGTTCCGTTGCTTTCACAGAAGTTTTCAAAGCGTACCACATATACGATTTCGCTTGTATTCTCAATCTTAGGCTATGCGTTGATGCTGTTGTTCGGCGCATTCATAAAGCTGCCTATCGTACTCGATATTTGCTATATTATCGCTTCTATCGGTATTTCCTCAATGTTCGTCTCACAGACTATTTTCTTGGCGGATATTGTCGACTACGGCGAGTATAAGAACGGCGTGAGAAACGAGAGTATCACGTTCTCAATGAAAGGCTTCTTGCAGAAGATGGCATATACCATTCAGACAATCGTTCTTTTCGGCACACTTTGGGCAATGAACTACAATGCACAGAATGAGGCAGGCAGCTTCACAAACGGCACAAAGACGGGTATCGGCGTGCTTGCTTTCGGTGCTCCGATAGTGTTCCTTACGGCTTCGCTTATCGTATTCAGAAAGAAGTTCAAAATCTACGGCGAGCTTGCAGATAATGTTCACGCTTACATTATCGAAAAGAGAAAAGAAAACGGCGAGAACAAAAAAGAAGATTAAATTTAATATAGTACCGTAGGGACAACCCTTGCGGTTGTCCGCACAAACCAATAAAAACAAAACAATTATCGGCTGTTATCAAATTGAAAAGCAGACGAAACTTAAGGCTCCCTCTGACGAGGGAGCTGTCGTTTTTCGCAGAAAAATGACTGAGGGAGAAAAAGCAATAAACAGCAAATTTTCATTATCTCTCCCTCAGTTTCGCTACGCTCAACAGCTCCCTCGTCAGAGGGAGCCTGTGATTCAACAAATTTGAAAATTTATGCGACCGTAGGGACTGGGCTTGACCCCGTCCGCATTTTGATACGGTGCAAACGACGACGTGGTAGGGCGGTGGCTTGCTGCCGCCGTTAAATCACAGCAAATCAACGGTTACAAATAATTATATTTTTATATTATATCGTAGGGGCGAACTGTGTTCGCCCGTTTTTAATGGTGTATTTATACGTGGAAAAAATCCCCCAGTTCTACTGGGGGTTAAAAAAGGCTTTAGCAAAGACAGAAAAGGCGGGCAAAAGACCGCCGAAAAAT
>SFGA01000063.1 GCA_004556705.1 Ruminococcus sp. | reverse complement strand
ATTGATGAGATTTACCTGCTTTTCCAGCACGAGTACAGTGCAAACTTCCTCTTTACCCTTTGGAAGCGTGTAAGAAAGTACGGAGCCTATGCGACGGGCATCACACAGAATGTGGATGACCTTTTGCAGAGCCATACGGCGAGGACGATGCTTGCCAACTCCGAGTTCATCATTATGCTCAATCAGGCTTCAACCGACAGATTGAAGCTGGCAGAGCTTCTGAATATCTCCGATCTTCAGATGTCCTATATCACCAATGTCGAAGCAGGACACGGACTCCTGAAAGTCGGCAGTTTGATGACCACGAAGCCCGGAGAGAGCGCATAGCTCTCTCTCGGCTTCGGAAAGGAAACGCAATGAAAAAGAATATCTATGTTTCAATCATCTGCTTTTTTCTGCTTGTGATGATGTTCAGCGGAGTGATGATATACCGTCATTTCAAGGAAGCTCATACGCAGGAGAAAATCTACGACAGTCTTGCGGAAATCGTAGAGGAAAGCGAAACAAACGAGAGTGTCGAAGCTACGGAGGGGAAAGCGATAATGCTCTCTGAGTACACAAAGCTCTTTGAGCAGAACAGCGATATTGTGGGGTGGATAAGAATTGACGGTACGCAAATCAACTATCCCGTTATGCAGTCGCCGCAGGAGCCGAACTTCTATCTGAAGCACGGCTTTGACAAGGAATACACCGATTACGGCTGTCCCTATATGAGCGAAAGCTGTGATGTGAATAAGCCGTCGGACAACCTGATTGTTTACGGTCATCATATGAAGAACGGTACAATGTTTTCCGACCTTGAAAAGTTCAAAAGCAAGGAATTTTGGGAGGAACACAAGACCTTCCGCTTTGATACGCTTTGTGTGAAACAGACCTATGAGGTTATCGCTGTTTTCAAGACGGCGGTTTATACCGGCTCGGAAAATGAGTTTAGGTATTATCAGTTTGTGGACGCAGCAACAAAAGAGCAGTTTGACGGGTATATCCAAAGAGCCAAAGAAAAGGCTTTCTACGATACGGGCGTTTCTGCCGAATACGGTGATAAGCTCATCACGCTATCCACCTGTGAGTATTCCGGTCAGAACAGCAGGCTTGTCGTTGTAGCAAAGAAAGTAACAGAAAGCGGTGGTAGCAATGCTCCCTCAAATGACGGGGCGACAGAGATACAAAGCTAATGCCCTGATAAAGCGTCTTTGTGCAAACTATGACGGAGGAAACTGTCTGCTCCTTGATGACGGAGAACCCTGCGTATGCGTTCAGTCTATTTCTTACTCTCTGCTTTGCAAATACTTCCGCAATGCGGTATTGCCCGCAGAGCCAAAGCTGGAAGCAGAGATATTGATGTCGAGGGCAAAAACCGTTTGTGAAAGGTGCGGTGTTCCTATTGAAAAGCACAGTAACAGGCAGAAATACTGTGCTGAGTGTGCAAGGATAATGTACCTGAAAAACAAGGCGAAATATCAACGAAATAAGAGGTCGGCCGTGGACAATTAGACCGCCGAAAACCCTTATTTCAAGCCACTTTTTATATGCAAAGGTCAAGGGGTTAAGGTGTTTATACCTTTTCACCTTGTTTTGCGTTCTAATTTTCCACGAAGGGAGGTTTATTATATGGCTGATATTAAAACAAGAGATGCGGTCAAAGGTACAATAAAGACCATTGACAAAGCTGCCGTAGCCGGGCAGCGAATGAAACAAGCGTATATCTCTACCAAAGATAAAGCCGAACACAGCACATCTGCCGCCGAAAATTCCGCCGATGAATATGCTGCGGATAGGTTCGAGCGTGGAGTTGACACTGCCGTTCACGAGGGCGCACATCAATTTGACAAAGCCGGACGGAAAGGCGTGAAAACCACAAAGGAAAATATCTACAAGACAAAGGACGGTATTCAGAATTTCAAGGCAAAACGGGCTGAAAAGGCTTTGCAGAAGCAATCTCAGAATATCGGCGGCAAAACGGTCAGGACTGCGGAAAAATCAGCAGAGAAAACCGTAAAGCAGTCTGCTCGTTCAGCCGGAAAGAAAAAGATAAAGACGGTCGGCAAAGGCTCTGCAAAGACGGCGACGAAATCCATTAAGACTGCCGAGAAAACCGCAAAGACAGCAATTAAGACCTCACAGCAGGCTGCAAAAGCGGCACAGAAAACCGCAAAGGCAAGTGCGAAAGCAGCTCAGAAAGCCGCCCAAGCCGCAAAAGCTACGGCAAAGGCGGTCGTTGCCGGTGTTAAGGCGGCAGTAAAGGCTACGATTGCCGCAGTAAAAGCGATTATTGCCGGAATTAAAGCGCTTGTCGCCGCAATAGCTGCCGGAGGTTGGGTTGCGGTTGTTGTGATTATCGTAATTTGCCTGATCGCCGCTATCATCGGCTCGGTGTTCGGTATCTTCTTTTCAGGAGAGGACTCAGGAACGGGACAGTCTATGCAGACTGCTGTTCAGGAAATCAACACAGAATATGATAACAAGCTGTTGGAAATCCGAAACGGCAATACCTATGATGTTCTTGAAATGTCGGGCAGCCGTGCTGTCTGGAAAGAAGTATGGACGATAGCAAAAAGCAGCTTCTCAAAGATATATTTTGGGAGATGAACAGCATATCGTCACGGACGGAAAGCAAGTCTGAAACGGTCATAACCGAAACCGATGACGGAAACGGAAATATCGTGCAGACCGAAACCACCGTTACGAGAACCTACTTATATATAACAGTATCGCATAAAACGGTGGACGAAATGGCGGCACAGTACGGCTTCAATCAGGAGCAAAAGGATTATCTGATCGAGCTTCTGCAAGACAAGAATAATTCCTTGTGGTCATCTGTGCTTTACGGCATTACCGCAAGCGACGACCAAATCGTAACCGTTGCTTTGTCGCAGATCGGCAATGTGGGCGGCGAGCCTTACTGGTCTTGGTATGGCTTCGGCTCCCGTGTGGAGTGGTGTGCTTGCTTTGTATCCTGGTGCGCGAATGAGTGCGGATATATCGACACGGGCGTTATCCCGAAATATGCAGGATGTGTAAACGGTGTGCAGTGGTTCAAAGACAGAGGTCAATGGATGGACGGTTCTGCCGAGCCGGTTCCCGGTATGATTATCTTCTTTGACTGGGATTCTCCCGACGGTTCGTCAGGACCGCAAGACGGTCTATCTGACCATACGGGTATCGTTCAGAAAGTGGAGAACGGGATTGTCTATACCGTTGAGGGTAACTCCGGTGATAGTGTAAGAGTAAATCAGTATCCTGTCGGTCATTATGAGGTGCTCGGCTATGGCGTTCCACAATACTAAAAAAGATGCCGCCCTTCGAGGGTGGCATCTTCTCTACATATTTACCTTTTAATCAAACCTTTTACAAGATTTGCAATCGTATCAAGCTGTTGATCATCCAATTTCTTCATATCTTTAATAATGGAATCTAACTTGTTTGGGTTATTTGAGCCAAGATCAAAAAAATCACTAACAGAAACACCCAAGTAATCGCATATATAAAAAACGCCCGGTAACGAGGGTAAGGATTTCCCCGATTCGATATTATTGATATATCCTGCGTTCTGTCCGATGGCTAAACTCATTTCCCTTGCAGACACATTTTTCTTTTCACGGAGCTGTGCAAGGCGCAATGCAAAGTCCTTTTCATCCATAATCTCACCGCCTTTATAATATTTTAACCCATACATACTACAAAACTGTTGGTTGTGTGGCTGTAAAACTCTTGTAATATGGGTTTATATATGATATAATGACTGAAATAACGGAAACGAACCAACAGAATCTTAAATGACCGCTATACACACATTTATTTTAATAAAGCAGCATAACTCTCGCTATATGTAAGAGTTTCCGGCTTACCGTGTCCGCAAGGACTTGAAAAAAAGATAGTCGAGTCATTATAAGATAACCCACCGCACCAAGAGGTTCGGTGGGTATTTTATTGGGAGAGATTATTTATGAACACTTATACTGTATGTTTTTTCGGTCATAGAGAAATTTACAATCTTTTTGAGTTAGAAGAAAAGTTGGAAGAACACATACGAAGCCTGCTTGAAAATAAGGAATATGTTGAGTTTTTAGTTGGACGAAACGGAGAATTTGATCAGCTTGTTTCTTCAACGGTTCGCCGTGTCAAAAGAGATTATCGTGATGACAATAGCGCACTTGTTCTTGTACTTCCTTATCTGTCGGCTGAGTATGAAAAGAATGAAGAAGCCTTTCAAGAGTATTACGACGAGGTGGAGATATGCCAAAGTTCCTCGGCGGCGCATTTCAAAGCCGCAATGCAGATTCGCAATCGTGAGATGGTTGACAGAGCCGATTTAGTGTTGTGCTGCATTGAACGGAAAAGCGGAGGAGCATATCAGACAGTCCTGTACGCAAAAAAACAGAATAAACAGATTATCAACTTAGCAGGTGGGATGACAACATTTTGCGAGTGAAGATCACCAATACAAGGGACGGATTGAAATTTGTCAGAAAATATGATATAATACAAAATGGATTTTTGTATCTGCATACAATTTGTGTGGAAATACAGTGCATTTTAAGAAAAAGCGAGGTGAATGCCGTGACGAGACCGAATAAAAACTATTTGCGTATTGGCCTCGTAATATCGTTGCTTATCGTGATAGCTACAATATGTGAGCATGCCAATACCGAATCCATACTTCGAACTGAAAACGGTATACTTTTGGGACTGATCAGATCATCCATCTATATCGGTTTGTTTGCTGCATGGAGATTTTCGGTGCGTCAGCGGATTGTGCCGAAGAACACCCGAAGGTATTTATCGTCAGTGGCCTTCTTCCTCATCTTGTGGATGGTTATCAGGACGGTTAAATATTATTTTGTTGTTGATCCGAATATAAACCGCATACTGTGGTATTGTTATTACATACCTATGCTTTTTGTACCGCTTTTTTCGATTTTTGTTTCGGCATCTATCGGTAAGCCGGAAAATTCCCGCATGTCAAAATGGTTGATTCCGGCAACAATACTTACTTTTATCTTTACACTGTTTGTTCTGACAAATGATTTGCATCAGCTTGTTTTTGCTTTTCCGGAAAACGCTCCCGTATTTACAGATGAGGATTATACCTATCAAAACTTATATCCCCTTGTGATTGGCTGGGAGATTGTCTGTGCATTGATTGCTATCGGAATCCTGCTTTATAAATGCCGGCTTCCCAAGACCCGCAAAATTCTGTGGCTGCCTTTTGTTCCGACAGGCATAGCGGTTCTGTACGGTGTTCTGTATGCAAGCGGCTCCGGCTTTGTAAAAAACTATATACCGGATATTACGGCTTTTCAGTGCCTCACATTTGCCGCAATTTTTGAAAGTTGTATTGCCTGTGGGCTGATTCAGTCCAACACACATTATAAAGAATTGTTTTTTGCGTCTGATCTTCCGGTGTATATCACAGATAAAGAATATCATTTACAAATGGCAAGTAAGGGAGCCGCTGCGTTCCCTGAAATACGTGAAATAAATACAAGCGAACCGATTATGCTGAAAGACCATATTCGCCTTTCAGCATCGGAGATTTGCGGCGGATATGCATTTTGGACGGACGATGTTTCGGAAATTGCAGAAGCGATATCCGAGCTGCAGGATATT
The DNA here is from genome assembly GCA_004556705.1 of Ruminococcus sp. Taxonomy (GTDB): domain Bacteria; phylum Bacillota; class Clostridia; order Oscillospirales; family Acutalibacteraceae; genus Fimenecus. The sequence continues at coordinate 2,660 of SFGA01000063.1, read as the reverse complement.
AACAAAACACTCAATGAGCGGCATACTCTCATTCGGGAGGAAAACCGAACCAACAAGCAGAAAGCGCATCTGTTGGAAGCAAACCGGTTGTATAACCGTATGCAGCTTGAAACGGCTCCTCAACTGAAAAAGATGCAGGATTTGGTTTGGGCTTTATGCAAAGAAGATAAACCGGAAAATGAAAAAGAGCTTCTTGCGGAATTAACTTTGATCGGCGCATATTTCAAACGTCGAAACAATCTTCTGTTTATTTCCGAAACCCAGGATACAATCCGTATGGCTGAGCTGGGATATTGCTTTCAGGAGTCTGTTTCTGCACTGGAACTGCAAGGCGTAACCGGAAGTTGTTATGTGGAAGATCAAGGAAATATATCACTTTCAGAGAGCATACAGCTTTATGATGCTTTTCAATCGGTTCTCCAAAAGACCTTTTCCTGTATCAATTCCATTGCGGTATTTTTAAGAACGGCGGAAAGCGGTTTTGAGATGTGTATCAGCCTCCATCTGACAACGGAAATGACGTTTCAATTTGACTCTGGTTTCAGGATTGAACAGGAGGAAGAAAACGATTATCTTTTGACATATTTCGTTGCACGAGGGGACGGTGACGGCAAATGATCAGCTTTATTGACCTTCCCGGCGGATGGAAAACATTCATTCTCTGCTTCATGCTTCTTTTGAACCTGTATCAATTTGGTTATTTGTTTATGCTTTATATGCATAAGAAAATACGGCTGCTTCTTCTGAATCTGCTGCCGACGGCTTTTATATTTGCCGCTATGCCGCTTTTGGGTAACAGCGTGCACAATGACAGCGGTTGTCTGAAGGACGCGCCCGTAGCCGCAATTCTGCTGATTTGGTTGCTTATCGGTATCTACACAGCCGTAAGTATTATTTCGGAATCACGCAAGGCAAAAGAAATGCTTACATTGAATTCCGTCAAGGAGACCTTCGACACATTGCCGGCAGGAATATGTTTCTTTTCGGAAAGCGGTTTGCCGGTACTCTGCAATACGCAGATGCATCGCTTGGCTTATCAGCTATTGGGAAAAGATTTGCAGATGCAGCAAGAATTAAAATCAGCCCTTGTTTCTCCCGCAAAGGGCGTGGAAGTCATGAAAATCAAAGAAAAAAACGGCTATCGTATGCCTGACGGAACGGTATGGGCATTTTCCGACACCGTAGTGAAAAGCGAAGCCGGTATAAAATACACGCAATTTACAGCGACTGAATTTACAAAGCTATATAATTTACAGGAAGAGCTTGTAGAGCGCAATGCGGAACTGGAAGAGATGATTACTCAGGTACAGCGTATTTCGGAAAACATTGCAGAAATCACCCGCCAACAGGAAATCCTGACCGCCAAAATGCGCGTACATAATAAAATGGGAAATTGCCTGCTCTCTGCCCGTCAGTATGTGGTACAGGATTTCCCACATGATAAAAAAGCGCAGTTCCTCGAACTGTGGCAAAGCAGCTTATGTGCTTTAAGGGATGAGATCGCGGCTGAAGATGAGCCGGATGCCTGCGATGAAGTGGTCAGAATCGCAAAAAGCATCGGTGTCGATGTACAAATTCACGGTACAATGCCACAGGACACGCATACGGCGTATTTGCTGATCGTTGCTCTGCGGGAATGTGTAACCAATGCCCTGAATCATGCCGGTGCGAACCTGTTGACCTTGACAATCACGAATGCAAACGGACAGATATCTGCCGTTTATACGAATAACGGAACGCAGCCCAAGCAGGAAATTATTGAGGGAGGCGGGCTTACTTCCCTCAGAGAACGAATCGAAAGATCCGGCGGAATTATGACCGTGCAGAGCTTGCCTTTTTATTCGCTGACATTAACTCTTCCCGAGTATACCAAAGGAGGGAATTCATTATGACGCGCGTATTGATTGTGGACGATGAAAGAAACATACATAAAGCCTACTGTGCAGATATTCAGGCAGCTGCTGACCGCTATGAATTGGTTGACACAATTGTCAGCGCCGCCGATGCGATCATGGTTTGTACGGCAAAGCATATTGACCTTGTACTGATGGATATCAACACAGCGAAAAACGAAAACGGAATTGAGGCAACGAAAAGAATCAAAAAAAGCTGTCCGAAAATCAAGATTATCGTTACCACTTCCTATACAGACCCGCAGGCATTAAAAGACGCAAAAGCGGCGGGAGCGGACAGCTTTTGGTTTAAGGATTTCAGTCCCATTGAGCTTTTGGAGGTTATGGATCGTACCATAGACGGAAGATGCTATTGGCCCGAGGAAGCCCCCGATGTGGAGCTGGGCGATACTACGATCAGCGCTCTTACCGAGACGGAAAAAGAGGTTCTGCATAATTTAGTGGAATGCATCAGTCTTAAAAAAACGGCAGAGAAAATGTTTGTTGAGGAAAGCACGGTCAAAACCCACCTGAAAAGCATTTATCAGAAAGTGGGCTGTGCGAACAAAACCGAGCTTTTGGTACTGGCAATGCAGGCAAAGCTTGTGCTGCCGAAGAAGCAGGAAAACTGAATTACATCATCATTTTTGGCACCCGCTTTCGGGTGCCTTTTTTATGGTGTATTTATACGTGGAAAAAATCCCCCAGTTCTACTGGGGGTTAAAAAAGGCTTTAGCAAAGACAGAAAAGGCGGGCAAAAGACCGCCG
>SFGA01000018.1 GCA_004556705.1 Ruminococcus sp. | reverse complement strand
ACCTATTAGAAAACTAAATAAAAAGCCACCAGTTCAATATAGAATTGATCTGGCAGCTTAATTCTTTTTTGTGTCTACAAAGTATTGACTACTTTACTTATGCCGTCTTTTTTGTTGACTTGTTTCATTGTCCTTTAAAGGATTATAATTTTGTAACGTTGTATTCCTCTCCAAGTTTATTCGAAAGTATCTCTTCTACGCTTTCGTAAGATGAATCTGAATTATCATAATATTCTTCCGGCAAGAACTTCATCCTTCCTGAATCGTCGATTATTAAATCCCTAAACCTACAATACAAATATCTTGTTTCAGTAGCACCGCCCCAACTTGTATATGTATATGAGTAAACTAAGTAAAGAGCATTATGAAAGCTACTGCTATTTGATAAATCTTTTAAATCGGCGATATAAGCAGAGTCATACTTAAAATTGGACATTGAACTGCCTGAACCGTATCTATCATTGATTCTTTTAGCGGCTTCAGCTTTTAACAATTCGAGATCTTCAGAATTGATAACTGTAGACTTGGTAGCAAATTTGCCCAAATTCGAAAATACAAATTCCTTTTTATTGGACTCTAAAAGCACATTATAGTCTTTTTCTAAAACATCGTTTGAGCACGAATACTGCATATATACCTTATCGCCGTTTTTATAATTGTTAGTTGATTTTGTTTTTGAATCGAAGAAGAATGAGATTTTAGTAATTATGTAATCATCTTTTTCTATTGCAAGTGTTGTATCATTATAATACTTTGCTCTAAGTCCATTTGTAAGCGGAATTTCCTCATCCAAATCTTTATCGACAGAACAACCGACACTTGCATAACCATCAGCACCATAGCTGATAAATGTTACATATTTAAATGGATCAATCACTACTCCTTCTTCCAAATTAGATATAGCAAAGCTTACCTCAATAGGACAGATCTCAATTTTTACTTTTCCATTTGTGAACGTTACGGGGTCAGCAGAATATCCAAATGTCTTGATTCCCATGCTCTCCTCTTCGCTGGTAGCGTTACCGCCGCTCGTCACATTTCTCGAATGATTCGGTTCCGGTCTTATTAAAACATCAAGTTCATCGCCATTGGATATTTTATTATACTTATCGATTGTAAAACTGAAAGAGTCCGAATCAAAGAAATCGTAGAAAGTCATATATTTTGTTGATTTCTTATTTAATTTACTGTTTAAATCATCTATTAATCTTTCCCAATCAATTATATTTTTTAATTCGGATTCATTTACATAAGCATATTTATTATATCCGTACACGTATAAACCCGGACCGTAACTATAGTTGTCAAAATAAGTTATATCTAAGTCGCTGTCAGATAAAGGTTTTATATAACTAACGTCGGTAACAACATAATCGTTTAAATCAATTCTTATTTTAGGTTTTACGTTAACGGCTATAATTACGCTGATACCGGTTATAACCAAAATAAGAGAAAGAACAATCGCAGCTATTTTTTTATAATTGCTTAAGCTACTTTTCTCTCCATTAGCTCTATTTTTTTTACGCTTTTTATGTTTGTCCGAATCAGTTTTGTCAGTTGAACCGTTATTTGTCGAACTTGATGACGACGGAATAAATTCAAAGCCTGAATATTCATCGTCCATTGGTGTAATTTCCCGAGACTCTAAATCAGGTTCTGAAACAGGTGTTTCGCTATATTCTGTAGTGCTATTTGTCTGAGTTTGCATTGCATTTTCTTCACTGTTTCCAGATGAACATTGAGGACATTGTGAATGCTCCGAATCATCATAAAAATAGCCGCAATTTTCACACATTTTATACATATACTCATTCTCCTTGCTTTGATAATACTTTTCTTTTTTTAATTAGAGTTATTAACGATGAAGCTACTGATTTGGTTTTTTCTACATCGCCGACCATTGCAAATTGACTTAAATTATCTAAATTAAGATTTATAGTTTCGTCAATCATCTTTATTTGAGAATTACTTAAAGTCTGGCAAGTGTTTAATTCATTATAAACGCTTTTAGCATATTTTTTTATTTCAACATCTGTGGCAGCATCAAAAATCGTCTTTGCCTTAAACACCAAATTTTTAACAGAATAAACTTCCTGTTCATGCTTTTGTTCTTTCTTTGCAGTTATTTCATCCGCTTGAACCAACTGAAGTAACAAGAAAATAACTCCTGCAAATAAAATCATTTCAACGATTAAAGCTATTTTCCACTTTTCAAAATCCGAAATCATAAAAATCATGCTAATAACAAATTGTATAGCGAAAAAAACTCCTGTAACAGTTCCGCTCGTTACACCAAATAAATATGCACTCTGTGAATTCGGTATAAACAACGGAACAGCTATCAACATTGCATATGAAATTACCACAGAAGCAAAAGCAATCCAGCAAGTCTTTCCGTGTTCTGTCCCGCCTATAATAAAGAACAACGCAATAAAAGCTATTGGTAATAACAGGCCGGAAATTATTTTATAAATATTACTTTTCATATTCGCCTCCTTACATTCTTGACATTATTTCGCTTAATTTTTCATCATAAACTTCTTGCGTAATCAAATTCAAGTCCAACATTTGCTTAAGTTTTTTTAATATTTCAACGGGATCTAATTGAGGTATAGGCTCATCAGACTGAGCGTTATTGACAGGCTGATTATTGCTTTGATTGAGTCTTTCAAGAGGATTGTCAACCGAAGTTCCTTGGCTGAATCCTCCTTGATTATTAAACATACCTCCTGCCATTCCGGCAAAGGCACCTCCCATGCCCATGCCCATACCTAAACCTGCTCCTGCGCCTGCCAATCCGCCCGGATTGCTTACAGCACCGCCCATAAGCTCATATTGCTTTTGGCGTTCCCAATTATCGCCGAGAATGCCCATAACACCTTTTGAAGAAATTGCGTCTTCAAGTTTTTGTCTGTTCTCGTTATCAACAACGTCAATCGACTCGATAGAAAATACCTGCAAATATATTCCATACTCATCAAAAACACCTGCAATAATTTTTGACAACTCACCTGCAATCAAGTCCTGCTGTGCGTTGATTCCGATTAATTCCTCACCGCTGTTTTTAATTGCTTTGGCAAGATTTGACTTGATATGCATTAAGAATTGACTTCTAAAGAAGTTTGTTAATTCAGCCTGCGTTGTCAAAAAAACATTATTACCAATCATCAAGGTCAAAAACTTTGCAGAGTCTTCAATTGAAACCTTATATGAGCCACGAGCCTGTACATCACAAGCAATTTGGAAAATAGGATCACGAACCTGAATCGGAGAATCCGTTCCCCAATAGATTTCCATTGAAACAGCCTTTCTGACAAAATATACAACACAATTAAAAGTAGAAATTCCGCCTGAAAAAGCGTTTCGTAATCTACTAATAAAAGGATAATTGTTTGTGTTAAATTTATATGTACCACTGGTAAAAACTTGCTCTATATTTCCTCCGTTAATAAAGATTGCTTCTTCGCCGGGCATTACAATAAGAGTTGAATTTGTATTGAAATCCTCCTCAGGCTGTTTCCAAAGCAGAAGTTCACCAGGGCCTGAATTTTTAATTACATCTGTAAAATGCTTTTTGCCGCCAACGTAAGCGGCTTCGTTTGGATTTTTGTTATTGAATAATCCCATGATTAATCCTCCTTGTATTCAATCTCTTTAGCCGATTTAAGTATTTCAAAGTTTTTACGAGACGGGAGAACAAAGCTACCTACTTCACCATTACTTTTACTAATTGAAACAGCAACACTATTAAATATAGGTTGTTCTGATTGTTTGGCATATATGATCCACATATCTTTGGAATCGAATATTTTTGTCAAAGTCATATTTCCATATTGTTGATAATAATTTTTTGCAATTTCAATTGCAGATTTGTAATCAATCATTTTTTCACTCCTTTACAACAATTCAAAATTTTAGACGAAGGCATAAGTTTATCTGTTCTACAATATGTAACACTATTCGGACACGCTTCATCAAAATACCACCCCACATCAGTTTCGCCAGTTTGGGGATCAACAAAACACGTTTCTCCATTTCGTTGTTCTGCCATAAATGTATGTCCACCCATTTCGTTGTTCCATTGTAAACAAACTTGAGCTCTTGCTCCATCTCCCCAATCACCCATTGATGTTCTAATATCATCCAAACCGTTGCCTGTTGCATTTAATATTGCAGGGTTATCCCAAACATCGTATGGATGATATGACAAGTAATCATTATAATCTGTACATGGTAATGCAGTAACATCGTATCCCCTAGAGCGCATCTCATATGTTGGAACACATCTCTGACAGTTAATTTGCCATTCTGTTCCATTTTCATAATTCGGATTAGCCATATCTAAATTGTCTTGATATGAATAATCTGAAGGTATGTCGCTCCAATTGCCAATGTTATCAAGATTATTTAAAGGTGGCAATTCATAGTCAGGAAACGCTGCACTTTGAAGATCACGCCACTTGGGATCTTGTGAATATGTATTAAAGTCGTCTTGACCATAATTATGTTCGGTCATATAGTCGTACAACTGACTTTTGGCACTTTCTTGAGTTAATGGTGGAAGTTCACTATCCGGAAATTCTTTTCTATGCAAATCACGCCATACAGGATCTTGAGAATATGTATCATAATCATCCATTCCATAATTATGATCACTCATATAGTCAGACAAGTTATCATATGATTTAATTTCACTTTGTTCAATATTATCATTTTCGTTATTTGATGTTGAAAAATCATTAAAATCATCATACAACGCATTAGAAATATCATTTGATGTGTTTTCTATATCATTTGCAACTTCATCCTCGGGAATATCGTCTGATATATCTTGTATATCGTCAGCTATTTCATCCTCGGGAATGTCATCCGATACGTCTTCCATATCGTCAACGAATTCTTCTTCAGGAATATCGTCTGATATATCTTGTATATCGTCAGCTATTTCATCCTCGGGAATATCATCCGATACATCTTCCATATCATCCTCAAAATCATCTTCCGGGAGATCATCAGACACGTCTACCATATCGTCCTCAAAATCATCTTCCGGGAGATCATCAGACACATCCACCATATCGTCTGAAAAGTCATCTTCAGGTATGTCTTCTATTTCATCTGAAAAAGAAGCATCCGAGGCAGTGTCAAGGCCATCGGAAAAATCTCCGGTATCACTTGTATCGATATCTGAAGAAAATTCCGTTCCTAAGTCATCGCACATATGATCACCTCTATTTTCTCAATGAATTTTCAATGAGTTTTTCATTAATTTTAATTTTTGTTGAATACTTAATTCTTCTCCACAAATGCACCTTTACACAGGATAATAATTCCAGTGTATACGGTTCGTCGTTAAGCTCATTTTTAATAAGCAAACTTATTCTTGAGAATACTTTTTTAACCAATTCAAAATCTGTTGAGTCAGGTTTGAAATTTTTTACATATATTCTTCTTGCTATTTCTCTGGCAAGAATTCTTTGTGAATAATCACAAGTTTGCTTACAATAATGAATTTCATTGCATTCAGGGTATGGCTTAAGCATTTCCGGCTTGTTTTTCCAGTAAGTTGAAAGGCTTTTTATTCCTTCATCCGAAAGAGAAATGCTGATATTATTTTCCAAGCGATAATCAGGAGTAATAACCTCTTCGGGTTCATCAAGCTTATTAAAGAATAAAAACGCTTCACCCGGTTTCAGTTTTGACATTCTCTGTGTCATAGAAACCGACATATTAGAGCTGTCAGCTATAATCTGTTTATCTAATGCTTCTACAAGTCTGAATACAACCTTCATATCGGTTAACGCAACCACATCTGTTCCCACTTTCCTTGGTGATTGATCTGCTATAATCAGTCCAACTCCGTAAGAACGTATCTCGGCAAGCATCCTCTTTATCAATCCCTGTGCAATTGAACTCGGATTAGCCTCACCCTGACCCGAATTTGCGTTGGAATCCAAAAGCACATGTGCTTCTTCAAGGAGAATTACATTCTTCAATCCGCCTTCGCCGACATAATTAGCGTTAACATAAGACAAAATTGATAGCAAAAGTAATGAAATAATCAGCGCCTTTTGCTCAGCATTTTCTATTGCCGCCAATTCAATTATTGTAGGCTTCGACAATAAGTCTTCAACAGGTATTGAATAATAATTATCAAACAAATTAACAAGACTGTTAAGCCTAACAACACCTGCTCTGCCTATGTTTTTAGCATCTCCTGTGTATCCGATTTCATCGAAAGTTTGCTGAAAGCATTTAATAAAATCAGTTATATTAAATATTTCACCTTTGTTATCAGTGGTGTATGTATCAAGCCATCTAAAATCCGAATAACAATTATTGATTGCTTCCTCAAAAATTTTGTCAAGCGGAGTAGTCATTGAAACCCCTGCTGCAAAGGCGGTTTTCAATGTTGATTTATAAGTTTCAAGCTTAACGTTCTTCGGTGGCACAAACGGGTTATATACAAAGGGGGAAATGAAATTCTTTCCCGGTGTAAACACCTGTAAATCAGGAATACTTTGAACCAAAGCTCTATATTCGTTTTTAGCAGGCTCAATTACTAAAAACGGTATATTATGTTCTTTCCAAAGCCTGTCCAACAAACCTACGGAAAAAGTGGTTTTACCTGAACCGGGAGTACCTACGACAAGCATGTGCTTCGCAAGGTCGTTGAGATTGAAGCCGATTGTATCGCCTTTTGATGACGAGCGAAGCTTTCCGACTTCTATATCGCTACCATTGATAATATTATCTGCATAAGTTTTTGCGGTTTTAGCGGATTCATTTACATTAAGGCCGGCAGAAACATTTTCATCACCTATCGGCAATCTAAAAAATTCCGAAGCTTCAGATTCTGTAACAATAAAAGGAAGTCTTCTAATTCCCGAAAAAGCATTAACTGACCAAATTGAGTTTTGAGCATTTGCTCTGTCCAAGTTTTGATTTATTATCCACGGAAGTAAATAATAATTTTGCTCACTTTCAAATGATAAATCATTGATTTTATTTGTTACCAAATAGTTTTTGTCTTCTGAAACACCGACTAATTGACCAAATATCTTTGATGAAATATTTGACGCACCGTTATTATCCGAAAAAACATTTATGGAGTATCTAAAAAGCGGACCATCTTTTGCCTCTGAATAATACTTGTAGTTTTCAGCTGGCTTTTGTGCTGCGGAAATGCTGATATTTCCCATTTCCATAACACCTTGTGAAAGTGAAGCAAGCAACTGCCCTGTTCTCTCAATTGTTAATTTTTCTTCATTAGAAAGAAAGATTGGTGTTATTTGGAATGAAATTATGCTGAAAGGATAATCAACAATCGTGTTAACTATTTTATCTAAGCTTAAGTTCGTTTCTGATAAATGATCCGCTGTATAGCAATACGGAAACATTTGATTTTGCAAATTGATAATTCTTGCATCTTTTGTAAGAGAAAAGACTTGCTTTTTTTCCTTCATCAAATCAACTGCTCCATCATTATCAACTTCATTTACATCATACTTATTATTTTTTAAGCTACTTTTAATCAATTGAAGAGCAGATTCAATATGTACTTTCAAAGACTTTTTGTCTTTGTTAATAGCTCTTACATTTACAAATAATCTTATTTTAGATTTGAACGTTTGGCTTTCAACGGGTGAGGTTATCCACACCAATTCATACGAAATATCATTAACATTCAATCTATATTTTTGATAAAGTTCTGAAATTAAGGCTTGCATATCAGCCTTATATTCGTATAATATCGCTTCTTTTGTCTTGTTGTTATATTCAGATTCGATAATAGAAATATGTGGTATTGAAGCAATTTCAAGCGTACCTATGCCCACATATTCGCCATTTTGCAACGATAAAGTTTTAATCATATTACTCACCTACGTTGTTTTTTTCATTAAAAAGACGTACGACAAAATGATAAACGGAGGAATGACATTTGTAATGTCAAACCGCTTGCAAAAATTAAAAAATCATAAAGAGTAAGATGGATGAATAATTGCCAAACATCATAATCGCTACTTCCCTCAAGTCGCAATTAAATATCAAGCGAATAAAAACAAGCACTTTGCTGAAGTGCTTTAAATTTAAGGTTCATCTTTTCCGCCATTTGGAGGATGACATCTCAATAACCTTAAACAGCCTTTCGCTACGCCCTTTATTACTCCATATTTTTCAATTGATAAAATCATATATTCCGAACAACTTGGTTCAAAAACGCACTTCAATCTAACACGGTCAGGCGCATAATGTTGATACACGTGAACAAGCCATATAAGCGCACGTTTTATAAATATTACGAAATATATGAAAGAAATAACAAACGTAAAGATAGGTATAAAGGTTTTTTCACTTAACGGGATATAATTATATAAGAAAGCCTTATACATCAGTTTTGATGTAACCACCGATATAACTATTAAGCATAAAAATCCCACTGTGCACAATAGGCTTTTTTTATAACTGATTTTCGGGCGGTTAAGAGGGTTATACGGCATAGGTTTTTTATTTGAAAAAACCACCGGAGCTCCACCAATGTCAAACTCAAAATCTTCCATATTCACCTCAAAAACGGCAACGCAATTGCGTTGCCGTTAACCTCTGTTGTTATTTAGCAAATTTTCTTTCTCTAAGCATTGCTTTAGCCGCTTGAATGCTTTGAGCTTGGTTACCGGCATCACGAATTGAAATGCTAAACGAAGAACCCGAAACAGTGATCCTCAAGGTATCTACAATATAATTCTGTTTATATGTTGATTCACCTTTTCCGAAACAACCCTTACCGGTTTCGGTTAATATTCTTTCTACCAATTTACTTTCTGTTTCAAAGCAGGTAATATCTTGATAGAAATAATCTTTAGTAATTTCCCAAGTATTATCACCTGTCATGTCAAATATAAACGAATATGCGTACAACTGTGTTGCACTGAAGAAAATCCATGTAACACAATATTTTGATGAAACAGCAACATTTCCTTCAACCTTAACCCATGCATCATCATCAAATACGAATGAACTCAAACAGATAGGTGAAATTTCTGAAATTTGACTTTCATCCAATCCTATTTTAGCTAAAGCTTTACTTTTAAGATTTAAAGAGTTGCAACGCTCTCCAACCTTTTTTTGATACTCGTCTAATGACATCGACCTGAAGCCTTTTCTAAGGCATCCGAAACCGGAACCACCAAAATCAGAAGCAAAGAAGTCTATAATATCCTTTTGTTCTTTACTCTTTCCTTTCTTAGCATCCGCAAGTTCTTTCTTCATCTGTGCAACATCCATAGCTGCACCCGCTAAAAGTGACATAACGCTCATTGTCAAATCCTCCTAAAATCATTTATTTAAATTATTCACACCCTTAATTGAAGGGATTTTCAACATTCAAAATTTGAAACAAATTCATCTTATCTATATCAGATACTTGAAGCTGTTCCGCAATTTTCAACATTTCCTCACAATTCGGAATTGTGTTAAGAAACTTTCTCCTGAAATAATCATATTTTATATAAGCCCAAAAATAATAATAAATACCTTTAGGTTCTATCATTGTTGCAGCATTTAAAAATTCTTCTATCTTATTTATCTCAGGTCTTTGTAGCAAAAACGCCTTTTGTCCTTTTAGGCAACAAATTGCAGCGTAAAAATAAACTTCTGAATCGTCAAAGTTATCTTCAACGGCTTTTTCGAAGCATTCCAACGCTTTATCATACATTTTTAATTTCAAATAGCAATATGCAGTCGCTTTATTAGCACCAACATCATTAGGATTAGTTTGCAAATCTTTTCTGTATGAATTTGCATATTTATTAACCAAAGGCAATGGCAAGCTATTCACGCTGGTGAAGGTTGAAATTGCAACAGGTCCACCGCAATATTTACAAACCGTATCGCTAATCGTTATTGACGCACCGCAACCGCGGCACTTTAAATTCAATACATCTGCGCTCAAAAAATCCCTTCTCCTCACTCAAATAATGAGTTCCTAAAAACTATATATGTTTAATCAATAACATAGTTAGCATATCAAAAAGATCTGTTAATTTCTATATCCTAATAGCATACACTTTGTAAAAATATGTAAAAAAAAATTGTTTTAATGTAAACTGGCTTTCTTAATAAATCCCAAAATATAACAAACTAAAACAAATGTTAAAAATAGATATTATCTTTATTGAATAACAAAAATGTCTTTATTCTTATCTATAAATATAGATTTTTTTCATGCTTAGCGGTATAATTAGTCCATAAAATTTGCGGAGGGGTATAATGGAAATTAGGCACGCAACAAAACACGATATTTCTGCTATTTCCGAGGTCGAGGCTAAATGTTTTCCGCCGTCGGAAGCGGCAAGCGAAAAGGCTTTTACAGGACGAATTGAAAATTACGGAAATCATTTTTGGTTAATGTATGAAAACGATAAATTGATTGCTTTTGTTGACGGCTTTGTAACTGACGAAAGCGATTTGACAGACGAGATGTTTGCAGACGCCACAATGCACGACGAAAACGGTGCGTGGCAGATGATTTTCGGCGTGAACACGTTGCCCGAATACCGAAACAACGGATATGCAAGCGAGCTGCTTCGCCGTGCTGTTGATGAGGCAAAGGAGCAAGGTCGCAAGGGCGTTGTTTTGACCTGCAAGGATAAGCTATTGCCGTTTTATGCAAGGCTCGGCTTTGTCGACGAGGGCGTGACCGATAAATCAACTCACGGAAACGCAGTTTGGCATCAAATGAGGATAATTTTTTAGGTGTAACATTCACATATAATTTAATACGAATACAAAAAAGACCTCCCGTTATTAAACGAGAGGTTTTTTGGAAACAGCTGATAATATTGATACGGTTTCAAATGGTTTCATTTGGTTTCACTTAAAAATGAAACCATAGCGGTGGAATTGAAACCATGCTGATCGGTTAGATAAATCAAAATTTATAGGTCTTTTCGCATGTATCTTGACGCATATTCCCGATACCCGTTCTTTGGATAAAATGAGTAAGACTCAAACCACTGTTCCTTAGGAGAACCAAGATGAACAAGCGAAACGGTAATACCTTGACTTCGCATTTCATTTTCCGCCGTTTGAAGGAGTTTTGTTCCTATTCCTTTATGCTTTTCAGACGCTTTCACATAAAGTCTGTGAAGAAAGGCTTCCGAGGGATTTCCTGTTTTGGAATATCCAATACAACCTATCACTCTGTCATCCTCATTGATTGCAACCCAAAACATATCTCCACTGTCAAAGTAGTTTTTGCGTATATCCAGCAAATCTTTGTTTATAGTGGGTTTTCTTCCGAGAGCATCTTTGGCCTGTAGAACCATAAAAATAAGGTCATCCCTGTATTTCTCTTCATAAAGCTTAATAATCACGCTTATCTCTCCGTCAAATTCAAGTACATAGAATGAATTATAGCACATCATTATAAAATTTACTATAATCAATAAGTCCGACGGTTTCGTATCAAAACCATCGGACTTATTTGGTCGGAGTGAGGTGACTCGAACACCCGGCATCTTGCTCCCAAACGGACCTATGAAGGCAATTTCCGCTAAAAATAGCTTTTTCCGCCCCTTTCCGCTCGGAAAACCGCGCTCTTCGGCACTCTTATCTCCACTGTTTCCGAGTGCTCCGAAACGGTAGGTGGTCTGTTATGTGGTCAGCAGGGATTTCCGTGGAATCATATGCCCGCCTCGCCTCTCGCATTTACTCGAGAGGCGACCGCTTTTTATACGGTTATTATAACTCTGAACAGCACCTGATTCAAGTCAAAATTTGCACCGCAGTAGACAAAGAAAAAGAGCCACAAAAAAACTATAGTTATGTTAGAAGTTGGAAACAAGAAGAAGTAGATCCAAAAAGAATTTCTTGACGTTCAAGAGAAAAAATCTTGTGAACGCACGAATTTCTGTTGACAAGAATGTATGTATATGTTATACTTTAAGTAATAAATTATTATCGAGGTGTTCAAGTGGCTATCAGTTATAAGAAACTTTGGAAATTGCTTATTGACAAAGATATGAAAAAGAAAGATTTGCAAGCGGCAGCAGGCATTAGTTCTGCTTCTGTAACTAAGCTTGCTAAAAACGAAAATGTGAACACTGAGGTATTGCAAAAAGTGTGCATAGCCTTAAATTGTGATATCAGCGACATTATGGAAATGATCCCTGAAAACAATCAATAATTCAAAGAACAGGAGTAGAACTCGTGATAAAATATTTTTGCAAGAATTGCAATATAAACGTTGAAAGTAGCGAGTGTTCGATATGCGGTGCAAGAACAAAAGTCGAAAGCAAACTGTACTGGTGTTCAAATTGCAACATACCAGTTTATGATGAAGTTTGTCCGATTTGTGGTTGTAGAGGTGAGTATTTTACTTCCGATGCGCGTCCTGTCTTCCCCGAAGAACGCTTGTTAATTGAAATTATGATCGGCAAGCCGTTCTGTTTTGTTAAGGATTCAGTTTGGAACGGTTCTGGCAACAGATATTACATTAATGGAAAGAAAATTCCTTTTTCCGTTACTAACTCGAAAAACTATGATCCAAATTTCATTAGAGAAAAGTTGTGTGAACTGAAGGATCAGAATACATATGTATACTTTGATAAGATGGTTTCAAAGTGGATAAAAGCAAACGCGATAAGATACGACTATATTACATCCGAAGCAAAAAGTTACATTGCACAGTATTCCAAGAAGTATCTCAATGATGACTTGAATGCAGCATTTGTATCGTTTTCTGGCGGTAAGGACTCAACTGTTGTAAGTGATCTTGTAAGAAAAGCTACTGGTAACCCTTCAATAATACACATTTTCGGAAACACAACCCTTGAGTTTCCTCAAACCTATGAGTATGTAGAGCGCTTTCGAGCTACGAACAAGAGAACGCCTATGTTGCGTGCAGAAAACAAAGAACAAGATTTTTTTAACCTGTGTGAAACATTCGGCCCACCCAGTCGTACTTTGAGATGGTGCTGCACAATTTTCAAAACTGGATTTATCGGTGAAAAAATCAAAAAAACGTTTAGTGGAAGAAAGACAGTTTTGACTTTTTATGGCATAAGGCGAAATGAGTCGGCGAGCCGTAATACGTACGAACGTTCCTCTCAAGGCAAGAAGATTACGCAACAGTTGGTGGCATCTCCAATAATTGACTGGATGGATTACGATATTTGGCTTTATTTGCTCACGACGGGTATTGATTTTAATGAAGCATACAGACTTGGCTATACAAGGGTTGGGTGCTGGTGTTGCCCGAATAACAGTGGTTGGTCACAATTTTTAGCAAGTATTTATATGCCAGAACAGCACAAACGTTTTCGAGATATATTGCTTGATTTTGCCGTAAAAATGGGTAAAGAAGATCCAGAAGAATATGTTACAAGCGGTGGATGGAAAGCTCGTCAAGGCGGTGCTGGTATTGAACTTAGCAAAAATGTCGCAATTTCGTTTAAACCTTGCGCAACAGATGCAAAATCGTTTAACTACGTGTTAAATAAGCCCATATCTGATGATTTGTATGAGTTTTTTAAACCATTTGGCTTGTTAGATTTCACTATGGGTAAAGAGCGCTTAGGAGAAGTCTATATTTTAGATTTCAAAACCAAGCAACCGATCATAAAACTTCAAGGACGACGTGGAACTAACGAATTAAAAATAACGATACTATCCACTCCGATTGCAGGGAAAACGAAGATTAATGAAATTGAATTGAAATTCAAATGTCAGATCACCAAATTTCAACTGTGTACGGGATGCCATGCATGTGAAAATGTATGCAAACATAGTGCGATCAGACTTTTTAAAGATGGCAAAGGCGACACCGAGTATAAGTACTTGATAGACGAAAACAAGTGCATACATTGTTTCGAATGTATTAACCATTATACGGGTGGTTGCTATATGAGAAGAGTGCTTTTGCCTAGAGGAAAGGGATACTCTGATGATAAATAAACAAGAAAAACTAACAAAGGTTAAATTGAAAGGCAATGAATCTTTCAATATCCGTGAGGGTTGGCTCAGAAAAGGGATGCGATGTGTCCAAGCCTTTCCGACGCTTTTTTCAAGGGATGATGCGATGGAAATCCTGGGCGTTGGTAGCAAGATGGTTAAATCTATACGCTACTGGCTGAGAGCTACCGGTTTAACAGAAGAACGAGCTCCTGTTGGTAGAGCCCGAGAGCAAATTCTTACGGAAAAGTTTGGAGAAGTAGTTGATCAATACGATCGATACTTCGATGATGTATTTACATTGTTTTTGTTGCATTATAATATTGTCAAAAACGCAGAGGGCTTGAGTGTTGCTTGGGACATCTTTTTTAATAATTATGATGGACAAGATTTTACAAAAGATGATATGATCGAAAAGTGCAAAGAAGAACTTAATAAACGGCTTGCTGAAGGCGCAACATTCTCTGAAAGGCTGTTTGCTGATGATTGCGCAAGTATTCTTAGAATGTATAATACTACCGATTTTGCAGAAGACCCCGAGGAGAGTCTTAGTTGCCCTTTGATAGAGTTAGGATTGATTCGTAAAAGCGCTAACAAAAAGGGAACTTATGTAAAAACGCCTCCCGCTCGCGAATTGCTCGACAAAATGGCGGTACTGTATGTTATTTTAGACAACATTGAAGAGGGCAAAGAATCGGTTAGCATCGAGTCGCTTATAAATGATGCCAACAATATTGGAAAGGTGTTCAATCTCGATAGAGTACTCATAAATGAGTATCTTGATCAATTAAGAGTTTCTGGATATATAACGCTTAATCGCACCGCTGGATTGGATATGGTGTATGTTAATGATAATAGAACACCCGAAGGCGTTATGCGCGAGTATTATGAAAAGAGAATGAGGTAATATGAAATATTCTGATTTTATACATGTAAATGAAGGGTTTCAGACTTCTGTCAACTTAGAATATGACTTGAATATCCCCGAGAAAGTCAAAGGATACATTCCTACTGAACAGTCAGTGAGGGTTCTCGGAGAGTTTTTAAAATCTTTCTATTATAGCAATGATACACAAAGCCGAGCTAATGTATTGGTAGGTCCGTATGGTAGGGGTAAGTCTCATTTATTACTCGTTCTTTCTGCCATAACTTCATTAGATATGTTTGCAGCATCAAAAGATGAGCGCGAAGAGAATTTTGCTATTTTAGAAGAGCTGTGTGATAAAATTTATAGTGTAAATGAAGAAGTCGGCGCCTTGGCTCGAGAAATTGTTCAATCGGGAATTCGTACTCTCCCTGTGATTATTAACAGCAATTTTAACGATATTAATCAATCGTTCTTGTTGGCAATCAACGACGCTCTTGCAAAAGCTAATCTGCAACATCTGTTACCTGCAACATATTTTGATTCCGCAATTTCGATTATTAAAAAATGGGAAACCAACTTTCCGGAAGCTTACAAAAAACTTGTTCAAGAATTAAAGAAAAAGAAAATAAATGTGGAAGATCTTCTTGTTGGGTTGTGCCGTTTTGATCAAGAAGCATATTCTGCTTTCTGTGACTGCTATCCTCAGATTGCTGCAGGTACGGCCTTCAACCCTATGACAAATATGGATGTTGTGAAACTATATCAGTCTGTGGTAGATGCTTTAGTAGAACAAACAGAATATTCCGGTATCAATATCATATTTGACGAGTTTAGCAAATTTCTCGAATCAAATATCGATAAGAGCAAAATGCTCAATTTTAAGATTATTCAAGATGTTGCTGAACTAGCGTCGAGAAGTGGAAAGAAGCAAATCCATTTTACTTGTATTACGCACAAGGAAATACTTGATTATTCTTCGAGCGATAGTTTTAAGACTGTTGAAGGAAGATTCAAGCATATAAAATTCGTTGCTTCCTCTGAACAAAGCTACGAATTGATATCCAATGCTATTGTTAAGGATGCGTCTTTCGCAGCGTTTAAAAAGAGCCATCAAGCAACGTTTGTTGAGGTATGCAATAAGTCGTCATTGATTGATGTGTTCAGCGATCTGGCGCCAGATTCTTTGGAAGAAAAGTTGCTTTATGGTTGCTTCCCTTTGACTCCTTTGAGCGCATATGCGCTTTTGAATATCAGTGAACTTGTTGGTCAAAACGAGAGAACATTGTTTACTTTTTTAGCTCAAGACGGAGAATTCACTTTTCAGGACTTTTTAAAAAAAGAACACGAAGCGATCGAGTTCATTACGCCGGATTATATTTATATGTATTTTGAAGAGTTATTTAGAAAAGAAGTATTCAATGCTAAAGTACATAGCATTTGGAAAAAGACAGATGCAGCTTTGAGACAAGCAAAAGAGGAAGCTCAAGTGCACATTTTACAAGCTATGGCGGTTATCAGCATGATCGGCAACGAACGCTTGAAAAATACCAAAGCTCACTTGAAAGCAGCATTATTGATGGATGATGCTGTTTTCGAGCAAGCGATGAGGTTTTTGCAAAAAGAACACATTGTTTCGCAGCGCGATACATCCGAATACGTTTTGCTAACAGCAAATGGCGTGGATGTACAAAAAAGCGTCGAAGCTTATGTGAAAAGCAAGTCTGTAAAAGTTAATGTCGGCGAAATGCTGAATGAAATATGCGATAACGGATTTGTTTTTCCGAGAGAACACAATGACAGATTTAGTATCCTTAGGTATTTTAAAAAGATATACATGGGTGCCAAAGAGTTTATTAGCTTTAAAAATGCCAAACAACTTTTAACAAAGTATCAGTATGATGGATTGATTGTTTATATCGTAGGAGATGCTTCTGTAGATAGAGAACGGATAGAAAGTAAAATCAAAAAATTTGCTAATCATCCCCAGATAATCATTTGCATTTCTGACTTGGATTTTGACCAGCTGGAAGTGCTGAAACGAATTGAAGCAATAGCACGATTGAAAGAGGAAAATATTCAAAATCCTGATCCTCACTATATGGAAGAGATGGAGATATATGAACAGGATCTTATTAGACGTATTCAATCTCATATTGATCTGATGTTTGCGCCTCGCAGTCAATACAGTATTTATTTGAATTGTGTAGAGTTGTTAGATATTGATAGTCAGGTGCGTTTAATCCAGGCAATTTCGCGTATATGCAATGATTGTTATAATCTTACTCCGATCATTAATAACGAGATGGTTAATAAGAATGTGCTCAATGCACAAAACATTAAAGGCCGCGATCTCGTTATTCAGCAAATATTAGATTATGCGGATAGCAATATTATCCCTTGTATGGATGGATATGGTCAAGAAGTAAGTATCTTCAAGTCCGTTCTTTCACGAACAGGATTAGATCGGAACCCTCGAACTGAAGATGCTGGATTAAATGAAGTGCTAGAAAGAATTCATACATTTATTGCTGATTGCGAAGTGGCAAAAAACAATTTTGAACAGCTGTACCAGACTCTATGTACAGCTCCTTATGGACTAAGAAAAGGTATCATTCCGATTTTAATAGCATATGAGCTTCGCCAGTATAAGGAAGGCGTCATTTTCTATTTCAAAGATAAAGAAATGGAGCTTACTCCGAGTCTGCTAGCTAGTTTGAACGATGCCCCGGCAAACTATCAGCTATTGATTGAAGCGGGAACGGCTGAGAAAGAACAGTATTTGGAAAATCTAGAACAGATTTTCAAAGAAAACGTAGATATAAGAACAACTAGTATAAATCATATCTACAGCGTTGTTAAAAGCATGCAAAACTGGATTCGATCTTTGCCCGAGTATACCAAAAAGTTTAAGTCGTACTGGGAGAATGGCGAAGCAAGAACGATTGATACTCAATTCGATAGTTTTAGAAGAGAATTGATGAAGTTTGAGATCAATTCAAGAGAGCTGGTTTTTGATTCATTTGTTTCTATCTTTGCTGCAGAAAACCAACTGCAAAACTGCGCGGAAAGCATTATGCGATGCAAAGCGTTTTTTGATGGTCATATCAAGAATTGCAGAATGGAGATTAGCAAAATGTTGATCGCCCTGTTTATGCCGGGATATCAAGGCGGATTGGCAAAGTCGATGATGGCTTGGTATAAGAAACTTCCTGATAGCACTAAGAAGCATGTGTTTGATTCTAATTCCAATGCACTTCTCGGATTTGCATCAAAGATTTCTACCTATGATGATGATGCGATTTTGGATGAGCTGATGTATGAATTTGCCTCTATGGAGATTGAGGATTGGAATGATTCGTTGGCTAGCAACTTCATCAAAGATGTTGCTGATGCAATTACGAAGATCAACGATTATCATGAAGATTCTGTGTCGGGCGAAAATGGATGCATGGTTTCTATATCTCTTACGGGAACTAAACTTGAAAAGACATTCTCATCTAGCACCATATCGCCACTTGGTAAAACTGTTATCAACAATTTGCGTGCCGTTTTCGAAGAGTATAACGGAGCGCTGGAAACCGACGAACAGTTGGCTATTTTAGCGCAACTGATAGAAGATATTATAGACTAAGGAGAGCTTATGATTTATTTGGATAACGCCGCTACAACATTTCCGAAGCCGGAAGAAGTGTATCAGGCAGTAGATTATACACAACGGAATATGGCGGTGAATGTTGGCAGAGGTAGCTATAAGGTTGCATCTGATGCTATGAAGGTAGTGGATGAAACTAGATACTTGATGGCGGAGTTGCTTGGTGTAGAGAACCCTAATAATGTGGTTTTCACACCGTCCGCAACCATAGCGGCTAACCAAATTATCATGGGATTAGAGTGGGATGAATATAAGACGGTTTATATCACCCCCTTCGAGCACAATGCGATAGCGCGTCCTCTCCATTTGATGAAGGAAAGGTATAATTTTGAGATTGTTCTTTTGCCATTTGATTCACAGACTCAAGAATTTGACAGAGACGAGGCGGAAAAGCTGTTTTCTCAAAATTCACCAGATTATGTATTCGTGAATCATGTAAGCAATGTAACAGGGGCAATTGTTCCAATTGAAGCGATTACAGAACTTGCAAAGCAACATGATGCAATAGTTGTTGTTGATGCTTCGCAATCCGCTGGTCTCGAATCCCTTAACATGGAAAAGTCTAATATTGATTATGTCATTTTTGCAGGTCACAAGAACCTGTACGCATCCTGGGGGATCGGTGGTTTTGTTTCGGCATATACAGCACGCTTGGCAACAGTGCTTGCCGGAGGAACAGGTTCAGATTCACTAAACTTAAATATGGCTTCTGATTCTCCGGTGGGTTTTGAAGTAGGTAGTGCGAATATCATTGCTATATCAAGCTTGAACGCTTCTTTGAAATGGCTAAAAGCAACCGGAATATCTGTTATAGCCGACAAAAAAGCACAATTGATGGAACGACTAATTCAGGGGTTGAGGGCGATCGGAGTTAAGTTGTATTTGCCGACGCATCACACTAGTGTTCTTTCCTTCAATGTGGATGGATATAGTGCAAATGATGTTGGAACAATTTTGAGCGAAGAATACGATGTGGCAGTTAGAACGGGTTATCATTGTGCACCATATATTCATGATTTGATTGACTCTCATAAATCTGGTGGAACAGTTAGAGTAAGTGTGGGATATTTCAATACTGAAGAAGATATCGATTTATTGCTAGATGGAATAAGGAGTTTGTAATGATGTCATTCAAAGATATCAAATTAAATACTGAATACAGATCTGGTAAGAGCGATGTCATTAAGGATTTTTATATCCCTGTCTTATCTCGCGCAGTTAAATACAAGCGCGCAGTCGGCTTCTTTTCTTCTACAGCATTGATTCAAATTGCAAAGGGAATATCGGAGATGGTCGTTAACGGCGGACACATTCAGCTGATTGCATCTCCCAGACTTTCCGAAGAAGATATACTCGCGATTCAAAAAGGTTATGAATCTCGGGAGCAAGTAGTAACTAACGCAATTATGCGAGAGTTTAAAGAGCCGACAAGTTATTTTGAAAGTGAAAGACTCAATATGCTTGCTACATTAATTGCGGTCGGTAAGCTGGATATTAAAATAGCATTTACTCACGGGCGCAACCAACTTGGTATTTATCACGAAAAGATGGGTCTTGTATATGATTCAGATAACAACGTTATCGCTTTTTCAGGATCAACAAATGAGTCAGAAACCGCATTTGTTGATAACTATGAAGTGATGGATGTGTATTGCTCATGGCAGTCATCTTTCGAAGAGAAAAAAGTTGCTCAAAAAGAATTGGCGTTCCATATGCTTTGGACAAATGCTGACTCTCATGTAACGATTATAGATTTCCCTGAGATTGCGGTTAAGAAGCTGTTGGAGTACAAGCGAGATAAAGTTGATAGCCAAGTTGATGCTATTGAATGTTCTTTGAGGGAAAGAGAAGCTGAAAGCGTTGCGAAAAATGTTTTTCGTGTTCCTCCTGACGTTTCGTTCGATGACCACCCATATCAATTGGAAGCTATAAACAATTGGATGGAATCAGATGGACAAGGAATATTTGATATGGCAACAGGCGCAGGCAAAACTTTTACTGCACTAGGTGCATTATCTGCTTTGTCGGAGAAACTAAAAGACAATATAGGCGTTATTATCCTTTGTCCATATCAGCATTTGGTTGAGCAATGGGTTGAAGATATAAAGCGATTTAATGTGACTCCGTTAATTTGTTATTCTAAATACGATTGGAAAAAGAAATTCAAACTAACACTTAGCGATTATAAGCTGGGGGTAATCAAGAATTTCTGTGCAATAATGGTCAACGCATCTTATTCCACGGATTACGTTCAAGATATTTTGCGCGCTGCAAAAGGCAATCTTTGCATTGTTGTGGACGAAGCACATAACTTTGGCGCGAAACGTTTGCAAAAATGCATGCTAGAAAATTTCAAATACAGATTGGCATTATCAGCAACCTTGGAACGTCATCATGATGAAGAAGGAACGCAAAGTCTGTACAATTATTTCAAAAAAGTGTGCATCACTTTTACGCTTGAGGATGCTATAAAGCAAGGATTTTTAACTCCGTACTATTATCATCCTGTTGTTGTCAATCTAGAACCGGATGAACTTAAAGAATATACGGAACTAACAGAGAAGATAATTAATATTCTTCGAAAGAATCCAGGGGATGAACTACCTAAATCAGCAGAAATGTTGCTCATTAAGAGAGCAAGGATTATAGCCGGCGCTCGTAATAAGTTACATATTCTTGAAGAACTTATGGAGGAATACAAACACGACAACAATATCTTAGTGTATTGTGGTGCGACAAAAGTGTTCACTGATCGAGAAGATGATTACGACGAGGATGATGCACGACAAATAGAGCGAGTCGTAGATATTCTTGGAAACAAATTGAACATGAGAGTATCTATGTTCACATCCAAAGAAGATGCTCAGGAAAGAGAACGAATTAAAGAGAGTTTCGCAGAAGGCCATTTGTTACAGGCTTTAGTTGCAATTAAATGTTTGGATGAAGGTGTGAACATACCTGGCATTAGAACTGCGTTTATTATGGCTAGCAGTACTAATCCTAAGGAATACGTTCAACGACGCGGTCGTGTGTTACGTCGGGCCAAAGGAAAACAATTTGCGGTTATATATGATTTTATTACATTGCCAAGAAGCTTAGATTCTACTGAAAGAGTAAGCAACTTAGATTGTGAAATAGCATTATTCAAACGCGAAAAAGAACGCCTAGACGATTTTGTTAGACTTTGTGAAAATCCGTCTGAATCGTATAAACTTGTTGATAGAATCAACGAGTATTATCAGTTGAACTACATAGGAGGACATGATTATGGAATATGATGTTGTAAATACTGACAATCAAAACGAAGCTCTTGACGAGTCAAAATTGCAGCGCCTTAAAACTCGTGTCTATATGATGGAACGTGAGAATTATAAAACAAAAAAACTCAAAGACAACGAGATGGTAGAAAAAATCATTAAGCTCATTATTCAGGAGGTCGAAAATGTTAATTAAGCAGATTGCACTGAAGAATTTCAGACAGTATAAAGATCTCCAAGTAGTTGAATTTTCTTGTGATAAAGAGAAAAATGTTACTGTTATTTTGGGTGACAATACGAGCGGAAAAACCACGCTCATTCAGGCTTTCAATTGGTGCTTGTATGGAACCACCTCTTTCAAAACAAGAGAATTGATCAACTCAGAAACGCTACAGGAAATGAGCATGTTTTCTTCTGCTGAGGTTTCTGTTGAAGTGGAGTTGCAGCACGAGGACAAGTTGTATGTTATTCGCAGAACACAAGTTGTAACGAAAAACGAAGGTAATAAGCCTTCCTGCACGAGGGCAACCTTGAAAGTCGAGTATAAGGAACAAAACGGAGAAATGCAGGAAATCCCCACATTTGAATGCCAAAACACCATAAACAAGATATTGCCTGAAGCTCTCTCTGGTTACTTCTTCTTTGACGGTGAACATGTATCCGAAATCAATAGCAAGGGCAATGTTGTTTCTGCTGTTAGAGGTCTTATGGGGCTTGAAACAATAAGCGAAGCTGTTGATCATTTTTCACCCAAAAAGACTAATTCTGTCATTAGCAAACTGCAAAAAGAATTGGATATCGGTCAGGATGAAAAGAGTGTGCGGCTCAAGAGGGATCTAGATACCGCAAAAGAAAAGCTTCAGACACTTGAAGCGCGCGAAGCACAGGTAAGAGAGGAAATTGCTTACTTTGAAGGACGCAAGAAGGAATTAACGGCATTGATACTTGCAAACGCGGATACCAAAGCGCGTCAGGAAGAAAAGACACGTGTAGAACGCGATATAGAATTTTTGCAGAGAAATCAGGCTGATGTTGAACAGCAGATTGTTCGGGACTTTACTAGAAACGCTTATAAATTCTTTGCATTGGCACTGTATTCTAAGGTCTATCGTGTGATTGCGGATGCAAAGCAAGATGGCGAAGGCATTCCTAAAATGCATTTTGATTCTATTGAATACATTTTGCAGCGTGGAAAGTGTATCTGCGGCGCTGATTTGACAATGAATCAAGGTGCAGTGAATCATATTAGATATGAACAAAGCTTGCTTCCTCCGCAGCATATTGGTACCACGATTCGCGAGTTCAGGCGGGATTGCCAGCGTTACGAAACCGAAATTGAAAACTATGCTGAAACCATCAGGGCAGACTATATCCGAATTAGAGAAAATGCGAATCAGTTAGATGATAAGCGTGCTCATTTTACGGAATTAAGCAGATCCATTCAAGGTAATATTGATGTTGGCAAATACGAACGCGATAATGAGGAAAACGATAGAGTACTTACCGCAAAGAGAAATCTGCTTCTTGAAATCACGTCTACGATTGGTGAAGTGAAAAACCAGATTCAGTCGCTTGAAAGTACTATAAATGGATTGCGCGTATCTACTGAGAAAAACAAGAAAATTACTGCAGCTATTGCATATGCTACTAGAATTTATGAGTGGTTCCAGGCAAGCTATGACAACTCTGAACGTGTTGTAAAAGAAGATCTGTATGCAAGCATAAATATGCTGTTTTCTCAGATGTATCACGGTCAGCGTGTTGTAGAGATAGATGATAACTATCATATCACGCTCAAAGTGGATAGCGGAAATGGTGTGTTTGTAAATGACACTTCACCTGGACTTGATACGGTAAAGAATTTTGCTTTCATTGCTGGTATTGTAGATTTGGCTAGAAAGAAAGCAAAAGCTAAAGAAAATACGCCTGGTGAAATTGAATATTCTAGCGAACCGTATCCAATTGTTATGGATGCGCCATTCTCTAATGCTGACGAGAAACACATCGCTAATATTTCAAGAGTACTTCCTCAGGTTGCAGAGCAGGTTATACTTGTGGTTATGAATAAGGATTGGGAGTTTGCGCAGTCTGATATGAGTGAAAAAGTTGGCATGATCTATCAGATTGTCAAGCATTCTGAAATCAAGTCTTCGGTTAGGAGGGATGGTTAATGTTTACTGGCGATATTTATATTCGTGGCAAATATGCTACGTATTTGAAATATTTAAGCCAAAAGACCGAAAAAAACGATCACAAAGAAAAAGTTGCCGGTGTCTTTGAAAGAATGATTGATGTATATATGACCGCGGCAATTGTAGGCGTTAACTATGGTCTGAAGCGCGAAGATGAGAATACAAATTCTGATACGGTTAAGATTTTTGCAGATGTTGTGAACCGAGAGCAGAATAACCTTATTTCAATTTTTAGAATAGTTATGCTTGTTGATAATACGACAGGGCTCAATGCCGATGAAAAAATTGATAGAGCGTTTAAGAATCCCGACACACCGGAGAATATGAAGCTCTTTAACACGTATGTTCGAGGCGGTATCGAGTGGTTGTACGAACAATTTACTACAGGAGCAACTACGAGGGATGAATACATTACAAAAATCCATGAAATTGTAGAAGCATTCAGCGAAGAAAATGGATTTATTAATTAATAAAATCCAAGAAAGTTCAAAAACAAATGAGGTGATTGTATGTCGTATAAAGCTCAAACTATAATTGAAACAATAAAAGGGATAAATCAAATATATTATCTGCCATCCATTCAGCGAAAGTTTGTATGGGATGTTCATCAAATCGAAAAACTTTTTGATTCTTTGATGCAGAATTATCCTATAGGAACCTTTCTGTTTTGGTCGATCGAAAAAGGACAAGATCCATCGCATATTGATGAATATACTTTTTATGAATTCATCAGCAATTATAACGAAAAAAATGCTTTGGAATTTATGCAAACAAAGGTTGAAAAACCTAGTTGCAAAGATAGATTGACGGCAGTGTTGGATGGTCAGCAAAGATTGAGCTCGCTATATTGTGCTTTAAGAGGAAGTTATGCTTTTAAAACTAGCAAGAGACTAAGTCCAAACGACCCGTATCCCAAACGCGAATTATACCTTAATTTGTTGTATCGCTGTAAAAGCGAAATGGACGATAAATACCAATTTAAGTTTATTACGCCCAAAGAGGCAGATATAAACGATGAGAATCATTATTGGCTTAAGGTGAAGGATGTAATTTCTTGGTCGGATTCTCCTAACGGAAGAAATGATGTAAAGAAAAAGGCTAAGGCACTAGTTCGACAAATTGAAGGTGCTGGTTTAGCTAATTTAACGGCAGAACAGTATGACGATATAGAGAGCACTATTGAGTTGTTGTGGGAAAGATTGGTTACCGAAGAACTGATTACATACTTTGAGATAAAAAAAGAATCCCTGGATGATATTTTAGACATTTTTGTGCGTGTAAATAGCGCAGGCACACCTCTTTCGAAAAGCGACCTTGTATTTTCAACGATTGTTGCAAACTGGGAAGAAGGAAGAGAGAAAATTGAAAACCTATTGGAAACTTTAAATTCTAAGGGAGACCATTTTAAATTTGATAAAGATTTCGTAATTACTCTTTGTCTGGCACTGATGGATTTGCCGCAAAAATTTCAAGTAAAGATATTTACAAGAGATAATGTAAAAAAAGTAAGTGATTCGTGGGATGAAATCGTAACATCAATATGCGATAGCGTGGATTTGTTAGTTGATTTCGGTTTTTGCCATGACAATTTCACTGCATATTACATAATTATACCTGTGACCTATTATCTTTTTAAATCTCAAAAACGTCTTAGCGATTTACACGAATCAGATAAAAACACTATCCGCAAATTTTTGATTACTGGAATGGTAAAAAAGATTTTCTCTTCGAGCGTAGAAAGCGGTTTGTCAAATATTTTAAGCAAGCTCAAACAAACGAACTTGAATGGAGACATTGAGCTTCGCTGTAGTGATCATTTTGATTTTGATAGTTTGAAAGTTCTTGAATTCCAAGAAAGAACTTTGCGCGTAGATGAAGCTGATGTTGATGAAATACTTAATTTCAAAAAAGGGCCTTTAACTTTTATGATTCTTTCTCTGCTTTACCCAGATTTGAAGCTGAGCGAGATAAAGTGGCATCAAGATCATATTCATCCGCGGTACGCTTTTGAAAAAAATCGACTAATTAAATATTTTGCTGAAAAGGGTTTGAAATTAGACGATATCACTTTAAAAGAGTGGGCTGCAAAATCCAATACTCTTGTAAATTTGCAGTTGCTTACTGGTAAGCAAAACCAAGAAAAGAGCAAAACTCCTTTGGTGACATGGATATATAATCAGTTCCCGGATGATGATAAGCGCAAAAAGTATTGCGAAGAACACTATATAGATTTTGATGCAGGATTTGAGTTGGAGAATTTCGATGCTTATTACAATAGACGCAGAGAGAAACTCAAGAAAAAGCTGATGGAAATCTTTAGTGTACAAGTTATCAGCGAAGAAGAGACAAGAATTATTGAAGAGCAAACGTCAGAAGAAGAAAGTGTTATTACTCCGGAAGGCAAAACAATTGCCGAGGCCGCAGTAAGTGTTTTGATAGATCATCCGGAAGGGCTAACTTGTAAGCAAATATACGAAGCCATTATGGAGCAGCATCTTTATGAATTCAAAGCAGAAAAGCCGGAGGTTGTTTTACGAATCGAAATCCGCAGACGTTGTCAAAATGTCGATATCTCGAAATCGTATGAGACAAAATGGTTCAGAATTATAAAGGAAGTAGATGGTGAATGCTATTACGGCATTACGTTCAGTGATTAAAAATGGTGAAAGAATTAATGCATGATCCAATATTCCTTGCAGGAAAGGCTGAGGTCTCAACAAAAGAAGATCTGCCTGTCGCGCAGGACTTGCTTGATATGCTTATGGCGCACAAGAAAAGCTGTGTTGGTATGGCAGCCAATATGATCGGCGTCAAGAAACGTATCATCGCTTTTCTTGACGAGAGGGGACGAGTTCCTACATATACCGTGATGCTCAATCCCGAGATAATCAAAAAAGATGGTATGTACGATACCGAGGAAGGTTGTCTTTCTCTGCTCGGTGGCCCGAGGCCTTGCAAACGCTATAAATCCATCAAGATTAAGTATCAGACTTTAGAATTGCAAACTCGCATCAAAACCTACACAGGCTGAACAGCTCAGATCATTCAGCACGAAATCGATCATTGTAATGGGATTTTGATATAAGGAGAATTAAAATGATAAATCAGCTCGTACAAAAGAGTAATGAAAGATATAAAAAAAGCAAATGTTGGACTTGCTCATACAAAAATCATTGTCCCCACGATTGCGGAAAATGTTTACACTATGTTCATACTCCTCAAGCGGCACCTGCCCCACGAAAATATAATTGCAGAAAAATGTGCGACTACTATGTGTGTAAATATTCTCACAGATACATGTCCGAACTTTACTACGCTTTTTACAACTTAAGTGATTTGCGAAATGTTCAAAAGCTTAAGGTACTTTCTATAGGGTGTGGCCCCTGTACCGACATCCTTGCACTGGATTTGTTACGTAAAGAAGGAATATATAATTATGAATCATTGGAATATAGAGGTGTAGAAATAAACCCTGGCATTTGGAGAAAGATACACGCGGACATCAAGCAGATAGCATCTCAAGATTATAAAATTGAAATAATACCAGAAGATGCATGTGATTATGTAGATAAATTAGAAAGAGATTCGTGGAAACCTCATGTTATCGTTTTTCAATATGTGTTTTCAGATATGCAAAAACATAGTGATGAATCAAAAATATTACATTTATTGTCTGTCCTGGGCACATATATATCACAGTCTTGTGATGTGAACACCTACATTGTTTGTAATGATATAAATTTATCTCGCATGTACAATGGCGGAAGAGAATTTTTTGATATTTTACGACAAAACATTTCATCTCCAATCAAATACTCTCAGCGCCATTTTTGCAATAATAATAAAAGAAGTCACTATAATTACGGCGATGAATACAACAATAACATACTTGTGAGCAGTATCCCCAAAGACATTTTAGTTTATGAACCCTATGATTCATGTGCAAGCGCTCAAATGATTATAAAGAAGGTGATCAATAGTGATAATTAGCGCAAGCAGGCGAACAGACATTCCCACTTATTATAGCGAATGGTTTTTCAATAGAATAAAAGAAGGATTTGTGTATGTCCGTAATCCGATGAATATACATCAAATCAGCAAAATATCCTTATCACCTGAAGTTGTTGATGGTATTGTTTTTTGGACAAAAAATCCCGTTCCTATGTTAGATAAATTAGATAGACTTGAGGATTATGCTTACTACTTTCAATTCACCGTTAATTCATATGCAAAAGATATCGAGGCGAATATACCAAGCAAAAATGATATTATTGTTCCGGCTTTTATAGAATTATCAAGAAAAATCGGACCAGAAAAAGTTATTTGGCGTTATGACCCCATTATGCTTACAAGTAAGTATTCGATTGACTATCATGTTAATTATTTCAATGAATTAGCTAAAAGACTATCCGGATACACGCATAAATGTGTGATAAGTTTTGTCGACTTCTATCGTAATACACAGACGCATCTTAAAGATTTGGATATATTACCATTAGGCGAAAATGAAATGTATGAACTGGCAGAACGTCTTGTAGAGATTGCAAGGAAGAATAATCTTATTGTTGAATCTTGTGCTGAAAAAATCAATTTGGATCAGTTTGGTATCCAGCATGGTCACTGTATAGACTGCAATTTACTTGAGCGGATTTCAAATTGTAAAATGGACTTGTCAAAGGATAAAAACCAACGACCTGAATGCGGCTGTATGGAAAGCATAGATATTGGAGCATATAATACATGCAAAAATGGTTGTAAATATTGCTATGCAAATTTCAGTCAAACTACAGTTAACAAAAATACCGGATTGCACAATCCTTACTCTCCATTGCTTTTTGGAGAAGTATCGCCAGAGGATAAGATAACAGAGCGAAAAATGGTTTCTTTGAAAAATAATCAACTAAATTTGTTTTGATTTTCTCTGGACTTCTGCGCCTTTCTGTGGTACTGTTGTGTACTGCAAAGGAGGTGCTGAGATGGCACGAATGACTGTAGAAGAAGTTTACAGAGGCGAAAAGTATGATGTGATGAGTGTGGCGACGGCGGACTATCTTATGAATGGGCGTCCGTCGGAATACGACGAGCGTACTTGGCTTGAAATGCTGCTTGTCAAGCACGCGCTGATTGCGTCAGAGAAAATGAAAAATGAGGGCGACACGGTGTCGGGTATGACCGATGACATGTCGTCCTCTTCTTATGTGAGGTGGAATGAAAATGACAACGCTTGAAGATATGTACTACGGCAATATCGTTCCGCACGAACACAGTTTTAAGCGCGGGAGTGCTTACAGCGAAGTGCTGAGCTATATTATTCGGCATCAGGACAGCTTGATACCGACGCTTACGGCTCAGCAGAAAGAAACCTTTGAAAAGCTCAAAGACTGCGAGGCGGAACTGCACGGTATGAATGAGCGCGAAGCGTTTATCAGCGGCTTTAAGCTCGCGGCGAGAATCATGACCGAAGTGTTGTGTAAACCGTCAGAGGATTGAATAAGCAGAAACAAGGCCGAGCCGATTTTGCGGTTTGGCCTTTCGATTTTCAGTTCGACACAGCACGGTTAAAATCTGCACCGCAGAAAACAAAGAAAACAGTATTCCCGCAAAAGCGCCGGAATATACACTGTTGGCGCAAAAAACTTGACAGAATTTTTCCGGTATGTTATACTGCAGATAAAGAAAGCAACCGACAAT
The DNA here is from genome assembly GCA_004556705.1 of Ruminococcus sp. Lineage (GTDB taxonomy): Bacteria > Bacillota > Clostridia > Oscillospirales > Acutalibacteraceae > Fimenecus. The sequence goes on along the minus strand of SFGA01000018.1, from coordinate 5,127 downwards.
TGAATACACATATTTCTGTTTTGAGTTTCGGACTCGCACTTACATAATCACCGATGCAACTATGCATCGGGATTGAGTGCGGGTCTTTTTGTTTTGCAAAACAGCAGTCCTCTACATAACACGGCGAAAAACCGTATGAATTTAACAGGAGGAAAAACTAATGAAAGAATCTGTTTACACCGCTTATGAGGATCTGCCGTTGTTCCTTAATGCTGAAACGGTAGCCAAGCTCCTCGGCATCTCCATCTCAAGCAGCTACGAGCTGATGCACGAGAAAGGATTTCCGTCGTTGCGTATCGGCTCACGGCTCATCGTACCGAAAGAAAAATTCCGCGCATGGGTCGAAGAAAAGACGGGAGGCAGCATTTGAGATTCACCCGATATCCAAAGCGTGATGCGATCCGGGATTATTTCCCAGTGCCGAATGAAATATTTTGTTTGGGACTGAGCAGCGGTGAGATTGCTGTCTATACGTATCTGCTCCGATGTGAAAACCGAAAAACCTTTCAGTGCCATCCAAGCTACAAAACGATTGGCAACGCTGTCGGCATGAGCAAAAACACCGTCAAGAAATATGTAGACAGCCTGATTGAAAAGCAGTTGATTACTGCCGAGCCGACTTCCGTCATCACCCAAAAAGGAGAAAAGCGCAACGGAAATTTGCGCTATACAATCCGCCCGATTGCGGAAGCATTAGAGCAGTATTACGAGCAACAGCTGATACGGCTGCACGAAGAAAATCGGCGTCAGGCGGATTTGAAAAAACTCGCCGAATTTGACCGCAAACATGGAAAATCGGCGGTATAACGGCAGTTTTACGCTCCGTACGAAAATAAGCAGGAGAAAGCGAGGGGTTGCCTTGCTTTCCCCTTGCAGGACACAGCGGACGGCAACGCCGACCGCATAAGGGTTTGTACGGCTTTTGCAATCCGGTTACGAAACCGCAATTTAGGGGTTGCTCGAATTTTAACCTCGCTGATTTAGGGGTTGCGAATTTTACCGCAAATTTAGCTGGATATTCCGCCATGTATGTGGTATTGTGTTGTACTGCGAAAGGATGTGATACTATGGCAAAGCGAAGGCCGTCGGGAGACGGTATGGTGCGCAAGCGCGAAGACGGAAGATGGGAAGGCCGCATCGTTGTCGGTCACAAAAAGAACGGCGATCCGATTCACCGCTATGTGCTTGCCCGAACACAAAAGGAGTTAATCGTAAAGCTCCACGACTGCATCGAGATGTACCGCGACGCCGACCTCACCGAGGATTCGAATATGATGCTCGGCGAGTGGCTTGACCGATGGATCAATGAATATATGATCTTCACGATTCGTGAAAGCACGCTTGATTCTTACAAAGCGATGATTAAAAATCAAATCAAACCGTATCTCGGCGACAGACCTTTGTCGGCGCTGACCACGCAGGAGCTTCAAAAATTCTATAACACCGTCAAAAAGAAAGGTCGGGTGAACCCTGACAAGCTGCACGGCACAGAGCTTGCCGACAGCATGGTGCGCGGTATTCATATGATGCTGCACGAAGCACTCGATATGGCGGTGCGCCTACGGCTGATTGTTAAAAACCCAACGGTCGGCACAACGATTCCCAAAAACAATTATCCGCCTAAACAGATACTCAATGACGAACAGCTTGACAGATTTATGAAACGCATTAGGCAGGATGAACGGTGGTACGATTTCTTCTACACCGAGTTGACAACAGGTCTTCGCCGAGGTGAAATCTGCGGACTGAAGTGGGAGGACTTCGATGCGGAAAACGGAAAGCTGAAAGTGAGGCGCTCGGTTGCTAAAAGGAAAGGCGGCGGATTGAATATCGGCGAAACCAAAACCGAGACGGGAACGCGCACGATTGTCCTGCCGCCGAGCACTGCGGAACTTCTGCGGAAGCGAAAAGAAACGGCAGTCAGCGAATGGATATTCCCGAATATCTATGAGCCCGAAAAACCGATGCACCCCGATTATGCTTACCACCGATTAAAAACTCTGTTAAAACAGGCGGAGCTTCCGCTGATTCGGTTCCACGATCTGCGCCACACCTTCGCCACTCACGCGCTGGCGGGCGGTGTGGATGCGAAAACCCTGTCGGGAATCCTCGGGCATACCAACGCCAGCTTTACGCTGGACACCTACACCCATGTGACCACCGATATGCAGAGAAACGCTTCCACTATCGTGGGGAGCTTTATGGATGAGATTATGCTTGAAGGAGATGATACCAATCGCTAAAAAAAGAAAAAATGGTGAGGGCACATTACGCCTGCGTAAAGACGGTCGGTGGGAAGGAAGAATTGTTGTCGGGTACAATGAGAAAAGCCTGCCTATTACAAAATGCGTAACGGCGAAAACAAAAACAGAATGTTCCACTAAACTCGAAGCGCTGAAAGAAGAGTACGGACGCTCTTCCGATAAAATTAAACCGGATATGCCGTTCGGGGATTGGATCGACTTCTGGTATCAGACCTACTGCCGACACACACTCCGCATTACCACAAGAACCGACTATGAAAACCGCATTTACAATCATATCATTCCCGAAATCGGAAAAATTCCGCTGAACAGGCTGTCACAGTCGGATTTACAGCAATTCTACGCAAAGGAAAAGACAGACGGAAGAAAACTGCACGCAAAAACCTACGGAAAGGGACTTTCGGACAGAACGATAAGGGGGATACATGCCAACTGCCGCACAGCTTTACAGCGGGCGGTACAGGACGGTTTGATACGAACAAATCCCGCTGTCTGCTGTAAACTGCCGCCGAAAAAAGCGCGGGAGATGCAGGTGCTGACGCAAAACGAGATTCTGCGGTTTCTGCATCAGGCAAAGGAAGAAGGCTATTATGAACTCTTTCTGCTGGAGCTCGGCACGGGAATGCGGCGCGGTGAGATATTGGCACTCAAATGGAGTGACCTGAACTTCAAAACAGGAGAGCTGCATATCGAACGGCAGGTGTATATCATCAGGGCGGAAATAATTATATCGGCACCGAAAACAAAAGCGTCCATACGCACGGTGATTCTGCCGCCGTCGCTTCTGAAAGCTCTCGGGGCGTATAAGTAAACGGTGGATTCGGAATGGATGTTTCCGTCACCGACAGATAACGGCAGACCGAGAAATCCGTCATCTGTTAGAAAACGGTTACAACTGATCTTGGAACGGGCGGGCTGTAAAAAGGTGCGCTTTCACGATCTGCGTCACACCTTTGCTACCATGGCGCTGGAGCACGGTATGGATGTGAAAACGCTCTCGGCAACCATAGGCCATGTGTCATCTGCAACCACGCTTGATATTTACAGCCATATCACCGATACCATGCAAAGGCAGGCGGCAGTGCATATAGACCGCAAAATCGGCGGCACAGACGCCCAAATGCCGACGGCTCAGCCGTCGGCAAGGAAAGATACCTCCCCGGTCGAATTCACGCCGTACAAGCCCAAAATACGAAAGCCCGGGACGGGTTGTGTCACCATGATTAACGACCACCTCTACGAGGGACGGTACACTCCGACCAACGCCTACGGCAAGCGGGAAAGCCATAATATCTACGCGAAAACAAGAGAAGAATGCGAAGAAAAGCTCGCGGAAATGATTGCAGCGGTTAAGGCACAAATTAAAGCTGAAAAGGAACGGATCAAGGCAGAGCAGTCAGCATAAGAAAACACCGCTACGGAAACAAAATCCGTGGCGGTGTAAATTCTGAAAAAATGAAATGTCTGTTGCCCGGCATCTCTTTAGAGGCCATTGGAATATACTGTTAATTGTCTATGCGTTTTTGTAAATTTGCCGATAACTTTGTAAAAACAAGATTATATGGATACCATCTGATATCTGGTCTACATGACATTGTCATTCTACAAATGGGTTGTGCGTCAACGAGCTCTTTATTTGCACTTGTATTAATTTTTATCAACTCGTTAACCATAAGATTTTCATTAAAGATCATATTATGGTTAGCAATAATATCATTGCAAATAGCAGAACGCATTTGCGATTCGTTCTCATAGCAGAAAATTCCACAAAGAATCTGTAATTTATTAATAGCCGTTTTTTTTATTAGATAATCACGATAGGTGCTTAAAAGAACACAGAGATTTAACCATTCCTCACTGTCCTCTTTAGAAGGAACATTATAATTCACTATCGTAAAAACAACTGTTGTTGAGCCGAATGATGAATAATTTATATTTCGGTCTTCGTAAATGTTACTGGTGTCAAACATTTTTTTAATAAATTCGCGGAATTTATTAATTGTAGAAGTTTCTCCATAAGATACTTCAAGTTTAATTTTTGCAAAAGCAACGAAGACCTCACGCTCATCTGGTTTGCATTTTTTCCAGCATTTTAATCCCTGCGCAACATCATAAAAATTAACAGAATCGTCAAGGTATTGATTTTCAGTTTTACGGGATTTCTCTATGATTTCATAATGATTTTCTCTGCGCTGAATTTCAAACTGCTTTCCATTTGCTTTGAAAGCAGGAAAGCGATCTGCTTTTTCGTCATTGGTTTTGATACTGCAACAGATTAGATTGTGATCTGCGGTTTTACCGCCCCTTGATTCCGGAAGAATGTGGTCAACATTCCATCCAAAATTACTGTTTCTGTCGTTGTAGGAAGCTTTGGCAATTTCTCGTCCGGCAAAGTCAAAAGCCTTTTGTCTTTTGCCAAATTGCTTTACCCACAATCGATTTGCGGTTTCTTTGTTAAGCTCCATAGTTTTGTTCATTAAATATACCTCTTTCTAAAGTAGTTAAGAAGTATAATCCGTATTTGACCTCCTTTTTTATTAAGCAAATACTCTGAACGACACATAGGGCAACCTATTGCTGAAACCTCAAAGGGCAATCCTTATAACAGCTTAACTAAGGATTTGTCGATCATCTTTTTACTAATGCAAAAAGTATTTAGATTTGCTTACTTATATTATAACCAAGAAAGTATATGCTGTCAATGCCACAACAGATTGAATGCTCAAAATTTGGGATGCAGTAGACAAAGAAAAGGCTTAAAGGCAAATCATGACCACCGGTTGAACCGGTGGTTTGCACAGCCCCTATAAGGGGCGATTACTGGCTTAGCCCCTGAAAGGGGCACTGAAAGTTTAGCACCGCA
>SFGA01000062.1 GCA_004556705.1 Ruminococcus sp. | reverse complement strand
CTTTTGGTCGTCCCATATCTTTTCATCTCCTCTTTCTCATTTTAACACAAAAAATGATGGTAGACACTTTTTTGTGTCTACCATCATTATATCATTTCAGCGATAGCAAGTGCTTTTTTCAGTTCTATTCGCCTAACGGCGAGTTCTATTGCTACGCAGTGATATACGGCTTTCAGCCGAGTGATATTGCCTTGCGGCAGTTAAAGAGGCAAATAGAACATCACTGCGACGAAGTCGCAATATCACTTTTGCGAAAGCAAAAATATCACGCCGAACAAAGTGAGGTATATCACTAAGTATTCCAATCGCTTTTGCGGTTGGTTATTTTTATGTAAAAAAGGGTGGATGAGAACCACAAGTCTATAAATCGGAGATTTGCGGAGCAAACGAACCGTCGTCACGGACTTTGTATCGTTCGTGACGGCTTTTTTTATTGAAAAATCCATCCCTCACTCACGCCGTCGTTCCTCCTTTCCGAAACAGGTCACGCTTAAGTCGCCTGTTCGGTTGTAAACGCCCTCACGACGGCTTTGTTTCGCTACCACCCTGTTTCGGTTGAGATGGTATAAGTGAATATGATTGTTTATCTGATGATTACATTGTAATTGTCTTTTCAGTTCTATTCGCCTTGCGGCGAGTTCTATTGCTACGCAGTGATATACGGCTTTCAGCCGAGTGATATTGTCTTGCGGCAGTTAAAGAGGCGAATAGAATATCGCTGTGACGAAGTCGCAATATCACTTTTGCGAAAGTAAAAATATCACTCCGAACAAAGTGAGGTATATCACTAAAAAATAATGAAAATGCAGTTGCCTGTGAATGTGAAATTAACATCTAACGGTTTAGGGCGGTGGCTTGCTGCCGTTGAACGAATTAGCAAATATATTACTGCTTTCGGTTGTTATCAAATTTGAAAAATACATTAATCCGTAGGGACAGGGCTTGCCCCTGTCCGCAATAAATTTCATATAAAATCAAATTCACGGACAACCGCAAGGGTTGTCCGTACGGCTTTCGTCAAATGAAAATGCTCGTAGAATAAAGCCTTCCTCTGACGAGGAAGGTGGCACGCCGAAGGCGTGACGGAAGGAGAGAATGCAATAAAAATCAAATTTTCGTTATCTCTCCCTCAGTCATTTTTCTGCGAAAAACGACAGCTCCCTCGTCAGAGGGAGCCTGTGTTGGACAACCGCAAGGGTTGTCCCTACGGTATAATATAAAAATATAATTGTTTGTAACCATTGATTTGTTGTGATTTATCGATAAATATGTTATTATGTTGTTATTGATAAGCTCGGGACGAAAGAGCCTTGAAATTCGGCTGAAGTATTTGCGTTGCCTATTTGATATTTTGCCCGATAAATTCACGAGGATATTATTATGGATAGCATTTTTGGAAAAATCAAAAAAAGCGATGTCTTTAACGAGGAAAACAGAGCCTCCTATATAACGGCTGTTGCGTTGATGAGCCTGTTTACCTTTACGTTTTTGGGTGCAGAGTTTTTGTTTGTCAATGTCATTTCCCGTACCGTGTCGGGCGATCGGTCGGTAAACGCTCAAAACTATGCGCTCGGCGTGAGCGTGGTCGGCTTTGCCCTGTATCCTCTTTTCTGTCGCATATTTAAGGAAAAATTGCTTTCCGTTATATCCGTAATTTCGGCGGTTATATCCGTGGCTTGCCTGTTTTTAATGTGCCGCCACAGCGCCTATGAGCTTACGTTGAGTTCAGGGCTTTTGCTGTTTTTAATTCTCGGAGTATTCGGCAGTGCCGTGTTTTATAATGCTGTGTGCTTGCTGAAAAACAACGCATTTCTTGCAAGTCTCGTCGGTCTTTCGTATATGCTCGGGATTTTGCTCCAAATAGCAAATAACAATTTAATTCACGCAGATATGTCGGAGGCAGGCGTTCTTTCGGCGTTTGTATTGCTGCTGTCGGTTATGCTCATAAAAGCAAGAAAAAGCCGTGCGGCTTCGACTGCTTCAGAGGGCAATACGCAGGGCGAAAATAACAAAAAGGACAACAGCGGCTTGAAAATCGGCGTGGTGCTTGTCCTGTTCGTTGCGCTTATGACCTGTATTTTCGGTACGCTCGACAATGCGGTTACCTTGTATCACGCAAACGGTGTGGCGAATATCGGACAATGGCATCGAATTCTTCTTGCACTCAGCGGACTTTTGGCAGGCTTTTTGTTCGACGTGGCAAAAAGGAAATATATGGGCGTGATAATGTACTGCGTTATGATACTTTCGACGGCGTGCTTGGTAATATTGCAATTTGCAGGGCCGTTTTTGGCAGGCTTGGCGGTGTTTTATTTGTCCGCAGGCTTTTTTGCCGTTTTCTTTACCGCTTCATTTATGGAATTGTCGCAATACACAAATACTCCGCAGCTTTGGGCAGGACTCGGCAGAGCCGTAAACAACTTGGTTGCAATGGCGATCTCGGGCGGCTCTCTTGCGTTGCTCAATTCGGGGAATAATATCGCAATTATAACGGGCGAGCTGTTGCTGTTCGTGCTTACAAGCATTACCGCACTTATTTATACCGTAAAGCGCAGAGAGCTTTTTGAAAGGCTTGACGCCGCTGAAAAAGAGGCTGTAAGCAGCAGCGAAAGACTTGAAAGGCTTTCGGAAAAATTCTCGTTTACGCCGAGAGAAGCAGAGGTTTTCGGTCTGTTGGTTAGTACCGAGGACGGCTTGCAGACGATTGCCGACAATCTGTTCATTTCCAGACGAACTTTGGAGCGTTATGTGTCCGCAATATACGAAAAAACGGGTGCGAAAACTCGAATCGGATTGATTTCTCTTTTCAATAATAATAGATAATATGCATAATTTAATAATTTGTGTTTGACACCTCTCACTTTTTGCGAGAGGTGTTTTTTTGCCCGATTTTGCATATTGGCGGACTTCCGCCACCCACATTTTTCAACTTGGCGGACTTCCCTTATATACAAATTTATAACTGTAAATATAATTAACTGTATAGACGGATAGGGGAGACAAATTAAATTCCGCTGTCGGTCTAATGATTAAACAAAGCTTTGAAAAAAGGCTTAAAAAGGAGGAAATCTTATGGATAACCAAAAAAGATTAAGGAGAAAGGTCAATTCAAAATTGAGAACGGTACTTTTGCTGATGCTCGTGGCAATGTTCGTAATTTCAAGCGTTATGACAGTCAATGCCGCTACAATCAAGGATGACGGAAAGTATACGCTGCTTCTGACCTGCGGACTTAACGGTCCTGACGGAAAAATTGACGGCGAGTATTCAAAAATGATAAAGTTTGACGTTGCAGACGGCGACACAACGGTAAGCTTATCCGAATTGACTGCGGGCATTCTTCCGTTTAACGGCAGAACTCAATTTGCTTATTGGGCAACGGATTGGACGGGCGAAACAAGGGTTGTAGAGGATATACCGCTGTCGGATTTCAACTCTAAAGGCACCTTTTATATAGGCGACAGCGAGGTGGAATACACTAACGGTCTTACGATTTTCGCAGTCTTCTCCGAAGAGGCACTAAAGGGAACAGGCACATATTACCTGACGCTTGACGGTCTCGGCGGCGAAGTAAACGGCAAGTATGAAATGACCATGACAAGCAGTTCAAATGAATATCAAACAGTCGATTTAACTCAATATGTTCCCGTAAGAGAGGGCTATACCTTTGTCGGCTGGGATTTGAACGGCAAGTATGTGACGGAAATATCGGCAGATTGCTTTAAGGAAAGCGACGCTGTAACGGTTCTTGCAACCTACACAAAAAACACATTCGACAATGACGGTATAGTATTGACCTTAAATGCAAACGGCGGAACGCTAGACGGCAACGAGGCTAAAAAGTACGATTATGTAGGCGGCAGAGACTCGGGCGCATCAATGTCGCTTTTGCCTTATGTTCCCGTAAGAGAGGGCTATACCTTTAACGGCTGGAACACCAAAAAAGACGGCAGCGGAAAAAATTACAAGTATGTTTATTGGAGAATTTGGGATAACAACGAAGAAACCAATAGCGAATTTGATAAAGACACCTTGATTACGGAGGAAAGCGGCTACGAGCGTTATAAAAATGTAACACTTTACGCTTCTTGGACTAAAAATAACGACGTGCCGGAAAATCCCGGAAAGCCTGAACCGCCCACACCGATTACGCCTCCCGCTTCCGAAACGGTAAATAAGCTTGAAAGCACAGGCGAAACAAAGGCAGTTATCGAATTTCCAAACGGAATAAACAAAGATTACAAATTGGATATTCGTGAAGTGGAAGTTAAAAAGGATTTGGCAGATAAAAATGTAAAATTCATTACGGATATCAATGTGCTGGATGGGGACAACAATGTTGTAAAAATCAGCGATACCAAAATGAAAATCAGACTTGCATTGCCCGAAGACTTGAAGGGTTATGAAAAATACGAGGTTGTATACATCTTAAACGGCGAGATAAAAGAAACAATTCCCGCAACGGTTGAGGACGGATATATCGTATTTGAAGCAGCTCATTTGAGCCAATACGGAATTGTGGCGACAAGCAAAAGTGTAACAAATGTGAACATTCCAAAGACAGGCAACACAAACAGCCTTGCATTGTGGCTTACAATGGCAATACTCAGCGGCGGCGCCGTTACCCTGTTCGGTATGGCGGATAAAAAGAAAAAACGGGTAAAGTAAAATAATACCGAAACCTGAATTTTCCCTTAAAAAACAGGCAGTAACCATATTCGGTTACTGCCTGTTTTGCACAATAACGGTGTTAAGCTTCCGTTAAACGAATATATTTGATTATCCGCCAAAAATTTGTTGAATTTTAGGCGGATTTGCGTTATTATTACATAGGTAACCGTTTGAATATCAAAACGGTAATTTTAACACGGTAAGGCTGTGAAATTGCGGCCGTATGCTTTAGGAGATTGAAATATGAAAACAGGCGTTATAGATGTCGGCGGGGGAATGAGAGGAATTTACGGGACAGGCGTTTTTGACTACTGTCTTGACAAGGGCATAAATTTCGGCTACGGTATCGGAATTTCGGCAGGAAGTGCGAATTTGGCTTCGTATGTCGGCGGACAAAGGGGTCGAAACTATGTGTTCTACCGTGATTATTCGTCACGAAAGGAGTATATGGGGCTCGGCGAGTTCTTGCACCACCATTCGTTCTTAAATCTCGACTATATTTATAGTACGCTGAGCAATTCCGACGGCGAAAATCCGCTGAATTTCGACGGTATAATGAAAAATCCTATGGAGTGGTATGTCGCAGGCACCAACGCAATAACGGGCGAGGCTCGGTATTTCGACCGAAACGATATCAAGCGTGACGATTACAGTATATTAAAGGCTTCGAGCGCAATTCCCGTTGTGTGCGAGCCGCAGTATATTGATAATGTTCCGTACTTTGACGGCGCATTGGGAAATCCCGTTCCCGTCAAAAAGGCGTTTGACGACGGCTGCGATAAGCTCGTGCTTATTTTGACAAAGCCGGAGTCCCTAATTCAGACGCCCGACAATGAAAAAATACTTGCAAAAATGTTCCAAAGCAAATATCCGAAAGCAGCACGTCAGCTTGAATTGAGGGCAGAACGCTACAATGAGGGTGTGGCGTTGGCTCAGGAGTATGCAAAGGACGGCAAGGCGATTATCATTTCGCCCGACGATACCTGCGGAGTTGACACGCTTGTAAAGAACAAATCGTCATTACAAAAGTTGTATGAAAAAGGGTACGAAGACGCAGAAAAAATATCCTCGTTTTTATCTGAAAACTAAATAATTAAACATAAAAACAATAATAAGTAAAGAAAATAACCAAACCGCAGTTAGGCTGAGCCAAAGCTGCGGTTTTTGTTTTATAGGAAATTGAATTATAAATTAAGCCTTCCTTTACAAGGTAGCCTATGTCAGACAGCCCTTGCGGTTGTCCTGCAATCCGCAAAAGTTGGTAGGGCGGTGGCTTGCTGCCGCCGTTAGATTGTCGCTGATATATGATAATTCATGGCTGATATGATATTAAAATATTCGCACAATCCGTAGGGACAACCCTTGCGGTTGTCCGTTAATTCTATTTTATATGTATTTTTTTGCGGACAGGGGCTAGCCCTGTCCCTACGGTATGATATTGAATTCAATTTGATAGCAGCCGATAACCGCCATATATCCGTTAATTACTACGGCGGCAGCAAGCCACCGCCCTACCGTGTTGGATATATTTTTTCAATCCGTGCGAAGCACCCACTTCTTTTCACTTTTCACTGCTCTTTCAGCCTCCCTTGTGTAAAGGGTGCGGGTCTCCTGTGGAGACCTCTGCATTTAATGCAGAAGCACCGACCGAACCGGC
>SFGA01000061.1 GCA_004556705.1 Ruminococcus sp. | reverse complement strand
TTTTGCACGATGAAACTAAAAGAAATCAGAGAAATGTACCCGGAGGGTACGCAGATTGTACTCACTGAAATGGCTGGCGAAAGTCAAATGCCCTACGGTCTGAAAGGAACGGTTAAGTTCGTTGACGACGCCGGACAGATTCATATGAGTTGGGAAAACGGAAGCTCTCTCGCTTTGAATATTCACGAAGATACCTTTGAAAAGGTCGAAGCACCGGAGAAGATTTCCGTCATTCTCGTTGAGCCGGGCAGGTATCCGAAGCTCATTGAAATCGAGGATACGCTGGAAGCAATGCAGTCTCTTGTGGAGGGAGATATTGAAGAATATATGCCCTTTGAGGACGAGGTTGCCATCATCTGCAACGATGAAGGAAAGATGAACGGCTTGCCGCTGAACAGGGCTGTTTATTCCGAGCCTGAGAATGTTGAGATGAGTTATCCGCAGTTGAAAGCTCATTTCCGGCAGGCAGAAAAAGAAAGAAACCACACGACCGGATATATTGTTTTTACGGCTGACAGCTTTGACAAGCCTTACACAGAAGAACAAAGAACCTATGTTGTCAGCAGTAACAATAAGGCTTTCATTGAGGGTATGGGCGGATATTCTATCTATGCTTCTTCCCTTGACGGTTCGGATAAATGTGTGCGACTGGAAGCATATATGGCTGATGAACACGGCGGCAAGGACGGTTGGAAGATTGAAAAATGTTATGTAAAAGACGACAGCAACCGTGAAATGCTCGACATTATTGCCGGCAAGTTCTTCATTGCATACGCACCGATTGAGTCGGAAAAGTTTCTCAGTATGCCGAAAGAACTGGCTCGTAAGTACGAGGAAAAGTTCAAATATCCGGAGAGGTTTTACAAGTCTTTGGACGGTATTGAAGCAAAGCCGTATAAGCCGGTCTCCAAGGATATGGAGAGATAAGAGTCAATCTATGGGGCAACCCTGAGTGTCTGCATAATCTTAGCGAGCAGACCATTTATGGACAGGAATGTCCAAAACGGTACACTCGTTAGGGGTTGCCCCTAATACCCCCAAGTAAGAAAGGAGCATAAGCAATGCGGGAGATAGTATTGGTTGCCGCCGGGTTAATTATCGGCGGCTTTTTCGGAGTAACAACAATGTGCCTGTTTCAGATAAATCGGGACAGGCACTATATTTACAGAAAGGACAGCGATAAAAATGAGCAAGAGAAACATTGAAAAGCACATTCTGATGAACAAGGCAGAAGCTCAGGATTTGCAGAAAAAAGCAAAACGGGCGTGTCTTTCCGAAGGCGGTCTTATCCGTTTGCTTCTCAAAGGATACGAGCCGAGAGAAAAGCCCGACGAAAGATTTTACGATGTTATGCGTGAGCTTTCTGCTATCGGCAACAACATCAATCAGCTTGCGGCGAAAGCAAACACCCTCGGATTTGTGGATGCACCGCAGCTTAAAAAGGAAGCCGAGCGTTGGCATAAGTTTCAGGCTGATGTGGAGCGTACTTTTTTAAGACCCGATAAGAGCGATATGAAATGGCAGTAAGTAAATTGTGGTCTGTCACATCAAGGCTCGGTCAGGTAATCGACTATGCCGCCAATCCCGAAAAGACGGCGGCAGATATTTACACCGAGGAACAGTATCAGGCTCTCCGTGATGTTCTCAGCTATGCAAAGGACGAAGAAAAAACCGAGTGTGAATTTTTCGTTGAGGGTATCAACTGCAACCCTGCGACCGCAAGAGACCAGTTTGTTTCTGTGAAAAAAGCATACGGCAAAGACGACGGCATACAAGCCTATCACGGATACCTGAGCTTTAAGGAACAGGACATATCCCCGGAGCTTGCACAGAAAATCGGAATGGAATTTGCAAACGAGGTGTGGGGCAAAAGATTTCAGGTGGTGGTTACTACTCATCTGAACACGAAGCACCTGCACTGCCACTATGTAATCAACTCCGTTTCCTTTGTGGACGGCAAGCGGTTATGGGGCGATGAAAAAGCGTGGTTCAAGTTCCGCTTGGTTGCCGACCGACTGTGCGAGAAGTACGGACTGTATTACAATCCAAACCCGAACCGCAGTAAGCAATCTTCTTATTACTACAAGCAGGAGCAAGCCGGTATGCCGAGCCGATACTCCATTACCCGTGACGCCATTGATGAAGCGATTGCACACAGCACCAACTTAAAGACCTTTGATTATATCCTCACGCAGATGGGCTATGAGCATTGTCTCAGCGACAGTCGAAAGTATTGGACGATTGTTCCGAAAGGATACAAGAAGCCGATACGACTTAAATCACTCGGAGAGAATTATACCGAGGACGCAATCAAGCGTAGGCTGACGGAAAATCAAAAGGTTCTCATCGTTCCTTTTGCAAAGGAAACGGTAAGAGTCAGACAATACCGATTGCCCACAAGAGAACACAAAATCAAAAAGGTCGGCGGATTGTATGGGCTGTATCTGCATTACTGCTATAAGCTGGGCTATCTGCCGAAGTACAAAAAACAGAATACCGCAAGGCTTCACTATCTTTTGAAAGAAGATTTGCTGAAGCTCGATAAAATCACTCAGGAGACAAGGCTGCTTGGACGGGAGAACATTTCTACCGACGAGCAGCTTTTCTCATATAAAGAGTCCGTGTTGTCGCAAATCAAATCCTTGACTGACGATAGAACGCACCTGCGAAAACAGTTAAGAAGAAATTTGAGTGACAATGAGCTATCAAATGTCAAGGAGCAGATTACGGCAATCACGAACAAGCTGTGGACTCTCCGCAAAGAGGTAGGTCTTTGTGATGATATAGCCGAAAGGTCAAAGGTCATTGAAGCCAACCTTGAAACGGTAAGAGTTTACGAAGAAAAACAAGAACGAAAGGAGCAGAACCGTAATGACAAACGGAGGTGATGCGGCAGAACAGGTCGTCAGGCTATCGCTTGAGGGCTTTGAAGTAGCCGCAAAATTGAGCGGAGCGGCAGCTAAAAATATTGCCGTTCTTTTAGTCTCTGTTCTCAAACAGGAACAGAAAACAAAAGGCAAGGCTCGACTTACCAATATGATTAAGTCGGACAAGGAGCTGAAGGTGTTTTCTATCCCCAACAAGGACTTGAAAAAGTTTACCGAGCAGGCAAAACGCTACGGCGTTCTCTACTGCGTACTCAGGGATAAAAACACAAAGGGCGATAATGTACCGATTGATATTATTGCCCGTGCAGAGGACGCTTCCAAAATTCAGAGAATCGTTGAGAGATTTGAACTCGGTAAAGTTGATAAGGCTGCGATTGTCACCGAGTCTCAGAAGGCTGTCGAAAAGCGTGAAGCTTTGGAGAAAGACAAGCCGACGAAAACCAAAAACGAAATCATCACTGAGGAAGCCGTCAGAAAACCTATTCAGAAAGAGGGGTATTCCCAGTCAAACCCCACAGTCGCCAAAACGGACAAAAACCCTCCGTCAAGGCACGACTCCGAGCCGGTAGATATGCAAACTGATAAGGGTACTGTAAGCGACAGACAGAGAAAGCCGTCGGTGAAAGCAAAGCTTGACCGATACAAGGCACAGTCCAAGCAGCAGAAAGAAGCAGAACGCAAAGAACCGGAGGTATCAAAGCCGGAGGTAAAGAACGCCCCGGCACAGACCGTACACCAGCAGCCGAAACCCAAAAACAAAAATGTGAAAGAGAGGTAATCACAATGACAAACAATTTTACCCCTGCTAAGGCAGGACAGCAGAGCAAACGACTTTCCAAAGAGGAATACGCCGAGAAGATGAAGGCTGAAAAAGAAGCCGTATATCAGATGGCGGACGACACCGCAAAGGCGATTGTTTCCGACCCGGAAAAGTTCAAAGCGTTTCTTGATACGCAGAGCCGACTTGACAGATACTCTGCGGTCAACGCACTTCTGATTTTCAAGCAGCTTCCCGAAGCAAGCCAGCTCAAAAACTTTGACGACTGGAGCAAGGACAATGTGAAAATTCAGAAAGGTGCGAAAAGCATTTCCATTCTTGAGCCTGTCGAGTATGCCAAGAGAGACGGTACGACCGGCATTTCCTACAATGTGAAAAAGGTCTTTGATGTTTCGCAGACCAACGGCAAGAGACCGCCTGCACCGACTGTTAACCGTGACCCGAAAGCACTCATTACCGTTATGCTGGATTCTTCCCCTGTTGAAGTGGAAGCAACAAATGAACTTCCGTATCCCAATATGGCGGCGTTTTACAACAACGAGGAACAGACCTTGTATGTAAAGCGTGATGTGGGAGACAGCGTAGCGGTCGCTCAGTGCGTAGCACAGGAGCTTGGCCACGCACAGCTCTCCATCAACAGCGACAGTTACAGCAGAGCGGATATGGGCTTTCAGGCGGTTTGTATCGGCTATATGCTTTGCAAGAAGTACGGCGTCGATACACAGAATTTTGCAATCAACCGTATCCCTGAGAAGCTCGCAGGCAAAGAGCCGAAGGATATTCGCTATGAGCTTTCCAAAACGAGAAATGCGATGGCGGATATTCACTCCCGTGTTTCCGATGAGCTTTACAAGAAAAAGCAGGAACGAAGCAAAGACTACGAAAGATAAGGTGAGATTATGGCGAAGGAAGAAATGTATCATATCGCATTGGACGATTATGAACACGGCATTATTATCCGTTCTCTCAATGACGAGAAAACAGATTTGATGAACGAGGGTAAATCTACCGATGCGGTGGACGACCTTATCATCAAGGTCGGAACTGCCCCAAAGAAAAAGTTCAGAGTTATCGAAAAGGAACGCTCCTGTGAATCGAGATAACGAAAGGCAGTCTGCGATTATTCTTTCCGTCATCGGTATTATCCCGGTCGTATGGCTGGCACTTCTGATTGCACCCTCTGTAAAAGGAGGATTGCCGGAAATACTGCCGAGCCTATTAACAGCGTTCAACGAACCATTTCATATTGAGCTATGCGAGGACAGCCTAAAAACTGTCCTCGTTTTGCTTCTCTGCTATGGAATGGGTATCGGGATTTACTTCTCAACACAGAAGAATTACCGAAGGCGTGAAGAACACGGCTCTGCGAAATGGGGCAATGCAAGAGCCGTAAACAAAAAATACAGACAGTCTCCGGCTTCTGCAAATAAGCTGATGACACAAAATGTCTGTATCGGACTCAATGCAAAGAAGCACCGAAGAAACTTAAACACCCTTGTGTGCGGCGGTTCGGGAGCCGGTAAGACAAGATTTTACTGCAAGCCGAATCTTATGCAGTGCAACACATCGTTTGTCATTCTTGACCCAAAGGGCGAAATTCTCCGAGATACCGGAAAGCTGCTTGAAAGCAAAGGCTATGAAGTCCGTGTTCTCGATTTGATTTCAATGGAGAAAAGCCATTGCTATAACCCTTTTGTCTATTTGCAGAATGACAACGATGTGCAAAAGCTCGTGACGAATCTTTTTAAGAGTACCACTCCGAAAGGAAGTCAATCACAAGACCCCTTTTGGGATACCTCGGCTTCAATGCTTCTGCTTGCACTTGTATTTTATCTTCATTACGAAGCACCCGAAGATGAACAGAACTTCGCAATGATAATGGAAATGCTCAGAGCCGGTGCGATTGAGGACGAGGAGGACACAAGACCTTCTCCCCTTGATGAATTGTTTGCGGAATTGGAGATGTCAAATCCCGACCACATTGCTTTGAAGTATTACCGTTCCTATCATTCAGGTGCGGCGAAAACCTTAAAGTCCATACAGATAACCCTTGCGGCAAGACTGGAAAAGTTTAACCTTGAAAGTCTTGCTTCTTTAACTACCACAGACGAGCTTGACCTCCCGTCACTCGGAGAAAAAAAGGTCGCTCTGTTTGCTTTGATACCGGATAACGATTCCAGCTTTTGATACCGGACAACGATTCCAGCTTTAACTTCTTGGTATCTATCCTTTACACACAGCTTTTTCAGCAGTTGTTTTATGCTGCCGACCATATTCACGGCGGCTCGCTTCCCGTTCCCGTTCATTTTTTGATGGACGAGTTTGCGAATGTGAGCCTGCCCGATGACTTTGACAAGATACTGTCGGTTATGCGTTCTCGTGGAGTATCGGTAAGTATCATCTTGCAGAACTTGGCTCAGTTAAAAGCCTTGTTTGAAAAGCAATGGGAAAGTATTGTCGGCAACTGCGACGAGTTTCTGTATCTCGGCGGCAACGAGCAAAGCACCCACAAATATGTGTCCGAGCTTCTCGGCAAGGAAACCATTGATACCAACACTTTCGGAAAGAGTACCGGGCGAAGCGGTAACTAC
>SFGA01000060.1 GCA_004556705.1 Ruminococcus sp. | reverse complement strand
CAGCATGAAAAATTCCACCCTGCTGCACAGCAGGGTGGAATTCATTCAACTAAATATATTTTTGTTTTTTCGTATGTCTACTTGACAGGGGGCGCTTCAAAGCCTTTGGGGTTGAATTCTGTTTGAAATTATATACGTTTGTGTGATTATCTCTTTGAGAACTGAGGTGCACGACGGACCTTGTTGCTCCGCAACGGTCCGATAATTATATTATCCGTTCGCTCTGCTTCGCATACCGCTCACGATGATATGGCGCTCGTCGTGCTAAAAAGAAAAAAGGCACTCCGTAAGGAATGCCTTGTATAGATAATCTTTTATCTCTTTGAGAACTGAGGTGCACGACGAGCGCCCTTGAGTCCGTATTTCTTTCTTTCCTTCATTCTCGGGTCACGAGTGAGGAAGCCTGCCTTCTTGAGTGCGGGACGAAGATTTTCGTCGTACTGAAGGAGAGCTCTTGAAAGACCGTGGCGGATTGCGCCTGCCTGTCCTGTTACGCCGCCGCCTGCAACTGTGCAAACGATGTCGAACTTCTCTGTCAAGCCTGTAAGTGCGAGAGGCTGACGAACAACGAGCTTCAATGTTTCAAGACCGAAATAATCATCGATATCTCTGTTGTTGATTGTAATTTTACCTGTACCTGCATATACACGAACACGTGCTACTGATTTCTTTCTTCTGCCTGTACCGTAAAAATAAGGTGTTGAATCGTACATTTATTTTTGCCTCCCTTTCTTAAAATTCTCTTACAGTCGGCTGCTGTGCTGCATGAGGATGCTCAGCGCCCTGATAGATGTGAAGTCTTGTAAGAGATTTTGCTCCGATTGTGTTAGCGGGAAGCATTCCCTTAACTGCCTTTTTAAGTACGAACTCAGGCTTCTCAGCCATAAGAGTCTTGTACTGAACCTTCTTCATATTACCGATATAACCTGTGTGGTGGTAATACATTTTCTTCTCAAGCTTGTTGCCTGTAAGAACCATTTTTTCAACATTTACAACGATTACGAAATCACCGCAGTCTGCGTGAGGCGCAAATGTGGGCTTGTGCTTACCACGAAGAAGATGAGCAGCTTCAGCAGCGATGCTACCGAGTGTTTTACCTTCAGCGTCAAGTACATACCAGCTACGAGTGATGTCGCCTGCTTTAGGCATATAAGTTGACATAACTTTTTCCTCCGAATATTATTTTTCTTTATTGCTCGGATATGATACCACCTAAAAGCGATTTCGTCAAGACATTTTTTCATATTTTTTAACGGGCAAGGGGGTTATCTCTCGTTTTCGCCGTTTTTCTCATTATTTTATAGCATTTACTCGTTTATTATTTTTGAAAAAACACATAAAAATAACCACAGCTTCAAGCTTCTGCCTAAAGCCGTGGTCATAAAAATCAATTATCTTTCATCCAACGGAAGATATATCTGTGATTTGCCGACGCTCTTATATGCCGGACGGATAATCTTATCGGTATTGATAAGCTCCTCAATCCTGTGAGCCGACCAGCCTACAATTCTTGCGATTGCAAAAATAGGCGTGAACAATTCAACCGGAATACCGAGCATACTGTAAACAAAGCCGCTGTAAAAGTCAACGTTTACGCTGACGCCCTTGTATATCTTGCGCTTTGCGCAGATAACATCCTTGCCGATTTTCTCAACTGCGTTATAAAGTGCGTAATCGTCCTCTCTGCCCTTTTCAACGGCAAGAGCCTTTACAAACTCCTTAAACACCTGTGCTCTCGGGTCGGAAACGGAATAAATAGCGTGTCCCATACCGTAGATGAGTCCCTTATTGTCAAACGCCTGCTTATCGACAAGCTTTTCAAGGTAATGCTTGACCTGCTCCTCATCCTTTGTATCGGTAACGTTTTCCTTCAAGTCGTTCATCATCTGAACAACCTTTATGTTAGCTCCGCCGTGCTTCGGTCCTTTAAGAGAAGAAAGAGCCGCCGCCATAGTCGAATATGTGTCAGAACCTGACGAGGTTACAACGTGAGTTGTAAACGACGAGTTATTACCGCCGCCGTGCTCCATGTGCAAAATCAAAGCCGTATCAAGAACTCTTGCCTCAAGCTCCGTAAACTCCTTGTTGGGACGAAGCATGCGAAGTATATTTTCCGATATAGACATATCGGGGTCAGGACGGTGAATATAAAGGCTTTCATTGCACTCGATATGATTATATGCGTGATATGCGTAAACCGAAATTGCAGGGAAGCAGCTGATAAGACGCAAGCACTGATTTAATACATTTTCAACGCTTATATCAGAAGCATTTTCATCGTATGCCGCAAGAGCCAGCACACTCCTTGTAAGGCTGTTCATTATATCCTTAGTGGGAGCCTTCATAATTATATCTCTTGTGAAATTAGTCGGAAGTGAGCGCATACACGCAAGCACCTGCGTAAATTCATCAAGCTCTGCCTTAGTCGGAAGCTTTCCGAAAAGAAGAAGATATGTAGCCTCTTCAAATCCGAAGCGATTATCTCCTCTGCCGCTGATAAGGTCAATTACATTTATTCCTCTATAAGAAAGCTTGCCTGCGCAAGGTATTCTCTCGCCGTCAACCTCTTGGAATGCAATTATCTCGGAAATTGTGGTAAGGCCCGCAAGTACGCCTTTACCGTTTTTGTCCCGCAGTCCTCTTTTCACGCCGTATTCATCATAAAGACCAACGTCGATATATCCGTTGTCTCGGCACATCTGGGCATGAATTTTATTGTAGTTTTCAATATCCTGTCTTGTCAAATCCATGTCATTTCTCCTTTCGAGTTAATATATTATCTAAATTATACACTATTATACCACATAATTGGTTAAAATATTGTTAATTTTTGTAAAAAAACAGGCAAGAGCGATATGAAAAACCACTCTTGCCGTAAATACATATCTTTATAAATCAGATTTTTGCCAAAGCCTGCTCAATATCGGCGATAATATCCTTGACATTTTCAATTCCGACAGAAAATCTTACAAGATCGGGTGTTACGCCGCACTCGATAAGCTCCTTATCGGAAAGCTGACGGTGAGTTGAAGAAGCAGGATGCAAAACGCAGGTACGTGCGTCTGCAACGTGAGTAACGATCGCCGCAAGACGAAGGTTGTTCATAAATTCCTCTGCTTTTTCTCTTCCGCCCTTAACGCCGAAGGAAATTACGCCGCAAGTGCCGTTTGGCATATATTTCTGTGCGAGGTCATAATCCTTGCTTGATTTAAGTCCCGGATAATTGACCCAAGCGATTTTATCGTTGTTTTCAAGGTACTCGGCAACCTTTTGAGCGTTTTCACAATGTCTTTCAACACGGACTGCGAGGCTTTCAAGACCTATGTTGAGCAAGAAAGAATTGAACGGAGACGGGGTCGAGCCGTAATCTCTCAAAAGCTGAGCTACAATCTTTGTGATATAACCTGCCTTTCCGAAATCCTTTGCATAGGTAGCACCGTGATAGCTCTCATCGGGCTCTGTCATACAGGGATATTTGTCATTTTGATACCAATCAAAGTTACCGCTGTCAACAACACAGCCGCCGATAGTCGAAGCGTGTCCCTCCATATACTTTGTGGTCGAATGAGTGACAATGTCTGCACCCCATTCAAAAGGACGGCAGTTTATCGGTGTCGGGAAGGTGTTATCGACAACAAGCGGAACGCCGTTTTTATGTGCTACACGGGCAAATTTTTCAATATCAAGAACATCAAGCGACGGGTTTGCGACAGTTTCGCCGAAAACAGCCTTTGTGTTGGGCTTAAATGCCTTTTGAAGCTCCTCCTCGGGCAAGGTCGGGTCAACAAAGGTTACATCTATGCCGATTTTCCTCATTGTAACATTGAGAAGATTGAATGTACCGCCGTAAATTGTAGCTGAGCTGACAATATGGTCGCCTGCGCCTAAAATGTTGATAAGTGCAAAGAAGTTTGCAGCCTGACCCGAAGAAGTCAATACAGCCGCAACGCCTCCCTCAAGCTCTGCGATTTTTGAAGCTACCGCATCATTTGTGGGATTTGCAAGTCTTGTGTACATATAACCGGGCTGCAGGTCAAAAAGCTTTGCCATATCAGCCGAAGTGTCATATTTATAGGTTGTGCTTTCGTAAATCGGCAAAACTCTCGGCTCACCGCTTTTAGGCTGCCAGCCTGCCTGAACGCATTTTGTTTCGATTGAACAATCTGGTGTATATCCCATTTTATCTACCTCTGTTATTATAAATTAGCCTTAATAGCCGCCAAGAGCTCATCATAAGTCTCGTAAGCGGGAAGCTCGGGATAATCGGCTTTAATTTTATCCGTGCTCTTGAAAAGGAAGCCTACCTTGCTCGCCTTAATCATTCCTAAATCGTTATAGCTGTCGCCGCTTGCAATCGTTTCAAAGCCGATTGACTGAAGTGCCTTAACAGTTGTAAGCTTTGAGTTTTCAACTCTCATTCTGAAGCCCGTGATTTCTCCGTCCTCCGCAACCTCAAGGGTGTTGCAGAAAATTGTCGGCATACCGAGTTTTTTCATCAAAGGACCTGCAAACTGAGTGAAGGTATCGCTTAAAATGATAACCTGTGTAAGACTGCGAAGCTCGTCAAGAAATTCCTTTGCACCGTCCATAGGCTCGATTTTGGCAATTGTTTCCTGAACCTCTTTAAGTCCCAAGCCGTGCTGCTTGAGAATATCCAGACGGTATCTCATAAGCTTGTCGTAATCAGGCTCATCTCTCGTCGTCTTTTTAAGCTCGGGAATACCGCTTTCCTCTGCAAAAGCAATCCAAATTTCCGGTACCAATACGCCTTCCATATCAAGGCATACAATGTTCATATCACTCATAGTAGTATATATATTTATTGTAATGTAATTATTGTAATGTAATGAAAAGTCGGTCAATGATGCGGTAGCCATCGGGCACATTGCTGTAAAGCCGTCCCTGCCTGAGCTCCTTGATGTTGGTCTCGTCGAAGATCCTCTCCAGAGCCTTGGCGGGAAACACTCCCTCGCCCTTTGTCCACACAGGCGTGCCTCCACCTCTTTTAACATTAGGGAAGTCCGACGCCCACACGCGACCTAAGAAGTAGGCAAGCAATGTCTTGCTACCAAGCATCCACGTGGTGCCTCCGTTGCCGTCACACACCACATACCCCATCTCCATGGCTCTCATCAGAGGTTCTATGTCCTCAGCCATCACCAGCACTCTCATCGGCAGTTTTGTAGAGGCTGCCAACTCCATAATCGAATTATTTTTCATAAGTAAGAAATATTATAGGTTTGACATAATTTGCAACTTGTTGACTCCCTTGGTGAGGATTTGTCTTACTCTCACTTCCGACAATCCCATTTCCAGTGCCAACTCCCTCACCGAGGTTTCCTCGCATCCGATGGCATAGCTTCGTTTCACCACCTTGCGCTCCCGTGGAGTGAGTTTCGCCATCAACTCGTCAAGTCTCGCTCTCCTCTCGTCGTCGCCATCAGCCATCTCCTCGTCCGGTGAGTCATCCTCAGCCAACGCCTCCACAACCTTACACGTCTCCACAGTTTGTCGCCAGTTCTCGCTCTTCAGTAATCTCATGATGCTTGCCTTGATAAAGTAGTAGGCATAGGAAGTAAACTTGCATCCCTCCACCTTTTTATATTTAAAGGCAGCATAGCACAGAGCCGTCCAAGCCTCGCTTTCCAAATCTGCCATCGGCACACATCCCCCGGCGTAGCGCCTTGCCACTCCGGCGGCAAACTCCCAGTTCTCTTCCACCAGCCTTTGCTGGTCATTGTTGAGCACGTAGCCCAACGTCTGATTTTCTTTTTTCATATATGCGTTATTTAATTGTTCTGGGTGCAAAATTACATACTCTCAAACTCCGACCAAGGCTCTGAAAAATTAATTGCATCTAATTTCCGAAAAAGTTATTTTTATGTTGATTATCAGATAATTACACCGATTGTAAAGACACAAAAAAATGGCCCTCAGAAATCTCTGAGAGCCAAATTATGCGATTTGAGAGTGAAAACCCTATATTTGAGAGCGGAAATAAAAATTGAAAGGACAAAGAAAAAGGGAGAAAAAC
>SFGA01000017.1 GCA_004556705.1 Ruminococcus sp. | reverse complement strand
AAATCGGTGATTGTTTAATAAATTATTTGTTGCCTGAAAGGCTATGGTGAATAGTGTGAAAATCACACTATTCACATAATTATAATGCCCTCAAAATTTACCTTTGGCAAAATTTTGAGATGGCAAAAATCACCATCACGCCTGTTCAGGCAACGCAGGTTAAATCGGTGATTATTCAATAAACTATTTGTTGCCTGAAAGGCTATGGTGATTATGAAGAAGAAACGACATGAAATGATATTAAAACTTATAAAAGAAAACGAGGTTGCTACTCAGGATGAGCTTCTTTCAATGCTTATCAGTAACGGCTTTTCAGTAACTCAGGCTACCGTATCGAGAGATATTAACGAGCTTCATTTGATTAAGATTCAGGGTAAAAACGGTCAAAAATATGCAAAGAGCGAGCAGCACTCTCACGACTTTAATAAGTTCCATTTGATTTTTTCTCAATCGGTTATTTCGGTTGAATGTGCAGGAAATATCTGCTGTATAAAATGCTTTGCAGGTACGGCAAACGCTGCTGCGGCTACGGTTGACGCACTTAACTATAAAGAGGTTGTCGGAACGCTTGCGGGCGACGATACACTTTTTGTGCTTCTCAAAACACCGGAGATCGCAGAGGATTTTAAGAGTAAGATAGAAGAGCTTTTAGGTTAGGAGTTAAACAATGCTTTCAAATCTTAAAATTGAGAACATAGCAGTTATAAAAAAAGCTGTCATTGATTTTAAGGACGGCTTTAATGTTATGACGGGCGAGACGGGTGCAGGAAAGTCAATTATCATTGACTCCTTGAACGCTGTTCTCGGCGAGCGAACCTCAAGAGAGCTTATCAGGACGGGTTGTGACTTTGCGGAGGTTACGGCTTTGTTTTACGACGCTTCCGATGAGGTAAACTCCATTCTCAATGAACTTGATATACCTAAAGAGGATGACGGAGCGATACTTGTTGTCAGAAAAATGTCTCCGGACGGTAAGAATATTTGTAAGGTTAATTCCGTTTCCGTTACGGTTTCAATGCTTAAAAGGCTTGGAAAGCAGCTTGTTAATATTCACGGTCAGGCTGATAACCAAACCTTGTTAAATGAAGAAAATCATTGTTCATATATAGACAGAATTGCTGAAAATGAAGCGATTTTTGACCGTTTTTCAGATAGCTATAAAGAGTATGTTGCTTTGAAAAATCAGCTTGCTTCGCTCAATATCGACGAGGAGCAGAAGCTTCGCAGAATGGATATGCTTGATTATCAAATTGCTGAAATTGAGGCGGCAAACATCAAAATCGGCGAGTGGGACGAGCTTCGTGAGAAGCAAACCCTGTTCAGAAATATTGAGAAGCTTTCAAGTGTTTTGAGCGCCGCTTATGCATATCTTGAGGGCGACGATGAAGCACAGGGAGCTGTGTCCTTGAGCTTTAGCGCTTTGAACAAATTAAATTCCGTTTCCGATATTTCAAAGGATATTTCGGAGCTTTCGTCAACACTTGAGGAAAAGGCGTATGATTTATCGGCAGTCGGAGAGCAGATAAAGGATTTGCTCGACAGCCTTGATTTTGACGAAAATTCTGTTGCGTTTGTTGAGGAAAGGCTTGATGTTTTATATGAGCTTTCCAAGAAATATGGAAAAACAGAAGAGGATATACTAAATTTTTATAACAATGCGGTTGAAGAAAGGAATTCAATCGAGAATTCAGACGAAATTAAACGTAAACTGACCGCAGAGGTAAACGCAGCATACGAAAAAGCTCTTGAAAATGCAAAGGAACTTTCAAAGACAAGAATTTTTGCAGGAAATCTTTTCTCAAAAAATGTTTGCGAGGAGCTGCGTTTCCTTGATATGCCGTCGGTTAGGTTTGCGGTGGATATAAAAGACTGTCCGCTTTGCGAAAACGGAATTGATAAGGTTGAGTTTTTGCTTTCGTCGAATGTAGGCGAGGATTTGAAGCCGCTTTCAAAAATCGCTTCGGGTGGCGAGCTTTCAAGAATTATGCTTGCGATTAAAAGCGTGCTTTCCGAAAAAGACGGTATTTCAACACTTGTTTTTGATGAAATCGATACGGGCGTAAGCGGTAGCGCAGCACAGAAAATCGCTGTTAAATTGAAGCAGGTATCACGCTCGCATCAGGTTATTTGCGTAACGCATCTTGCACAGATAGCAGCTTATGCGGACGAACACCTGTTCATTTCAAAATCCGAGCACGACGGGCAGACCTATACAGAGCTGAAATCCCTTTCCTTTGATGAGCGAAAGAGCGAGCTTGCACGAATTATGGGCGGCTTTGAGGTTACAAGCGCAATGCTCGAAAGTGCGGAACAGATGCTTTTAAGTGCAAACAAGGTTGACAAATAATTTTTAATGTGTATAATTGTGTAGTATATTTCAAAGACATTGATGCGAAGAAGTAGCAGAAATGACCGTTTCAGAGAGTTGCCGTTCGGTGCAAGGCAATATCGGGCCGCTGTGAAATACATCGCTGAGTCGTTGCCTTGAACTTTATTTGTAGGGGCAAACGGGTGTTCCCGTTACAGAACGGAGTAATTTTACTCACAGAGGTCGGCTTTGTGAAAAGTCGGCAAACTGAGGTGGTAACACGAAATTTTCGTCCTCTGCTTTTTGCAGAGGACTTTTTATTTTTTTAGGAGGTATAATTATGGGAATTTATGAAGAACTTGAGCAGAGAGGACTTATCGCACAGGTAACGGACGAGCCTGAAATCAAGGAGCTTGTCAACAACGGAAAGGCAGTTTTCTATATTGGCTTTGACCCGACGGCAGACAGCTTGCACGTTGGACACTTTATGGCGCTTTGCCTTATGAAAAGATTGCAGATGGCAGGCAACAGACCTGTTGTCTTGATAGGCGGCGGAACGGGCTATATCGGTGACCCCTCAGGCAGAACAGATATGCGTTCTATGATGACTCCCGAGACTATTCAGCACAACTGCGATTGCTTCAGAAAGCAGATGGAGAGATTTATCGAGTTCGGCGAGGACAAGGCAATTATGGTAAACAATGCCGATTGGCTTCTCAAGCTCAATTACATTGACCTTTTGCGTGATGTCGGAGCATGCTTCTCCGTAAATAATATGCTTCGTGCGGAATGCTACAAGCAGAGAATGGAAAAGGGACTTTCTTTCCTTGAATTCAACTATATGATAATGCAGAGCTATGACTTCTATCATCTTTTCAAGCACTATGGCTGTAATATGCAGTTCGGCGGAGATGACCAGTGGAGCAATATGCTCGGCGGTACGGAGCTTATCAGAAAGAAGCTCGGTAAGGACGCTTACGCCATGACAATCACTCTTTTGCTCAACAGCGAGGGCAAGAAGATGGGCAAGACTGCAAACGGTGCTGTTTGGCTTGACCCGAATAAGACAAGTTCGTTTGATTTCTATCAGTATTGGAGAAATGTCAGCGACGACGACGTTCTTAAATGTATTCGTATGCTTACATTCCTTCCGCTTGAGGAAATCGATAAAATGGACTCTTGGCAGGGCAGTCAGCTCAACACGGCTAAGGAAATTTTGGCTTATGAGCTTACAAAGCTTGTTCACGGCGAGGAAGAGGCTCAAAAGGCTCAAGAGGGCGCAAGAGCGTTGTTCTCGGGTGCAGGAAACACCGAAAATATGCCGACTTTCGCACTTACCGATGACGACTTTACGGATGATGAAATCCTTGTAAGCGAAATTATGATCAAAGCAGGGCTTATTTCCTCAAAGGGAGAGGGCAGACGTCTTATTGAGCAGGGCGGTGTATCCGTTGATGACGTCAAGGTTGCATCTCCGTTTGAAACCGTTAAAAAATCGGACTTCAAGGACGGTAAAATCATAATCAAAAAAGGTAAAAAGGTATTCTACAAAATTACCTATTGATTATAAATCAAATTATGGGAAAGAATTTTTATAGCTACGAAACTGCAACGCACTTCAAAATAATATATTTTTGATACAAGAAAAGGCAACCCCCACAGATAATGCTAACGCATATCTGCGGGGGTTAACGAATTATTGTGCAAAAAGATGTTGTTTTGAAGCAAAACTGCCTTATTAACGCTCAGCCTTTGACTTGCCCATTTTTTATATCTTGGTAATATATGAAAGCTGTTTGCATATAATCTATCAGGGGTGTTTTTATGAATTGCTGTGTAATTGATTTGTGCGAAAAAGAAGTAATAAATCTAAAGGACGGCGCTCGGCTCGGCTGTGTAAACGATGTTGAAATCGACACCTGCTCGGGCAGAGTAGTCGCAATAATTGTAAAATGCCGTTCGAAGCTGTTAAACTTCGGAAATAAGCAAGATGATATTAAAATCTGTTGGGAGCAAATTGAGGTAATCGGCGACGAAACAATACTTGTGAACATAGATTGTGTTCCCGGCTGCTGTAAAGCACAAAAATCAAGCGGATTTATAAACAATCTGTTCCGTGAGGGATAGCTGTAACCACCGTTTCAGTCGGTGGTTTTATTTTTGATTTTTGCAAGTATTTTTTGCATTTGCCCATAAAGTATGCTATACTGTATACGTTAATCGAAAGGGTGATGTAAATGTCAAAATGGGACAGAGATTATCTCGATTTATGCAGGAAAATACTTTCGCAGGGAACGGAAGTCGAAAATAGAACAGGTATCAATACGGTAAAGGTTCCGTCGCACCATTTTCACTTTGATTTGTCGCAGGAATTTCCCGTGCTTACCACAAAGCAGCTTTTTATCAGACAGGCTGTTTTGGAAATGCTTTGGATTTATCAGGCGCAGTCAAATGATGTGCGTTGGCTTAAAGAACGCAACGTCAATATTTGGAATGAGTGGGAAATCGACGAAAACGGCTTTTGGAATGCAACTCAAATGCTTCCCGATAAGGACGGAAAGCTCGTTAAAACCGAAGTCCATAAAGAGTTCGGCAAGGAATACGCTCACACAATAGGTACAGCTTACGGCTATATCGTAAATAAATTTCAAATGACGCAAGAGCTTATTGATAAGATAAAAAATCATCCCGAGGATAGGCGTATGATTATGACGCTTTGGCAAAATGACTATCTTGATACGGCTGTTCTTCCGTCATGCGTTTGGTCGAGCGAATGGGACGTTACAAACGGTAAGCTCAATGCTTGGGTTCATCAGCGTTCTTGCGACGTTCCGCTTGGATTGCCTTTTAACGTTACACAATATGCAACCCTTTTGTGTATGCTCGCTCAGGTTTGCGGCTTGCAGCCCGGCACGCTTGATTGGAGCATTAAAGATGCGCATATATACGTTAATCAGATTGACGGTATTAAAGAGCAGATACGCCGTCAGGATGAAAACGAGGATATTCCTGCGCCGAAGCTTTGGCTCAATCCCGAGGTTGACGATTTCTTCAAATTTGACAACTCGGCAGAGTGCAAGGATATTAAACTTGTAGATTATAAGCATTTGGGAAAAATCGCTTTCCCGATAGCACAGTGAGAGGTGAATATGGCAATTTCAATTATAGCCGCAATCGGCAAAAACAATGAACTTGGTAAGAATAATGATCTTATTTGGCATTTTAAGGAGGATATGAAGTTCTTCCGTGAAACCACAACGGGAAATACCGTGCTTATGGGCAGAAAAACCTTTGAGTCCTTACCGCATGCTCTTCCAAACAGGCGAAATGTTGTTGTGACAAAAGACAAAAGCTATATTGCAGAGGGTGCAGAGGTGTTTCACAGCGTTGAAGAAGCGCTGAAAAGCACTGAAAATGATAACGTTTTTGTTATCGGCGGCGGTATGATTTATAACGAGCTTTTACCGTTTTGCGACAAGCTTTATTTAACTGAAATTGACGACGAGTGTCCCGATGCGGACGTTTACTTTCCGAAGTTTAATAAGAGTGAATATTCAGCTGAAAAATTAACCGATTATACGGTTAACGGCGTACGTTTTTCACATATTATATACAGTAAATGATTTATTAAAACAAAAGGAGAAGATAGTATGGAAATCGTTAAGGTTAACGTTAGCAACTTTGCTCAAGAGGTTACAAAGTCAGATAAGCCCGTGCTTTTGGATATTTATGCCGATTGGTGCGGTCCTTGTAAAATGCTTGCTCCCGAGCTTGAAGCGTTTGCAAGTGAAACTGACAGCGTAAAGGTATGTAAGCTCAACGCCGATGAAAGCACAGACCTTGCAATGATTTATGGCGTAATGTCTATTCCTACGCTTTTGCTTTTCAAGGACGGCAAGGAAATTGCCCGTCACATCGGCGGCTGCGAAAAGCAGGATATAGCGGATTTTTGCAAAGCTAATCTTGGATAAAATCAAAAAGGATATAATTATAAAACCGGCTGTCTCGTAATTGAGATAACCGGTTTTTTGTTGTTATAATTTGAATTCCTTTTTGTCGTCGAGACGAAAAAGAACGGGCTCATTTCCCGAAGCCGCACCACAATCAATGCAGGTCCAGGTACGTGTTTCGACAATTTTTCCGTTGTATTGTTCGCCGAAAAGGTGAGTAGGCGTGTGTCCGAATACTGTGTGGATATAGTCATAGTATTCGTCGTTAAGCTCAGGCTCTGCCCAAAGAAGCTCGTTAGCGGAATAATCGCTTATCTTTTTGTCGGGACTGAAATTATCAAGTCCTGCGTGCACTAAAATATATTTTTCTCCGTTGACGTTTACTTCCTTGTAAAGCGGACATTTATGAAGATAATTTACTATATCATATCGTGCATTTATATCAAGCTTCGCAAGATTACGAAGCGTAACACCGCCGCCGTTAAAGAGATAGTTTATCAAAAGCCTGTTTTTCTTTTCGCCAAAATCTTCAAGAAACGCATCAGTTACATTCTCGAAGATAAAATCACACGCTAAAAGCATAGCTTCGTGATTGCCCATAATCAGCTCTGCATTTGGTTGCTTAATAAGCCATTGCAGTACACCTATTCCGCCGTCGCCGTTACGGTCGATTACGTCGCCGAGTATGTAAAGCCGGTCGTCTTCGCTGAAATTTGTCTTTTCAAGCAGTTCTTTCAGCTTTTCGATTCGATAACCGTGCAAATCCGAAATCACATAGGTCATAATAAATATCTCCTCAATAAAATCAAAATTATTTTTCGTTTATTATATATTATACGAAATAAAATGTGACATTTTAGGTACATAAAAGTAAGTGGTTTTTCAAAGTGATTTATAAAATCAATTAAATTTATTTATTATAAAAATAACTTGTTTATATATCAAGACAATCATTAAACGAAAGTACATTTAATGGGACTGTAAAATAATATGCGTATTGTATTTGGTTATTTTTAGTGATATAATGAATTTATTAAACTGGCAGTATAAACAAAAATTATATTATTAATGAGGTGCGGTTATGATAAACGAATTTATTAATATGTATAACTTATCAAAAACATTGAGATTTTCTTTGATTCCTTATTGGGAAACAGAAGAGTATTTCATGAAAAGACACTTGCTCGACGAAGATAAAGAGCGAGCGAAAAGCTATATTAAGGTAAAGGAGTATATGGACAGATACCATCGGGACTTTATCGAAAAAGTGCTTAACACTGTTGTCTTAAATAATGTTGACGAATATAGTGAATTGTATTTCAAACGAAATAAAAGTGACGCTGAAACCAAGAAGATGGATGAGCTTGAAGCAACTATGCGAAAGCAAATATCGAAATGTTTTAGAGACTATTCTGTCAGCGGAGAAAAAATATATCCACTGCTTTTTAAAAGTGACTTAATTAAAAAACTTTTACCTGAATTTTTGACTCAGGAAGAAGAAAAAACTATATTAGCACAATTTAATGATTTTTCTACATATTTTCAAGGTTTTGGGGAAAATAGAGAAAACATTTACACCGATAAAGCTCAAAGCACAGGAATTCCATATCGTTGTATAAATGATAACCTTCCGATATTTTTAGACAATGTTAAAAGCTTTGAAAAAATCATAAATGCTTTGCCTCAAGACGATATTGACGATTTGAATAATACTTTTGAAGGCGTTTATAACACAAAAATTCAAGATACATTTAAGGTTGATTACTTTAGCTTTGTTTTATCTCAATCCGAAATAGATAAGTATAACGGAATTATAGGCGGATACAGTAATTCCGATGATTCAAAGGTGCAAGGAATAAACGAAAAAGTTAACCTTTATAATCAACAGATTGCTAAGTCAGATAAAAGTAAAAGATTACCATTGCTAAAGCAGCTGCATAAACAGATTTTAAGCGACAGGGAAACGATATCTTTTATTCCTGAGAATTTTTGTGATGATAACGAAGTTCTAAAAGCAATCAATGGATTTTATAATAATATTGCTTCTTCGTTAGGGGAAATTAACGACTTGATTTCAGAAATTTCTAATTATGATACGGGCATAATTTATATTTCCGGAGGTGAGCCTGTAACAAATATTTCAAACAAAGTATTTGGCGATTGGTCTGTTATTAGGAATAATTGGAACACA
Organism: Ruminococcus sp.; assembly: GCA_004556705.1. Taxonomy (GTDB): domain Bacteria; phylum Bacillota; class Clostridia; order Oscillospirales; family Acutalibacteraceae; genus Fimenecus. The sequence goes on along the minus strand of SFGA01000017.1, from coordinate 31,582 downwards.
GAATACGAGCTTACACATAAAAAGGGCAGAGACGAAGAGAAGTTTTATGAAAAAGAAAGGGAAGAATATAAAAAGATAAAAAGTTTCTCAATTTCAGAATTGCAAAGACTCGCAAATTCAAATGAAAGCATTACAGAATATATTGAAGATGAGTCTAAGACACTCTTTGAGAATATTGAAAGTGCGTATAAAACTGCTGAACCTTTGCTGTCTAATGAATATCGGCATAAAAAGAGCCTTGCAAAAAATGATGAAGCTGTCGAATTGATTAAAACCCTTTTGGATTCCATAAAAGCCTATGAAGCATTTTTGAAGCAACTTTGCGGCTCGGGAAAAGAGGAGGAAAAGGACAATCTTTTCTATGGCAAATTCGCTGAGCGGTTTGAAGAAATAAAAAAAGTGAATTTAATTTATAATAAGGTAAGAAATTACATTACCAAAAAACCTTACTCAAACGAAAAACTTAAGCTCAACTTCCAAAATCCTCAATTCTTAGGTGGATGGGACAAAAATAAAGAAAAAGATTATCGTACTGTTTTACTGAGAAAAGACGGCAAATATTTCTTGGGCATAATGGAAAAAGGAAACAACAAGATATTTGACAGTTTTCCTGAAGATGCTGAAAGCTCATTTGAAAAAATGGAATATAAATATATTAATGGCACTAGCAAATATTTTAGCAGTAAACAAATAAATCCTCAAAATCCTCCGGAAAATATAAAAAAATATTTGAGCAAAGATTTTGATAAAAAATTAATGGGCAAAGAACAGATGATTGAACTTATTAAATATGTTTGCGAAGAATTTATTCCAAATTATCCGAAATTGAATGATGAGGAAGGAAAACCGTATTTTAATTTCAACATAAAACCATATTCTGAATATCGTTCTTGGAAAGAATTTTGCGATGATATTCAAAGTGATGCATATAGAATCACTTTTAAAAATATTTCTGAAAAATATATTCGCAATCTTGTCAAAGACGGAAAATTATACTTATTCCAAATTTACAACAAGGACTTTTCAGAATATAGTAAAGGCACTCCGAATTTACATACACTTTATTTTAAGATGTTGTTTGATGAGCGTAATTTAGAAAATGTTGTTTATAAGCTTTCGGGTGGTGCGGAAATGTTCTATCGAAAAGCGAGTATAAAAAAGGAAGATATGGTTGTTCATCAAAAAAATCAACCTATCGAAAATAAAAACCCTGATAATGTTAAAAAGGAAAGCATTTTTGACTATGACATTACTAAAGACAAACGATATACAAAATATCAGTTCCAGCTTCATTTGCCGATAACTCTCAATTATAAAGCAATTGGAAATGGTTTTGTAAATGAGGATGTGCGTGTTGCCTTGAAACAAAGTAACAGTAATTATGTTGTCGGTATTGACAGAGGCGAAAGAAATCTCGTTTATGCATGTGTTGTTGACGCAAACGGCAAATTGGTTGAACAGATTCCGCTCAATGAGATTAAAGCCGATAATGGATATGAAACTGATTACCATAAATTGCTCGATAAAAGAGAAAAGGAAATGGACTCCGCAAGGAAAAGCTGGAAAACCATCGGTAGTATTAAGGAACTAAAAGAGGGGTATATCAGCCAGGTTGTACATAAAATATGTCAACTTGTTATAAAATACGATGCTGTTATTGCTATGGAAGATTTGAATTATGGCTTTATGAACAGCAGAAAAAAGGTTGAAAAGCAGGTTTATCAAAAATTCGAAAGAATGTTAACCCAAAAGCTGAATTATCTTGTTGACAAAAAAATTGAGCCGACTGAAATGGGTGGTTTGCTCAATGCATATCAGTTGACAAATGAGGCTAGCAAAGTTAGAAAAGGAAGACAAGACGGAATAATTTTCTATATTCCTGCTTGGCTTACGAGTAAGATAGACCCGACAACAGGATTTGTTAATTTGTTAAATCCAAAGTATAGCAGCGTAACCGCTTCGAAGGAATTCTTTAATAAATTTGATGAAATCAAATACAACAAAGACGAAGATTACTTTGAGTTTAGCTTTAATTATGACAATTTCCCGAAATGCAATTCCGATTTCAAAAAAGTGTGGACCGTTTGCACTTTTGGTGACAGAATTAAAACCTTTAGGGATCCTGAAAATAATAATCAATTTAACAGTAAGTCAATTGTTCTGACTCAAGAGTTTAAGAGCTTATTTGACAACTCCGGTATTGACTACAATTTGAATTTGAAAGAGCAGATTCTTTCAAAAGACGATAAGAGCTTTTATAAAGCACTTATAGGATTATTGTCATTAACACTTCAAATGCGTAACAGCGTTTCGGGAAACGGAGATATTGACTATTTAATTTCGCCTGTTAAAAACTCAAAAGGTGAATTTTATGACAGCCGAAATTATGATCTGACATCTTCATTGCCCTGTGATGCTGATTCAAACGGTGCATATAATATTGCACGAAAGGGCTTGTGGGCTGTTAATCAGATTAAACAAGCTGAAGATGAAACAAAAGCGAAAATTTCAATCAAAAATTCCGAATGGTTGCAGTACGCCCAAACGCAGAATGATTTATAATGGAAAATCCTATCAATATCACAATGTTAAATGATTTTATATTTTGTCCGTTGTCAATTTATTATCATAATTTATATGATGATATGGAAACAAGCTTATACCAAAATCATTTTCAGATTGATGGAACGCAGGCGCATAAAGCGGTTGACAACAATAAATACTCAACCTCTGCACGCATTTTGCAGGGGAAGAGTGTTTATTGTGAGGAATACAATTTAATAGGTAAAATAGATGTTTTCGATTTGAATACAAAGACCTTAACCGAAAGAAAAAAGAAAATCAAAACTGTTTTTGACGGATATGTTTTTCAACTTTATGCGCAATATTTTTCTTTGATTGAAATGGGCTATACTGTGCGTAAAATTCAACTGTATAGTATGGATGATAATAAAACATATCCGATAGCATTGCCGAAAGACAATATTAAAATGTTTGAAAAATTCGAGAGGCTGTTGCTCGAAATAAATAGCTTTAATTTTGATGATTTCACGCAAACCAATATTACAAAATGCTTGAATTGTATATATGAGCCATATTGTGATAGGAGTATGTTAGAATGATGTCAGTTAATGATTTTAATTCAAAACAAATACTGCTTTTGATTACTAAGGAAGGACAGAAGCTGTCTTTTAAAAATGAAAATGTTATTATAACCGATAGCAATAACACGATAATTCATCAGTCAACCTGCTACCGTTTATTTGCTATATTCATTGTAGGACACATTACAATCACAAGCGGTTTAATTCAAAGAGCAAAAAAGTTTGGTTTCTCAATAGCTTTTCTGACCTCATCATTTAGACTTTATCAGCTCATAAGTTCAACGGCCGAAGCAAATGTTTTGTTAAGACAAAAGCAATATCAATATGAAAATTTAGGTGCTGCAAAAATATTGATTTCCAACAAAATCGATAATCAAAGACGATTACTCATGCAGTACAGGGATAAAGATGATGATTATAAAATTGCTATTTCAAATATAGATTTAGGAAGAGAAAAGTTGAACGATGCAACATCTATACAATCTATTATGGGAATTGAAGGCAGTGTTTCACGAATATATTTTAGATTGTATTTTAACAATGTTATATGGCACGGAAGAAAGCCGAGAATTAAGAACGATATGGTAAACACTTTGTTAGATATTGGATATACCATTTTATTTTCATTTTTAGATTGTGTGCTGGCTGTTTATGGATTTGATAGATATTGCGGAATATTGCATAGACAGTTTTATATGAGAAAATCCTTAGTGTGCGACATTATAGAGCCTTTTAGAGTAATTATTGATAAGCAAGTTAAAAAAAGCATAAATCTCGGGCAGTTCAAAGAAAAGGATTTTAATGTTTATGATGGAAGTTGGTGCTTGAAATATGAGAAATCATCAGAGTATTCGGCAATTTTCTTAAAGGCAATTCTGGAATATAAAGAAGAAATGTTTTTATATGTTCGTGAGTTTTATAGAGTAATGCTAAAAGGGGACATTGACGAAAAAATGCCATATTGTAATCTGGAGGTGTGATATGGTTTTGGTAAGTTACGATATTTCTGATGATAAATTGAGAACTAAGTTTGCAAGAGATTTGTCTAAATATGGATTTAGACTGCAGTATTCACTTTTTCAAATAAATAATAGTGAACATTTGCTCGATAATTTCATTAACATTTTAGAAAATAAATATTCATCAAAATTTTCTCAATCGGACAGTGTCTTGATAATAAGGCTAAACCCGAATTGTAAAATAGATAAATACGGATATGCAAAAAATGAAGACTCTGATTACTTTGTCATCGGGTAGTTGAAAACCTCGGTGTTAATGTGATATAATAAAAGAAATAAGGATTATTAGATTGAAAATGCTTATGAAACTTTGTGAAAAAGTAACAAAACAACAAATAATTATGTCGATAATTTGACATAAACCACAAATTAAGGATTTAATAATCCTTATTAATTTCTACTATTGTAGATCCGAAGCTATAATCTGTGCCCGAGCCCATTTAATAATCCTTATTAATTTCTACTATTGTAGATTTCCCTGATATTTTGTGTATGGAAAAAATTTAATAATCCTTATTAATTTCTACTATTGTAGATTGACTTGGGCGACAATTTTATTGTTGATTTAATAATCCTTATTAATTTCTACTATTGTAGATTGCAACTGTAACATCATTCCACTTTTGAAATTAAATAATCCTTATTAATTTCTACTATTGTAGATGATGGATAATTTGTATCAGTCCAGTTTTTATTTAATAATCCTTATTAATTTCTACTATTGCGGATTACTGATTTGACTCTTTTTATTTACAATTTTTGATTATAATTGATGTTTTTTATACTTATAAAAACGAACCATATATATAACTAATATACAATGCACGTTATTGCAAGAGATGTGATAAATAGCAGAAAATCCTTTGATCACAATTTATAATTCTTTAGTTTTGTATGTTATCACAAATACAGAATTGAAATTCATTGACAATTATTTTTGACAATGCTATACTTCTTATGTTCGCTCAGGGAGCGATTGTTCTGTAATAACGAAAGCCGAACAGGTGCAGACTGAGACAGCTGTAGTTGTTCGGCTTTTTGAATACAAATTTTGTGATGCGATTTTCAGGAAACGGACACGGAAAAATCAGGCAGATTTCAGGAGAATAAAAATGACGAAGGATGAATATTTGATAACGGAACCGCCACTCAAGGCGTTGACTGTTTTTGCTATGCCTATGATTTTGGGCAGCTTCTTTCAACAAGTATACAATATGGCTGATTCAATTATCGTCGGTCAATTTGTCGGCTCATCTGCGCTTGCCGCCGTCGGTGCCTGTGCCGCACTTACGAATGTTTTTATTTGCATTGCACTTGGCGCAGGAGTTGGTGCAGGCGTGCTTGTAAGCCGTTATTTCGGTGCTCAAAATTACGGCAAGATGAAAACTATTGTGTCTACTTCGTTAATCAGCTTTTTGCTTTTAAGCATATTTCTCGGTGTTTTTGGATTTTGCACTTCTCATTGGATGATGAGCATACTGCAAACGCCTGCGGATATAATGGAAGATGCTGTGCTGTATTTGCGCATCTATTTTGCGGGCTTTCCGTTTTTATTTATGTACAACATTTTGTCAACAATGTTTACTTCAATCGGCGAATCGAAAATCCCGTTATGGCTTTTAATATTTTCATCTGTTTTGAATATCATTATGGACCTTTGGATGGTGGGCGGTCTTAAGCTCGGTGTATTCGGTGCGGCTCTTGCCACTCTTATTGCACAGGGAATTTCCGCCGTGCTTTCTCTTTTGATTTTTCTTAATCGTATGAAAAAATACACAGGTTCGTTTCATCGGTTTGACAAAAGCGAGCTGCGTTCAATGCTTAAAATCGCTGTTCCGTCTGTTCTTCAGCAATCAACAGTATCAATCGGTATGATGATTGTACAAGCTGTCGTAAATCCTTTCGGTACGCAAGCTCTTGCAGGCTATGCGGCAACGATGAGAGTAGAGAATGTTTTTTCGCTGATGTTTGTATCTATCGGAAATGCCGTGTCGCCGTTTGTTTCTCAAAATCTCGGTGCCGGAAAAATTGACCGTATTAAAAAAGGCTACCGTGCCGCTTTACTGTTAGATGCATGCTTTGCCGTTCTGGCATTTGTAACTATTGAAACACTACATACACAAATTTCTTCGCTTTTCTTAGGCAAGGACGGAACGGCGTTAGCGTATCAAGTGTCCGGTGATTATATGAAATGGATCGGCTACTTCTTTATATTTATGGGTATCAAAATGGCGACAGACGGCGTTCTTCGAGGACTTGGTAATATGCGACCGTTTTTAATTGCAAATATGGTCAACCTTGCAATACGCTTGTCGGTAGCATTGATTTTTGCACCACGCTTTGGTATCGCCTTTGTTTGGCTTGCAGTACCGGCAGGCTGGTTTGCCAATTTCATAATTTCCTATGCCGCACTAAGAAAATCTTGGCCGAAGGATACGGCAGCTTAGAAATGTTTATATTATTTAGCGAAACAGGCTTACCCCGAATTGTAAGGTAAGCCTGTTTTGCTATGTTGGAATTATATAAGCTGCACTTTGCATTCTTTAGATAATTTTATCAGTCTATATATCTGTCCTTTTTCGCACTTTTATTTACAACACAATAAGAAACTACAAAAAGAACTGCAACAAACGGAACGAAATACCATGCCTTTTGAGTATCCTGTAATGTTGCGATATAGTCATAGCCGCCATGCAAAAGGGCAGGAACAAAAATACTGAAAAATCTGAATATTCCGCTTAAAAAATTATGATTTCTGTTATGGTATTTTTTAGCAATGCCGTAAAAGATTCCCATAAAAACGCCGAAGCATGCATGTCCGGGAATTGCAGTTATTGCTCTTACAATTGCTGTAGAAAATCCGTAGCTTAATACATAATTTATGTTTTCCCAAAGAGCAAAGCCCAATGATGTAAATGTTGCGTAAACTACACCGTCGTATTGGCAATTAAAGTCCGGGCTGTTCCAAGAATATTTTTTCATCATTAAATATTTCGAGGATTCTTCGGATATGGCAACAACGACAAAATACAGTAAAATATTATATAATTGTGTATTTTCCTTAACAAAAGAGCTTAAAATCCATTGTCCTATTCGCTCTTCGATCATTGCAATCAAGGTTGAAAGTATGCCGGCAATTATGAGCTTTCGCAGCAATCTCGGACTTTCCTTTTCAATATGATCTGATTTATATACTTTTATCATCAATATAACAGCAGGTATAACTGCCGCCAGCACCAATATCCAGTTATAAACTAAAATCGGTTCAATTAAATAATAAAACATCTTTCTTGCTCCTTGAAGAATAAATAAAAAATGCAATTACATAAGTTATATAATACTATAATAAAATTTAAAAAGCAATATAAGTTTGGCTAAGGTTTATTATAAATCCAACCACGATATATAATAAAAAACAAAACCTCAAATCAATTGATAAAGACCAAGTGTTAATCGGCGTTACAAACGAATTTGCCTTGTGATATAAGACGGATAATCGTTATTTGAGCAGATGAAAAAACAGCGTGAGAATTCCTCACGCTGTAAGTAATTAAATATTCAATTAAATGTTATATGGTCAGATTTTCCAAATCAAATGGTGATTTATAAATAAATATTATAAGCTATCAGATAACACCTTGATTTTTTCATCACGGCTAAGAGTCTTATAACCGCCATCCATTGTTAGTGTTAAATCGGCAATGTTTTCTATATCATCTTTGGTAACTCCCAAATCAGATATATTAGTAATAACACCGATTTCGTTCATCCAATTTTCCATTGCAAGTAATCCTTCTTTTGCAATTTGCTCATCTGTTTTGCCTTGAGGGGAAACGCTCCAAACATTGATTGCAAAACGCTTAAATTTATCAAGTCCGTAAGGCATAATATATCTGTAATATGCGAGAGAAACAGCAGAAAGCGTCATACCGTGGGTTGCGTTTGTATAACCTCCGACTGCCTGACCGAGCATATGAACCTCCCAATCGGTTGTTTTGCCTTTGGCAATAAGAGTGTTAAGCGCCCAAGTAGCAGTCCACATAATATTGCTTCTTGCCTCGTAATCGTTAGGATTTTTTACCGCAACAAGACTTGAGTGAATAACACTTTTCATAAGTGCTTCGCTGATATAGTCGCTTGTATTATCATCAGTTCCTGAAAAATACTGCTCACATATATGATTGAAAATATCATAAATTCCCGCCACCATTTGGTATTTCGGCAATGTCATTGTAAAGCGAGGATTGAGGATTGTAAATCTCGGCATAATCTTTTCATCTGCAAAGACATGACCGATTTTTTCTTTAGTATTCTGATTTGTAATTACAGAACCTGCGTTCATTTCCGAGCCTGTTCCCACCATTGTTAAAACACAGCCAATCGGTATTATTTCACAATCCGGCTCTTCAAATCGAATAAAGTATTTTTCCCAAGGATCTTCATTACAATTAACAGAAACAGAAAGCGCCTTTGAAAAATCACAAACCGAACCACCGCCAACTGCGAGAATAAAATCCGCATTATGATTTCTTGCTATTTCTATACCTTCATAAAGTTTTTCAACAGTCGGATTTGGCATCACGCCCTCAATTTCTGTGATGTTTTTATTACTTTCTTTTAGAATTTTGATTATATCGTCATAAATGCCATTCTTTTTTATAGAACCTGTACCATATACAAGTACAACATTATCACCGTATTTTTTCAATTCATCACTTAAATTGGATAATGAATTTTCTCCAAAATAAAGTTTTGTCGGATTACAATAACTAAAATTTCCTAACATAATTTTGCTCCATTCTTTAATAATATAGAATTTTTCTTACACATTTTTACCCATTTGATATGCAAGTTTCATTGCAGGGTGGTTTTTAATTTCACCTTTTTCATACACACCGCCGGCAACAACAGTTCCTTTTTCAACTGAACCTTCGACACAATCGGCATAACCTCTGAAACAAGCCAATGTTGTGTCTGCTGACGATTTTTCATTGTCTGCCATAGTAGTAATATAATAAAATTCCTTGTTTTTAACCTCTAACCAACGAGCAACAGAACGGTCGATAACTGCTTTTAGCTGAGCATCTATTGAATAAAAGTAAACCGGACTCGCCAACACAAGAACATCAGCATCAATCATTTTTTGTAAAATCTCAGCCATATCGTCCTTAAATACACACGCACCGCTATTTTTACTGCAATGGTAACAAGCAATACAAGGGTGTATATTCTTTTCGGACACATGAATTTTTTCAACATTATGACCGGCTTCTGTTGCACCTTTGGCAAATTCATCACACAGAATGTCAGAGTTACCGCCTTTTCGAGGACTGCCGGATAAAATTAAAACTTTTTTACTCATAATAAAATCTCCTCTGTTTCTTATTTTCGGATAAATTGCTCATCGTTTGTCTGTATTGCTCCGTCATCTACATATCGTTCCACCCGCATATGCAAATCATATTTTTCACGCAATTCCATTATTGTTTTCATCATTGGAGAGGCGTGATGTATGTCAATAGCCTCCTGAGAACTCCAACTGTCAATAAGCAAAACCGTCTCTGAATCATCTAACGGCACAAAATAATCATATTTAAGATTTCCTTTTTCTTTTTTAATTCGTTCAACTGTTCCGCTTTTAATCATTTCCTGTGCGAATTTTCATGCAGAGCCGTTTGTGCCTGTATAATATAAATTTACTGTAATTGCCATAATATCACCGCGTTATTTTTGTGTACTCGATTTATAAACATCATCATTTACTTCTTCCAGCCACACATTTGTGATTTCTTCGCCGGGAACTTCTACTGCCAGATGAGAAAACCAACTATCAGTAGCAGCTCCGTGCCAATGTTTGACATTCGCAGGAATATTCACAACATCGCCGGGCAGCATTTCTATAGATTTCTTGCCCCATTCCTGATAATATCCTCGTCCGGCAACACAAATCAAAATTTGTCCGCCACCGTTTTTTGCTTTATGAATATGCCAATTGTTTCTGCATTTCGGCTCAAAGGTTACATTGAAAATACCAACTTGGTCTTTAGAAACAGGAGCGAGAAAGCTTTTTCCGCTGAAATACTGTGCAAAGCTATCGTTCGGCTCACCAATCGGAAATATCATTGACGAAGCATGTTTTTCAATCGTATTATCTTCGGTTTCCTCGTTCTTATCATTCCACACTTCTTTTGCCATACAAAATGCAGCCCAAGCTTTGGGCCATCCTGCATAAAAAGCATTATGTGTTAAAATCTCCGTGATTTCTTCTTTTGTGATTCCATTTTTCTTAGCACTTTCCAAATGGTAACGAAAAGCGGAATCGATTAAACCTTGCGACATTAAAGAAGTAACTGTAACAAGTGAACGGTCTCTAAGCGATAACTTGTCTTCTCTGCTCCAAACCTCACCAAATAATACATCATCGTTTAATTCGGCAAATTTCGGAGCAAATTCTCCTAATTCTTTTCTACCGGCTGTTTGTTTTACTGCCATATATTTCAACCTCCTAAAAATTAAAATTCGCTATTGAATATTTTTTTAATCTCTGTTATATTGATAATAGCACATAAACCTAACTTTAGGTCAAGAGTTTTTTTATTTTTTGGAGGAAAAAATATGTATACAATCGGTCAAGTATCTGAAATGTTTGATTTACCGGTATCAACTTTGCGTTACTATGATAAAGAAGGGCTGTTTCCTGAATTAAATCGCACATCGGGAATTAGACAATTTAGCGAAAATGAAATTGAGGCATTGCGTGTAATTGAATGCTTGAAAAAAACAGGGTTACAAATAAAAGACATTAAGCAATTTATGTCTTGGTGTATGGAAGGAAGTTCAACATATACCAAAAGAAAAGAGTTGTTTGAAAACCAAAAAAAGCAAGTAGAAGCAGAGATTACCAAGTTGAATAAAACGCTTGATATGTTAAATTTCAAATGTTGGTATTACAGTGAGGCTATCAAAGACGGAAACGAAGATAGGATAAAAAGTATGATTCCTGATGAATTACCAAACAGCATTAAATCTGCATATATGAATTCACACAAAGAATAAAAAATTATATAAAAAAGAAAAAGTAATCACTAACGCATTTAACTTGTGATTGATGCTTTTTTGATGATGAACCAAACGGATTGCGTGGATTGTGTGGCACAAAGTGAACAGAAAACAGTGCAAAAATGAAAAATCGGCGTACGGAAAAGACCGTGCGCCGTAGTTTTATCTATATGTAAAAAGCAAGTAAAATCGCCGTAAAACAAAAGCAATAATTATCTCCACAAGATAAACGATGATATACAAACAGACTTGAAGTTGCTTCACAACCCCTCTTGCGGTGCCCAAAATATGGCGGTGTTACGCCATATTTTGACCGCTGCGCCATCCTCGCCTCGCTTCATCTGCCACCGGCAGCGCTCGGCGACGAAGCCCGGCACGCGGTTTTGGAGTGGCTGTTGGAAGCGGAAAATCCTTGATATGATTGGCTCTGTTGAGCCTTTTATTGCAATTTCTCCATAAGACCGCGTGCCATTTGATGCTTTATTGATGCTATGGAATTTTTGTCCCTTACTATATAATAACCGCTGACAATTTGATGATATAAAAATCTCAAAGGCTGATGCTATACCCCGAGCATCAGCCTTTTTACACCTATATATTACCTTACAAAGCAGAAAAGTCAAATCATTTTTACTGTACCGATCTGCCCAAAATTTGCTCCGCAGTAAACAAAGAAAATAAATCAAAATATACGGCATAATGATTGTATGATACGGCTAATGCATTAAAATGATAGATATATTTTAACTTATGATATTTTAATACAGTAATAGCTCATTAAATAGTGTGATGAGAAGGCGATTTGTCATTCCAGAACATAGTCGATTATTGCTTGTACATATATTTAACGAGTTTTCAATTGATTATAAATTTTTACATTATCGAATAATAATGCTAAACTCTTTATCTTTCCGATAAAAACAATTTTCAAATCACAATAACGTGCTAATCGTTTTTCAAAGGTCTCTATTAACTGCGGGGAAAAAGATATTTTGTCAACTTCTTAAATTTTTTGTCACTCTTTTGTGTTTTCAATTGTTGTATATATGGGAAATAAAAATCCTATACAGTAAAATTCATTCTGTTTCTTGGATACTTCGGTTCAAACATCTCACATTTTTGCTTGTGATGATATACGCATAAATCTGCATAGTTTCGATGGAACTTTGCTCAAGAAACTGCTGAATTGCGATTGTAATCGCGAGTTTATTATAATTAGAAATTATTAAAAATCATTCTGCATTAGCATATCAAATATTTTTAGATGTATGGAGATTAGAATAAAAGAGACAATTTGATCCATATAAATCTCAAAAGTTGATGCTCTGCCTCGAGCACCAGTCTTTTTGCACCTGTATATTACATGGTAAAACAGGAAGTATCGTTTTTGCTAAGTTGAACTGCTCAAAATTTGTTTCGCAGTAAACAAAGAAATAGCCAAAACATTAATTTTGCAAAAATTGTCACAAAAGATAGTACAATTTGATTTTTATTATACATAAATTTAGAATTATGCTATTATATTATCATAAAATGCGAGGTGCAAATATGGGAGATTTAATAAACAAGGTTTTACAAGAAACCGTAGAAAATAATTTTAGTAAGATAGATTGTAAAACAACATTTGAGTATTTGAAAGCTAATAAAATCAAGTTATATAAATATTGCAGTATAGATGATAACACTATAAATAATATTAAGAATAGTGTATTTTATTTATCTGATTTTAGCGAGTTTAATGACCCGTTCGATAGTAATATTGGCGTTTCGGTTGATCAGGTTTATAAGCGTTTGCTGCCGTATGTCAATTCGAACTTTGATGGAAAAAATAAAACTGCCAGTCGTGATGAGATTGAATTCGCTTTTTCAGAAAGCTCACAAGAAAATGAAGATAAAATTTTAGAAGTATTGAAAGGAAACACGGCTTTTAATGAATTCATAAATAGTACTAACACAGATGAAATAAACGATGAAAAGCTATTGTGGTTTTTCTTGTCTAACAAGAAATTGCTGTATGAAACTATTTATGCAGGTTTGCCAGATAACTTAAAATCTTCTGAAAACAGCTTAATATCTATGGCGATAAAAGAAGCGATAAATGGATTGGAAAATACTTCTGATATAGAAAAAGCAAAAATGGCATTTTCTATTATTTATGAACCAAATGTAGACTTGCTTTGGAAATCAAGTGAACTAGCAAATTTGTTTGGTAAAAAAATTTCTGAAGATGATATCAATAACGTATATAATCAAATCAATGAGATGATTAAAGGATTATATATGCGTTTATCTATGGCTATTGGAGTTTCATGCTTTTCAACGACTTCAGATAATATTTTAATGTGGTCACATTATGCTGATAAACATAGAGGTATTTGTATTGAATACGATTTCTCTTTGTTAGACAAATTAGAGAATATTAATGCTTTTCTTTTACCAGCTATATATTCAAATGAGAGACCGTTGCTTCCTGTTGATAAATTTGATTTAGAAAATGGACAAGCTACACAAGAAAGCGTAATGAGAATAATGCCTGATTTGGTTAAAGCTATTATTACTAAAAGTGAGTTTTGGGGATATGAGAATGAATGGCGATTTATTGCTTTAGGTGAACCAAAACAACCGGTTAAGTTGCCTATAATCAGCAAAATATTTACAGGTGCTAATATTACAAATGATGATTATAATAAAGTTGTATCTGCAATAGGAGATAGATATATTCCGATAACTAAATATTTACTAAAGAGAGATAAATATGAGTTATATTAGTGTTAATGGTACATGCAAACGAGTATGTTAAATATGTGTAATACATATTAACGCTAATTATTAACAAGGAGGTTTATATGCGTTTCGACAAAAAAGAAATTGAAACCATTCTTAACAATGCTGAACAAATACTGATAAATCAACCCGCACTTGCAAGTATGAATCTCAAAGATGTAATCGATACATTAGACAGTACCAAAGAAATGATACGCGATCGCTGGGGCGTAGCGGCATTGTTAGTTGTTAAATCAATTGAAAGATGGGATTTACCCGATTTGGTGGAACAATTATCTTTAGTAGAAAGTGGTGATTTGACATGCGAATATGTTGGCTATTTGCTCCAAACCCGATATGGTATAGATATGGAAGCATTGCTTTTAGAGGCTGATAAACAAAATAAATTTGATAGTATAGTTAAATATGTCGAACCTAATCTGATGTTTTTAACAAAAATAAAGCAACAGTATATTTCTCCATTTTTGCAAATGTTAGAAAATCATATTGATAGCAATGTCTATTATTCAGTTGTGAACAATTACGCAGAAAGTATAGCAGCTTGTGATGCGTTTCTGACAACAACAAATTCACTTGGAGAACTAAAAGGCAGAGTTCAGTATGATTTAATATTCCATTTGGGAAGAGCGTGGTACTGTAAAGATTCGACGGAAGCTAATCGGACAATGGAGTGCTTTATGGAACACAAAAGCATTTGGAGTAAAAAAGCTGCTATTAATTTTTTAGGGAATAGCTTAGATAGTGATAAAACTACATTTGAACTTCATTTTTTTAAAATAGAAGAAATGATTTTGCAGGACGATGAACTGTGGTTACAAATAATTGCTGTTTTTGTAAAATATGTGATGTTGTATTCAGAAGAAGCCGATACAGATCATTTTTACGGTAAAGTAATGGAATATCTTAAAAGACTTCCGACAGACTCTACAAAAGCAAAGTGCAACTTTTTAGCGACGATACGGTTTGAAAAAGAAGTTCCACAAGATATTCAAGATGTATTTCAAGCAATTATCCTGAATCCTTTTGAAAATAATCAATGTCCGTTACAGATACTCGATCATATTTTATATAGGCAAAACAAAAACAATAGTTTCGATAACACTATGAAACACATGTTAGAGATATTTCGTATAAATGGATATTGCTATAGATATACTGCATTTTTTAATGGATTAAGTATGATTGTCAATGAATTGTCTAAGAATTCAGAAAAGGTATTTAGAGCTGCGTTAAAATATATGTTGACAAATGACATACCCCAAGTGCTTTTCGGATTAGGTTGGTTAATGATAATTGGCGTTATATATAATAAAGAAACTAACGATCTCAAATTTTCAAATAACCAACTAATAAGGATACTTAAAGCTAGTTTATACTGTTCTGTTGATAACTTGAAAATTTGTAATATAGCATTTCAGTTGTTAGATTTTCTTGATGGGGCACCGGAAAAATACATTGATTTTTGTAGGATGATGCATATAGAAGTTATCCGGAAACGATGTTTGAGGTTTCAAAACAGTACATAACAGCGAAAAACGCATCGCAAGTTCAATTAGCTGAATTGGTGACAAAAGCACATGAAAAAATGTTATATGAACATGAATTATGCTTAAAAATTAATGATTTACAACCGTCTAGCGAGCATCAGTATATTTATAGGAGAGCTTTACAAGAGCAAAATAAACAAATAAATAAGAAGGCACATGAGCAGTCTGTTTTTGCGAACCTTTTCAATAGCATAACCTTAAAATATGGTACACGTAGTGCACATATTATACAAGGTGCTAAAGGCGAGAAATTATATCAATCTGCTCCATATCAATGCTTTAAACAGGAAATGGAACTTCCAGGACTCTATGTTGATGATCCTGTTGGGTTTGCTATGAAAAGACAAGCTTTTTTTGATGAGGTGATAAATAGTGCGTCTGATAATTAAAGACTATCTTTTGCAATTAAAAGAAAAAGATGAACTGGATTTGTTGATATGCGATATTTTGTTGCAGATGGGATATGTTACTGATAATCAGCCCAAAACGGGAAATCGCCAGTTTGGTGTAGATATTAGAGCTCACAACGATGAAGAAATATTACTCCTTGTGATAAAGCAAGGAGACCTTACACGAAAAGTATGGGATGCTGACCAAAATGCAGTTCGACAAAGTTTGGATGAAATTCAAGATTCATATTTAAACTACATTAACGGAGCAGATCGAAATAAAAAATTACATATTATTGTCGCAACAAACGGCATGATAGATGAAGCCACTCGTCCAAATTGGGAAGGTTACAAAGCACATAATACTAATTGGGATGGAATGAAAGTTGAATTAGATTTTTGGAATATTGATACACTAACTGAATATGTTCAAAAGTATCTTTTTGATGAACATGTATTTGATTCTGAAATGCAAGTGTTAATGAGACGTGCATTATATTTTATAGGTGAACGTGATTATCGGAAGGAGTATTATGAACAGATAGTGGAAATGTTCATTTTGCAGCTTAATGATAAGGATAGTGCGAAAGTGTGCAAGAAGAAACTATGTAGTGTTCATCTTGCTTGTCAAATGATTGCAACATATGCCGATGAAGCAGGCCTTTTCAAAATCAGTATTATGGTATCAGAGTATTTGATTATTAAGTACTGGAAATATATAATGACAAATAATCTGTTTGAAAAGACTGCATATATAGAATGGTTAATAAAGTATTTATCTGCATATGAAAAATGGAATCAAAAGTATTATGAAACTGTGCGATACTGTTGTGCTGGGGCAAATCGTTTGCCATCTTGTAATCCAGTAGAACAAAAAGTAATCTTATATGAAGTGTTGGGTTATCTAATTACTTATGCATATTTTCTTTCGTTCATGTGGACATACGACAAACTTTCACACAAAAGGTGTCAAGAAATTTTGGTAAGTATTGTTCAACTAATAAACAATTATCCCCAGTTCCTTTATGCACCATTCGATAACCATATAGGTATCATCAGTATGTTATATCGCCTATTAGATAGACTTGGAAGATTTGAAGATATTAAGGTATTAGTCCAAAACCAATGTGGATGCTTGATGCAATACTATCGTATGTACAAAAAATACCCATCGCCAGCAGATTCTTTTGAGGATGCGGTAAATATACACATGGGATTTCCAGCGGAGGATTATGTAACATCAGCATTTTGGGGAACAATGCTTGAGTGGATAGTTTTAATGAATCAAGAAAAAACATATGACATGTTACATGATTTTTTATTAGAAGATTTGGCAAATGTTACAAAATGCGCATGGTTTTTGACTGCTGAAGAAGAGATTAAACTATACGATGATTATGCAATGAATCAGGCTGGAGACGGTGTTGCATTTGAGGTAGAACAAAGTTTTGATGAAGCGAAAGAAAATATTAGTTTTGTGATGAAGCAATATGAACAAGAAACATTCAGTTTTGAAACGTATTCATTTGATGCGTTGGAATTTATAATATGTAGATATTATGGCTACCTCCCACGAGTAAAAAGAGAACAACTGAATAATTAGTTTTTGAATGCTACATAGAGTTATCTATCACCGAAAACATTTTTCAAAATTCATAAAAATTTCCCTGGATTTTCGCACTGTCTTGTGGTACTGTTATGTACTGCAAAGGAGGTGCAATATGGCACATATAAGTTTAGAAGAATTATACCGAGGAGAAGGTGCGGGTGCAAAGCATGGTGTCATGGGCGAAGTTATGAAGGACTTCTTCACGAATGGCTATCCGTCGGAGCATGACGAACGGACTTGGCTGGATATGCTACTTGTAAAGCATGCTCTGATTGCGGCTGAGAAAATGAAAAATGAGGGCGACACGGTGTCGGATGTGACCGATGATGTGCTGCCATCTTCTTATGTGAGGTGAAATGATGACAACGCTTGAAGATTTATATTACGGAAACATCAATCCTCATGAAATGTATATTAATCGTGGCTCACAAGTTGATCGACTCGTTAAGTTGATATACAAAAACGAAGAAGCGCTCATATCGACACTCACTGAACAGCAGAAAGAAACCTTTGATAAGTTCAAGGAATGCCAAAGTGAACTTTGTGATCTTACAGCTCGGCAAGCCTTCACTGATGGATTCGTTCTCGCAACACGGATTATGGTTGAGGTAATGAACGGTATTGGAACAGCAGAAGATGTATAGTTATGCTTTAATAAATATAGCAAAATGTTCTGTTGGCAAACACACCGAAGGAACAGCGTATCTTGTTTCAAAGCTATCATATTTTATTGCAATAAATAATTGTAAACGCCATCTAATTTATCGGTGGCGTTGTTTTTTAGTTGTTCAAAATCTGTGTAGTTATAAACAAAGAATATAGTATTCCCCAATCTCCTATATTTTATTCAGATAAGACTTGACAGGAAACAAATGTTCTGCTAGAATAATATTATAATTTAATAAGTGCCTATGAAATCCTGCTACAGAGCAGGAACATAACATAAAACATATTTACGCAAAGATCTTACTTACATATTCGGGCACGGACTACTGAAAACGAGCGAATATTCTATCCACTTTGTTTTTGTGTCCGTATCCGAATATGAGGTAAGGTCTTTTTGTTTTGCCTAAAAATTCATACACAGGAGGAAATGGTGTATTCGATTTCAAAAACAGAACAACATAGGTCAGACCGCAGTTGGTTACATACACGGCATAACGCTGTGAAAAAATTACAGGAGGTAAAAAATGAAACAATCCGTTTACAAGTCTTATGACGAACTGCCGTTGTTTTTCAATGCAGAGTCAGTCAGCAAAGTGCTTGGAATATCGTCAACAACTGCATACGAGCTGATGCACCGAGAAGATTTCCCAAGCATAAAAATCGGCAATCGTATCATCGTGCCAAAAGAAAAGTTTATTGAATGGGCGAACAAGCAGTCGGAAAGGAGCAAGCGATAGATTGAAGTATCAGCAATGTTTGAAACGGGACGCCGTCAAAAATTATTTTCCACTGCCGAATGAAATCTTTTGTTTGAATCTTTCCTATGGTGAAATCGCTGCCTATGCATATCTGCTCTACTGTGAAGACAGAAAAACTTTTCAGTGTTATCCAAGCTATAAAACCATAGGCAACGCATTGAAAATGTCACGCAATACGGTGAGTAAATATGTGAAACTGCTTGAGCAAAAGCAGTTGATAAGTATGGAGCCGACAGATGTCTGCACATTGAACGGCGCGAAACGCAATGGCAATCTGCTCTATACAATTTTGCCGATAGGGCAAGCAGTGACTCGATATTACGAGCAACAGTTGGAACGTGCAAAGCTGATAAACATGCAGAGAAAGGTTGGATAGCATAATATCCGCACAAAATCGGCGGATATTATGGGGAAGCAGGTTAAAGTGAGGGGTCTGTTTGCCCCTCACGGTTCACAGCGGACGGCAGAGCCGACCGCATTTCAGAGGCTTTTGAAAAAAGAAAAACGGGGTCTATCAGAAAGGACGAAATTATGGAAGATAAAAAACAGAAATATGCATACTGGCTGAAACCGTCATTGGTAATGGAAATGGAAAGTATGTTAGACGATGCAAATGCGACATCAAAAAGCGATTTTGTAACGCAAGCAATCAAATTCTATATCGGATATTTACGGCAGAAAAAATGCGTGGATTTCATATCTCCCATTCTTGCACAAAGCATCAAAAGTGAGATTGGCAGTGTTGAGCAGAATATCTCAAAAATGCTTTTTAAGCTGTCTGTGGAGCAATCCATCGTGAACAATCTAATTGCAAGTCAGAACGAAATTGATGAAGTCACAATGGCAAGACTCAGAAATTCATGTTGCGAAGAAGTTGCACGGCTTGGCGGTGTTATAACATTTGAGGATGCCTATGAATGGCAGCATGGTGAATAACAATGTCGAAAATCATATTTACAAGCCGCTATATCAAAAATCCCGCAAAGGTGAATGCAGGAAAGCTTATCAGATATATGGGCACACGAGAGGGTGTAGAAAAACTACCCGACGGAATTGATAACAAACCGCCGACACAAAAGCAACGGGATTTGATATGCGAATGTATAACCGCTGTTCCTGAAGCTCTTATGTATCCCGAACTGAAAATGTATCAGGAACAGGAAACCCGATATACCGCAACAGAATTTCTTGATGCATTCATAGAACGCAACGCCGACCGTATTGACGGCGTAAAAAAGTTAGTACAATATTACGGTGAGCGCCCAGGTGTTGAAAAGCTTGGCAGACATGGACTGTTTTCGCAGACGGATGACAAAATTGATATAGATGAAATTGCAGATGAAGTGTCCAATCATGAAGGCATATTGTGGACACACGTAATCAGCCTAAGGCGTGAGGATGCAGAAAGGCTCGGATACAACAATGCAGATGCATGGAAAGAGCTTGTCCGCCGTAATGCTTTGCAAATAGCAGAGGCTCATAAAATTGAACCGTCTCAGTTACAATGGTACGGTGCATTTCATAACACAACACATCATCCGCATATTCATCTGATAGTTTATTCAAAAGATACTAAGCAAGGCTATCTTACAAACAAAGGGATTGAAAATATGCGAGGGGTGTTTGCGAAAGATATTTTTCGTAATGAAATGTATCTTACGTTCACCTTAGAAACGCAAATACGTGACGAGGTTCGTGCAGAAACTAAAAAGAGAATAGACGAACTGTTAAGAGATACAGAAACACCGACATCTGCATCGGAAGAAATTCAAAATCTGTATGTACGGTTGACTAGTCAGCTATCGGATTACAAAGGTAAAAAGGTATACGGATATTTGCCGAAAAATATTAAACAAACGGTTGATTCTATTGTTGCCGAGCTTGCAAAAGACGAACGAATTGCAGAATTGTATTATGAATGGAATAAAGCGAACCGTGAGAAACTGTCCGTTTATTATGACAAGAAAAAGTCGGATATTCCGTTGGAAGAAAACAAAGAATTTAGAAATATCAAAAATGCCGTTATCCGCTCTGCCGTTCTTATGATGAAAACCGAACAGCAGGGACAGCCTGTATCGGTCAATTCCTCTATCGGAAATCTTGTTGTTCAGCTTGCCAAAGCGATAGCGTCAAGCTGTCATAAACGCAGAGCGAAACTCTGCGCACAAATGGATTCCAAACTGAAATCTAAAATCGAACAGAAAAAGCAGGCACACGGCTTGAAAACCGACCATAGCGTACAACGGGATTACAGTGAAAATGCGGAGCAAGGCTTTGAAATGCATATGTAAACTCTTGAATTATATAAAACGGCATAAGAAAAGCACCTGCTCATATAGAGCAGATGTTCTACGTGTTCTGTGTTATTCCCTTAAATATCGGCACAATTTAAGAGATTGGTTAAAACGATAATGGAAAATTCTTTTGCGAATCATATAAAAACTGTGTGCTATAATTTTAGTTGTACATGAATTCTGCAAGTAGGTATTTATCGTTAATTTAAATCGTTAATGTATGCATCTTGCCAGAAACACATATCCATAAGCTTCATAGGGGGATACTCCATGCCGCACTTGTTCAATTCGCACCGTAGCTTTTCAAAGTCTTTCAAATTATCGCAATAGAATTTGGCGACACAATAAACAGAGTTTCTATTGAAATTACCACTGGATATATGATGTTTCTTGATTGATTGCACATAGTAACGATCGTAAGCAGGGACACAGCCTAATGTTCCAAGTAGGATTTTTGTGATCAGCGTATCTGTTGCATGGTTAACAACACCATCAACAGACGGTCTTTCTTCTGCATAGCAGCCTCTGATTCTAGTTGCAATTTCATCTAATAAATCGAGATTGCTTTTTTTACACAAATCTTCAGCAGAGATTCCAAATAAAGAATTATATTTTCCCTTTTGAATTATCTTAACTATAGGAATATGTACCTTATAATCCTTTTGTAACAGGAAAGAGGAGCCTCTGTACATTCCCCAACTGGCTAAATAGAATGCAAGATGAAGAGCAAGGTAATCCACGGTTTGCTCATCTGTAATATTTCTGTTCTCTGAAAATGCTTTGTAGCAATGTCTCCAAGACATATATCTACCATGTTTATCTTTTACGGTTTTGTTGAAATAATCTCGTATAAGATGAGTTGCTTTTTCCACAGACATAGTAACAGTTTGTTGTTGCACCTTATATTGCTGTACATCGGCGTTCTTTTCGATTGCTGTGGTTTCCTCAGAAATAGGCGTCCCACTGAGAGAGTATCTTGCAGGATACTCTCCAGAACGAGTGACAATGTCGTTGTCCACAAGTGACATAAGTGCAGAATAAATATTGGATGTATGGAATCTGTCTTCGTAAATATCCTCAGCTAAATCGCTTTGCGTCATTATTTGATTTACTTTGAGTAAAGATATTATTTTCTCTTTTTGACTCATCTTTCTACGCCCCCTCACAAATCCCAATGTATCTTTATAACATTATATCATTTTAATTTTAATCTATCAATAATTAGCTGGATATTGAAAAAGCATTGTGGTATTGTATGGTGCTTGAGAGGAAGTGATTTTATGCCGATTATTGTAGAAAGATTTTTGATTGCAGAACTTGTGTCGGTCGAAAAACTTTCCGATATGGAATATTCAGAGTGGAAATGGCGGGAGGCATTCCTTAGATTTCAATTCAAACTTACAATTTATGAAAGTACCCCAAATTTTAAAGGCAAAAGATTTATTGTGTTTAATGATTTTTCTGGTAACTGCCTAAGCACAGTTTTCAGCGAATACACAATAACCGAGGATGACCTTGTAATGGTAACGAGAAACAGTATGTATAAATTCAAAATCATATATCGAGGTGAATATTATGCAACGAAAACTATTAACTAACGGCAGTGCTTTTAAAAGAACAGACGGACGGTGGTGCGGTGTGGTCTGGTATATGGATGAGCACGGAGAACGAAAACGGAAATCATTTTCGGGAACAACGAAACAGGCGGTCAATCGGAAAATGACAGAATATGTTTCTGAATTTGAAAATCAGATAATTGATTCGGATGAGTCCAAGAAAATGCTGAAAGACAGAATGCAAAACTGGCTTCAGGTGTTCAAATTCCCGTCAGTCGAGCCGACTACTTATGACCGAAGCGAGTGCAGTGCCAAAAATCAAATTTATCCTCTGCTCGGTGAGAAAGCGGTCGTCGATATCACCTCGGCTGACATTAAGAATCTTCTGAACTATTGGATGAACAAGGGATATGCCTACACCACGGTCAAAAAAGCCTATGTGGTGCTGAATGAATATTTCCGATACCTTTACCGAGAAGAATTGATTCCGAAAAATCCCATGGCGAATGTGGGAATGATAAAGAAATCAAATTTCCTATCGGCACAGAATAAAGAAAATCTTCCAAACAATGAAACTGTAACAATTTTCACTGCGGAAGAAATTGAAAAATTCAAAAAGGAATGTTTTAGGTGTTGGGGTACGGGAAAAGGACTGTATCAGCAGTCGGCGGCATACATTCTGATGCTGAACACAGGACTGCGAACAGGCGAGCTACTTGGATTACTAAATAGCGATATTGACCTAGAAAACAAAACACTGACAGTACGGCAGGGTGTAAAAGAAGTATCGAGAAGAAACGGTACGGAATTTACAAGCGGACGGGAAATTAAAATCGGCAAGCCGAAAAGCACCGCCAGTAAACGCACTGTGCCCCTCAATAGGACGGCAATAGAAATGATAGAGAAATTACGCAAGGAAGCCTACTTCGGCGAAAATACGCCCCTTGTGGCCGACGAGAACGGCGGTTATACACGTCCTGTAAACTTCCGCAAACGATATTACAGAATACTGAAAGCCGCAGGAATTGAAACAAAAGGTCTACATTCACTGCGTCATACATTTGCGACAAATCTCGTCAACGGTATTAAGCAACCGAACGGCTCAATAAAATCCTTAACTCCTCGCCAAGTTGCCGACCTGCTCGGACACAGCACCTCGCAAATTACTGAACTCTATTATGTCAGAAAAGACACATCTAGGCTCAACGGTATCACCGAAGGCTTTGAGATGTAATCTTGATTGCCTATTCGCAAAATGAATACAACCAACAGATCGCCGAAGTTAAACCTCGGCGGTCAAAATTTGCGTTGCTTTAAACAAAGATATAGCAATTTTTATGTTGTACAGAATCATTGCAACAGTTTCTACGGAAGCAAAAATATGATGATTTGAATTTCAGAAAATATTAAAACGTATAAGCGATTTTATTAGATTTATCATAAAAAGTAGCTTAATTTGACATGTTTTGACACGAATTATTGCTAAATTAAAAAATAAGGAGTAAAATAGTTTGTAGCAGAAATTGATTTTGAACTGTTATATTAAGTGAGGGATATTATAGGGATGTTGGCTTTTTATATGGCGTTTATCGACGACGAAGACGACAGAGAAAAATTTGAAATCATATATAATGAATATAGGAAAAGAATGGTTTCGACTGCTTATTCGATTCTTCGTAATCATGAGGATGCCGAAGACGCTGTACATGATACTTTTATATAAATTGCACGCAATATGAATTCTATAGGCGATCCTAAATCAAACGAAGCATTATCCTATGTTCTAAAAGCGACAAAAAATACCGCAATCAATCTTTCCAAAAAGAATACAACAAGAAATAAGCATATTCATCTTGAAGATGTTGAAAATATGACAGACGAACACTTTTTTGAAAAACTCAGTGTTAGTAAAGATTACGAAAAAATCGTTTCAGCCATAAGAAACTTAAACGATACATACAGGGATGTTATGTTTTATCATTTTGTATGCGAGATGAAAATAAAAGATATTGCCGATTTGCTTGGTAAAAAGAACTCGGCGGTAAGACAGCAACTTGTCCGTGGTAAAAAGATGTTGATAGAAATTCTTGAAAAAGAATGGAGTGAATAATTTGGAAAACAGCAAATCAATGTTTATTTGGGCTTTTTTGGAAGCAGAAGCGTTGGATAATGCGAAATTAAAAAGTGAAGATGAAATAGAATGGGATTTTTCAACAAAGTTTGAAAAGTCAATGGAGAAACTTATCAAAAAGAATAATACAATAAAGATTTCAACAAGACGAAATATAAGAAAAGGATTATTAGCGGCAATTGTTGCAATAATTGTTTTGTTTACCGGTCTAATGAGCGTAACGGCAACAAGAACTCCGTTTATTGAATTTATTAAAAAGGTATTTCCTCAGTTTAATCAAGTATCATTAAGCGAGGAATCAACTCCGCCTGTGGACCGAATAGAAACAGAATACACATTAACCGCCTTACCTGAAGGATTTGAAGTAAAAGAGTATCAAAAGGATGATTTTAAAGTTTTTACAATTTGGAGAGATGAAAACAATGAAGAAATTGTATTTTCTCAAAAACTTCTTGATACAAGTTTTACTGTTGATAATGAACATAATTACAAAGAATTATATATAAATGGACACGAAGCATATTATATTGAAGATGAATCGGGGGCATTTTTAAGATGGACTGATGGGTATTATTGGTTTACTATTAATGTTTCTAAAAAATATAAAGATGAAATAATGATATTACAAAAAAACATTTCTCAAAAAAATTAAAAATTTTTGTAACCATATTCCTCCTTTTTACTGTTGTATGTTATGAAGGCATAAATTAGTAAGAAAGGAGGAATTTTTTATGAAAAAAGTTATTGCTGTTATGCTTTGCTTGTTTATAATTTTCACAGCAACAATTACTACCTATGCCAGCAGTATTCAACCATTATCAAATAATGTAAATTCAACTGATGTATTATTTTCAATATCAAGCAGTGGAAAGGCAACTGTATCATACGAATACTATGGCAAATCAGGAGTTACTAAAAGTGCTGAAATTGTAACCAAAGTACAGAAAAAGGTTGGAATTATTTGGGTTACCGTTAACGGTGGAAGCTGGACGGATACTTCAACATCAACAAACTTTTCAAGAAGTCATTCTGTACAATTATCAAGCAAAGACACCTACCGTGCACATGTAGTATTTACTATTTCAGGTACGGGCGGAAGTGATGATAATATCACGAAGAATATTGAAAAAACTTACAGTTAACAAGAATTTGTTGAAAACGGATTTTGATATTGCTTAGAAAAACAACTGACAATACAGAAAAAATTATTTGTTTACAACAAGAAAATTTAAATTAATATGCCATAAATTGCAGTTCGTTCTATTCTTCCAGAAAATATGTTTCTGCTCATTGTGAATTCAATAATGGGCAGAGACAGTTTAACGGTTATTAGTGCTAATCAACAGGGCTTCTTTTGCATTCCATATGATATTGTTTTAATTAGTAATAAACAAAAAGAGGTTAAATCATGAATAAAATTAAAAAATTAGTTTCTGTGATAGTATCAATAGCATCAATGATGACATTATTCACATAGGAAGAAATAAAAGGGTAATCGAAGAATATATTAGAAATCAACTTGAAGAAGATTTCGCACAAGACCAAATGAGCATAAAAGAATACTTTGACCCGTTTACGGGTACCAAGAATAAGTAAGCAAAAAACAAACAGCCCCACGTGAGGGGTTGCTTGAAATAGTAATGCGTTGCCAAACTTCTAAGCCCCTTTCAGGGGCTCAGCCAGTAGGCGGCCCTTATAGGGCCTGTGCAAACCACTAGTTTACTAGTGGTTATGATTGTCAATGGGTTATATGCACAATAATTACACAGATTATTTGTTCATTGATACAAACTTATTTTTACTCTGTATACTTTTGTAATTTTGTACTATATAATGGCTTTACCCACCCTATTTTCAGAATATCAGCTCTAACATCATTTTTTGTTTTGTCAAATACACAAGGATATAAAATCAATACGATTTGAGGTGATAGTGCCAATTTTATTGTTTTGTAAAAAATATTAACAAAAAAGGAAGATGGGTATGAAAACCAAATTCAAATTTGCGGCAAAATTTATAGCGGTATTTTTAACCTTGCTTTTGGTATTTGAAATAATACCAATGCAAGTCGTTGCAGAGTCTGCTGATAAAATAAAGACTGTTACCGAAAGCAACGAAAAATCTAAAAAAGAAGATGCACAAAATCCTGGAGATAAAGTGCTTGACGAAAACAACAATGTAAAAATACTTTGCGAGGACAATACAAAGAGGGAAGAGTATGTCAAACATTTCAGAATGAGTGACGGCACATATCAAGCTGTTATGTATGAAATGCCCGTCCATATTGAAAAGGACGGAGAGTGGATAGATTACAACAATACTCTTTCAGAGGTTGCATCTGATGATTCAAAACTCGTCAAAAACCCTTTGAATAAAGATTTGATTAACAATTTTGGCGATTATACAGTAAGATTTTCAAAGAAATCGAACGGAAATAAGCTTGTTCGTCTTTCCAAAGACGGATACGATTTGTCTTGGACTTTTTCCGATTCAAATAAAAAGACCGCAAAAGTATTAAAAAATGAAAATGACGAAGATGAAACAACGCTTGAAAATCTCACTTCGCAGGTTGTTTATGAGGGCTTATTCAATAATACTGATTTGCAGTATATCGTAATGCCCGAACAGCTTAAGGAAAATATAATTCTTAAAGATAAGTCTGTTCAAAAGATGTTTTCTGTTGAATATAAAACCAATAAATTGTCTCCGTATTCAGTCGATGATAAGACAATAATTTTGCAAAATAGCTGCGGAGAAACTGTATTTACCCTTTCTGCACCGTTTATGTATGATTCGGCAGGCGAGATATCTGAAGGCATAACTCTTACGCTTTCAAATGTCAAAGAGAACAGTTTTATTGTTACGATGATACTTGATTCGCAGTGGCTTGATGCGGAAGACAGAGTATTTCCTGTAACCGTTGATCCTGCCATCAAAACAGAGCAGGACAGAAATGAAATGGCAAGCACTTTTGTCGCTTCGGGATACCCGGATAAAGCTTTCGGACAAGTTAAAGATGATGCCGGAAGTATGTATGTGGGAAATAACATATATAAATACGGAAATGCTAAAGCGTATATCAAAATAAATAATTTACCGTATATCGGCGGAATCGGCTCAAAGGTAATTGGCGCTCAGCTTGCTGTTTGCAAAAGAAATGTGTATTCAACAACAGACAATGTAGTGATAAATGCACATAGAGTTACAAGTGCTTGGAACAAACAAAGCCTGAATTATAATAATCAGCCTTCGTGTGATGGCACAATTGCCGATTATATGATAGTTAACGCAGATAATAAAACGCAGAATGACTATCACGACAATTATATATATCCTGAATTCAAATCAATTGATATAACAAAGCTCGTGTATTCGTGGTATGAAGGAACATCGCCTAACTACGGAATAATGCTTGAAACGCAGCAGACAAACACTCACAAGGTGTGGTTTCACTCCATAGAATATAAAACATATTCGACTACAAGACCTGTACTTAGTGTTGCATACCGCAATATGAGCGGATTTGAAGACTACTGGTCATATACAAGTATGCCCGCAGGACGCAACGGAACGGCAAGCGTAAACAATTACAACGGAAATTTAGTATTCACTCAACCTTTAACACAGGATTTGGGCGGAAATCTTATGCCCGTTGCAATTTCACTTGTATATAATTCAAATAGGGATAATTCAATATATAACGCACGGCTCGGAAACGGTATGCAGATGAATTATAACATTTGTCTTATACAAGAAACGGGAAAGCTATTCAATGAGGGATATAAATATTATCTTATCGATGCAGACGGAACAAGGCATTGGTTTTACTTTGAAAACAATGGGAATACCGGCAAAGACGAGGACGGTTTAGGCTATACGCTTGATTGCAATGAAAATAATTCTGATTCTTCGTTTGGCGGAGCAAAATACCGCATTACCGATAAAGATAAAAACCGTATGTATTTTGATGAAGTCGGAAGAATAACAAAGATTACAAATGCAAACGGTGTTTCGTCAGAAATTTCATACTATGAATTGGGAAACGGTCAATTCTTGCTTTCAAATGTTTATGATGGCGCCGGCAGGGAATATAAGTTCTTTCACGGCTTTATTGATAACACGAATACATACTATCTTAAGTATATCGAAGATCCTGTAGGCAGGTGCACCTACTTCGATTATACCGATGGTTGTTTAACATCCATTACTTTCCCCGATGAAAAGAGCATATCGCTTGTCCATCAATACGGATCGTACAAGTTTCTTAACAGGATTACCGACATTGACGGAAACAGAGTTAATATAGAATATGATTGGACTTCTGCTTTCAGAGTCAGATCTTTTAGCAACGGAGATTTCAACGGAAATTTGCCGGTTCGCTATCAGTTTGCATATTATCCTAACGAAACAACCGTACAAGCGCAGCACGCAGTAAACAACAATATAATAACCGATAACACATATACTTATCAGTTTAATAACTTCGGTCAAAATATCGGCATTGTTTCTAACAAAGACGGCGAAGCTCAGTATTTTGACTATCAGAACAGTAATGGAACAAACAGCAAGACAAGCCTTATGAATAACAAGGTCGTTTCGCAGTCTAAAGTTATTAAGTCCGTTACAAATCTTATTAAAAATCAGGGTTTCAGGGACGGAATGTTATATTTTACGGCGTATAACAGTGATGCAAGTTCCGGTGCTACAATCAATACAAATCGTGGCTATCTTGATAACAATGCCGTTGAATTTACAAGAGCTGTTAACGGCTTGGGAGATAGCTTGATTACAGCTGACTACCTGTCACTCGCACCCGGAGATTACACATTTTCGGGATACATAACCACCGACAACAATACGCTTTCAAACGGCGGAACATCCATAGGAATTAAAAAGTGGGATGATAGCGGAGCTGTTGATTATATTAAAGCAGAAAGCGTTACCAAAACAGAAGATTGGCAACGATTTACAGTAAGTGTCACAGTAGATCCGGGTGATAAAATTCGACTTTTCTGCGGCTTGGAACCCAATGCTTACGGTACTTTTTATGCGGATAACTTCCAATTTGAAAAGGGAATGGGTGCAAGCAGTTATAACCTTTTGCAGAACTCCGATGCGTCAAATTCAACTTATGCGTGGGAGTCATACGGAAGTGTGAATGTTTCAAACGCTTTTTCGGAATATCCGTATTCCTTAACAGCAACCGGCTCTCCTACCGATGGAGCAAAGGGCATTTGGCAATATGCCGGCGTTTCGGGTAAGAAGGGCGACGTTTTCAGCATAGGCGCATGGGTTAGTGCTCGTTCTGTTCCGACAACTTCGGGCTTAAAACCAAATGATCCGAAATTCGGCATTGCTCTGTATTTTTACAATTCGGCAGGTCAGAATGTCGGCGTTAAAAGAATTGACGCCAATCCCGAGGTTACTTCGTGGCAATTTGTAAGCGGAAAAGCCATAGCACCGGAAGACTATGCCCGTGTCTGCTTTGAGGTATACTATTACAATAATGCAAACAACGTATATACAACGGGAGCGTTCTGCTATAAAGAAGAATTCGGTCAGACATACACCTATGACAACAACGGCAATATTGTTTCATCCGTAGATCTTGCAAAATCCAATTCAACCTTTGGCTATCAGGGAAATAACCTTGCAGGTATGCTCAATCCTTCGGGAAGCAGTTATCTGTATAGCTATGACAACTCAAATAATATAAATACAGCATTTTCGTCTGACGGGTTGAAATATTATTTGGAATATGACGAAAAGGGTAATTTAACACGCACCGCAACAAAGGGCGTTAATGTTACGCACAACGAGATTGATACAACAAAAAAATATGCCATAGTAAATCAGCTTACCTCTTATGTTCTTGACAAGGGAAATGACGGCGATGTTGTAAACCATTCATATTCAAACATCAGCAATTTACAGCAATGGGAATTTGAACGCATCGACAGCGGTATTTATAAGATAAAGCTGAATGGGGAATATCTGTATGTTGAAAACGGCAGTTCGGAAGTAGGAGCTAAATTAAAACTTCGAAGTCAGAACACAGATTCCTATGCTTTCAAATTTGTTGTTTTGCCTACAGGTGACGGATCATTCGTTATTTCGACAGTTGCATCGCCGGGAATGAGTTATTATCTTGATTCAACAGACGGAAGCAGCTTTTCGGCAGAAGTGAATTCCGTTATCACACAAAGACCTTTACGCACACCGAAAAATACAAGTCAAAAGTGGTACTTGATAGAAGATTATTCATCTAACGAAAGCGAAAAGAAAAAGCTGTATTCAAGTGCTACATATACCGATAAAGGAGACTACCTTAAAACACAGACCGATCAAGCGGGCAACACCACCACATATAATTATGATACGGTTAACGGCACTTTATCATCTGTTACAAACGCAGCAGGCAATACCACAACATACAGTTATAACCCAAAGAATAATAACCTTTTAAGCGTTTCCGCAGGCGGTCATACAAACACATATTCCTACAATAATGACCGTTTAGCAGAAATAAAGGTAAACAATTCTACGCAGTATAAATTTAATTACGATAAGTTCGGTAGAACTGTTTCGACTTCTGTCGGAAACGGAACAAACTCTGTAATTCTTTCTGCGTTGGAATACGACCAAAAGGGCTTGATGACAAAGCAG
>SFGA01000016.1 GCA_004556705.1 Ruminococcus sp. | reverse complement strand
CGGCTTGGAGTGCCGCACAAAATCGACCGCTGCGCCAACAGATGCTCCCTTTATCCGCCACAGGCGGCGGTCGCATACGTTGCCCGTCAGAGGGAGCCTGAATTCCAGCAAATTTGAAAACTATGCGACCGTAGGGACAGCCCTTGCGGCTGTCCGTTGCCCTGGTTATATATGTAATTTGTTGCGGACAGGGGCAAGCCCTGTCCCTACGGGTTGTGTGTGGATTTTAATTACATTTTAACCGTGAATTATCATATATCAACAACAATTTAACGGCGGCAGCAAGCCACCGCCCTACAACGCCGTCGTTTGCACCGTATCGTTCGCAACAGCCTTTGGCTGTCCGTAAAAGGCGCCCTTGTAAAGGGAGCTGTCATTTTTGGAACAAAAAATGACTGAGGGATTTTTACAAAATCACATAAAATCAACCTACAATCCCTCCGCCTCACGTTCGTTCGGCACCTCCCTTTACACAAGGGAGGCTGAAAATGCGGTTGCCTACAAAGGCACCCTTTACAAGGGAGGCTGAAAATGCGGTTGCCTACAAAGGTGCCATTGTAAAGGGAGCTGTCATTTTTGAAACAAAAAATGACTGAGGGATTTTTACAAAATCACATAAAATCAACCTACAATCCCTCCGCCTCACATTCGTTCAGCACCTCCCTTTACACAAGGGAGGCTGAAAATGCGGTTGCCTACAAAGGCGCCCTTGTAAAGGGAGCTGTCATTTTTGAAACAAAAAATGACTGAGGGATTTTTACAAAATCACATAAAATCAACCTACAATCCCTCCGCCTCACGTTCGTTCGGCATCTCCCTTTACACAAGGGAGGCTGAAACGCACGAATTGAATTTTATATTCTACCGCTACCCCTCAATTTACCTACACAAAAAATTAACTATACAAAACCGCAAAATAATGTTAAAATATATAATAATGGTTAAAAGGCGGTGAGGTTACGGAACTGTTTGATATTGCCGGACTTAAAATCCGTATGGATTGCAAGGACGGGATGCTTTATGAACGCTCAAGGGCATATTTGAGCAAAAATCAAGACGGCAAAGAGGATATTACCGTCGCAATGCCCGACGAAATATTAAAACAAAAAGCCGAAGCGTTGCCACAGCTCACAGCTGACGAATGTTACTACGTCTATATGGGCGAAGCGTTCTATTATAACCTCTTAAACCATAACGGAATTTTGCTTCACGCCTCTTGCATTGAAAAAGACGGCGTTGCATATCTGTTTTCGGCGAAAAGCGGCGTCGGAAAATCCACTCACACGCATTTATGGTTGGACAAATTCCCCGACGCACGAATGATAAATGACGACAAGCCTGCTATTCGCTTAATCGACGGCGAATATTGTGCTTGCGGAACGCCGTTCAGCGGAAAAAATGACGAGAGCGCAAACATAGCCGCCCCGATAAAGGCGATAGTCTTTCTTGAACGTAGCACGAAAAACAGTATTTCAAGAATATCGCCGCAAAGTGCAATACCGTTGTTTTTGGCGCAGACAATTCGCCCGTCAGCCGCAAGCGTGATGGATAAGCTTTTGACGGTGCTCGACGGTGTGCTTAAAAATGTACCTATTTACAAGCTAAAATGCAATATTTCCGAGGAAGCGGTAATGACCTCATATCTCGGAATACAAAATGATTTATCAAATGGAGAAAAGCAATGAAAATCAAAGACGGATATATAATCAGAGAAGTTGCAGGAAGTAATATTGTTGTTCCGATAGGCGACGAGCAGATGTCGTTCGGCGGAATTATGACGCTCAATCCCGTTGGTGCGTTCATTTGGAAGCTGCTTGAAAACGGTGCAACTAAGGATGAATTGGTTGACGCTGTTCTTAAAGAATATGAAATTGACCGTGATACAGCTTCAAGCGATATTGACAAGTATATTGCAAAGCTCCGTGAAAAGAACATAATCGAGGATTAAGCCGTGGAAAAGAAAAAAATACACCTAGCACAGATTATGCCGATAATCGAGGATAAGCTGTCGCAGGGCGGAACGGTTGAAATGCCGATAACGGGTACAAGTATGCTGCCGCTGCTTGTTCAAGGCAGAGATACGGTGATTTTGGAAAAATGCGACAGGAAGCTCCAAAAATATGATTTGCCGCTTTACAGACGTCCCGACGGCGCATTTGTGCTTCACAGAGTCGTGGGTGTGTCGGATGATTCGTACACAATGTGCGGAGATAATCAATGGGTTAAGGAAAACGGCATAACCGACGGTATGATTATCGGGCTTGTTCGCACAATAAAGAGAAACGGAAAAGAAATTTCGGTTAACAGTAAAAAATACAAAGCGTATTGCCGTTTTTGGAGTATGCTTTTCCCTATCAGAAAATACATTGTTAAAATCAGAGGAAAATTAAAAAAATGAAAAACACCGCCGCATTGAATTGGATAAAACGCAATTCCGTCTCGGAGCTGCCGAAAATGGTGTCGCTTATAATTTGCGACGCTCTTTATTCCGTGTGCGGAGTTTCAATGGCGGTATTTGCAAAGCTTATTATAGACTCGGCGCAAAAGGGCGACAAGGACGGACTTATTCACAATGCAATAATTTTATTGCTTGTAATAGTCGCTCAAATATCGCTGAAATTGCTGTCAAAGGCTCTTGAGGTGCGTATTTCGGGCAGACTTGAAATGAAATACAAATCAAAGCTATTTGAAAGCATATTGAAAAAGGATTACCTCAAAATCAGTCAGTATCATTCCGGCGAGCTTATGACAAGGCTCACAAGCGACGCTGCTGTTGTGAGTCAGGCGGTTACAACGATAATGCCGGCGATTGCTTCGATGCTTACAAGGCTTGTTTGTGCGTTTGCGGTGCTGTTTGCGCTCGACAAGTGGTTTGCGCTTTTGTTTTTGGTTGCAGGACTTGTGCTGTTTGTATTTACAAGAATATTCAGAGGCTCAATGAAAAAGCTCCACAAGGCGGTGCAGGAAACCGACGGCTCTGTTCGCTCCTTTATGCAAGAGTCGATTGAGAGCGTGCTTGTTATTAAAATTTTCAATGTCGGTAAAAAAATTATGGAAAGGGCAGAGAGGCTGCAAAAAAACAACCTTGACGCCAAAATTAAGAAAAACAGATGGTCGATTTTTGCGAATTTAGGCTTTTCGGCAGCATTCTCGTTGGGATATTTGTTCGGACTTGTGTGGAGTGGTGTAAAACTTTGCACAGGCAGTATGTCGTTCGGCACGCTTACGGCAATTATGCAGCTGATAAGTCAGGTTCAAGCTCCGTTTACCTCACTTTCGGGCATTGTTCCGCAGTATTATTCAATGATTGCTTCTGCGGAGAGAATTATTGAGATTGAAAATTTGAGCGCAAGCAAGAGCCTTAACGATAAAAACATCAACACCGAAAAAGTTTATTCGGAAATGCAAGAAATTCGCTTTGATAACGTGTCTTTCGGCTATGGCAGAGATTCGGTAATCGAAAACGCCGATTTTACAATCAAGAAAAACGACTTTACGGTTATCTCAGGTATATCGGGAATAGGAAAAAGTACGCTGTTTAAGCTGTTGGTCGGCGTCGTTCCGCCCGACAGCGGCAGGATTTACATAAAATGCGGCGATAATGAATACGGCATAGATAAGTATATGCGAGGCCTTTTTGCCTATGTTCCGCAGGGGAATATGCTTTTCAGCGGTACGATCAGAGATAATATCCATTTTGTGAACAGTTCGGCAGGCGAGGCGGAAATTATGCGTGCGGCGGAAATAAGCTGTGCGGATAAGTTTATAAAAGAGCTTCCCGACGGACTTGACACGGTACTTTTGGAAAACGGGCACGGTCTTTCCGAGGGACAAATACAAAGGCTTGCGATCGCCCGTGCGGTGCTGAGCGATGCTCCGATACTGTTGCTTGACGAGGCAACGTCCGCACTCGACGAGAAAACGGAAAAGCAGGTTCTTTCAAATATTCGAGAGCTTAAAAACAAGACCTGCGTCATTATTTCGCATAAGGCTGCGGCGTTTGAGATTTGCGACACCGAGCTTAGAATTGCGGATAAAAAAATCAGTATGCAGAAATTAAGGTGAATTTGTTTTTTATTGTTGTATAATCAAAATATTTCTGTTATAATTATTGAGTGTGATTATAATGATAATTTTCATAAAGGGAGAAACGTATGAGTTACAGTTCAAACGATAAAAAAGAACACGAGGACGGAGTGAGCCTCGACAGCTTATTGATGTATCTCAAAAAGCTTTTGAATAAATGGTGGTTGATTTTATTGTCAGCTGTTGTTATTGCTCTTTTGGGATTTATAGTTGCAAAGGCTACTTATGTTGACGAATATTCTTCTCAGATTATGTTTATTGCGAGCAACAGGGATTCGGCAATCACCGTTGCAGGTCAGTCTGCTTCCGATATTACCGCTTCGGTTTCGCTTGCCGAGAGCTTCAAATATGTTTTCACAACAACTGAGCTTGCAACAAATGTCGCTAATTCCTGCGGATATCAGGTTACGGCGGATCAGGTCAAAAAATTTATATCTGTAAATTCGGTAGAGAACACCTCTATTATTTATCTTACTGTAACGACAACCGACCCAAAGGTTTCTTATGGAATAGCTAAAGCTTATGTAGAGAATTATCCGGATGCAATCGAAAAAGCTTTTCCCAACACAAGACTTGCGGTTATAGATCCTCCGTTGCTTGCGGAAAATCCGAATATAAATAATGACACACTTATTTATACAACTCTTGGATTTGTAATTGGCGCACTTCTTGCTTGCTTCTTCATTGTTTTGTCCGTTATTATCAAAGATACAATCAAGAGCAGCGATGAAGTCAGTGAAAAATTGAATGTTGCGTTGCTCGGCAGTATCAATAAAGTTAATTCCAAATCTAAAAATGATTCTAAACAGAGCGTTCTTGTCACGGATAAGAAAACAGGCTTCTCTTTTATTGAAGCATACAAACTTGTCAGAACAAAAATTGAATACGCTTCTGCAAAGGAGGGATATAAAACGATTGTCGTTTCAAGTACAACCGAGAGTGAAGGAAAGACAACAACAGCCACGAATATCGCACTTTCGCTTGCACAAAACGGCAAGTCGGTTCTTCTTATCGACGCCGATTTGCGTAAACCGGCAGTTGCCAAGACCTTGGGCTTCGCCGCTACCGATGACGAGGGTATATGCGGTATAATTTCCGGCGATAAGACACTCAAGGAGTCAATTAAGTATTCCGAGAAATATCAGTTGTTCGTTCTTGTTTCGGGCAAAGCTGTCGATAACTCTTCAGAAATTCTTTCTTCACCTAAAATGGAAGAAATTATTGAATCCGCAAAGAAAGAATTTGACTTTGTCATTATTGATACAGCGCCGTGCGGAATTCTTGCAGATGCCGCAATTGTTGCAGGCTATGCCGATACAAGCGTTATTGTCGTTAAGCAGGATTGCGCTCCGGCAAGGAAGATTAAGAGAGCAATAGATAATATTGAGAACTCGGGAATAGAAATACTCGGTTGCATTTATAACAATGCGGAAAGAAGTTTCGGTAAACCGTCCTTCTACGGAAAAAAGAGCGGTTATGATTACGGATACGGATATAGCTACGGCGGCAGTTCTGCTAATTCAAAACATAACGATAAGCAATCAAGGTAAAATTTAATATGAAGATGAAAGCGCAAGATATAGTATGTTATCTTGTGCTTTTTTCTGTGTATAGCATTTTGTATAAAGTTGTACAAAAAAATATATGAATTTTGCAAAAAAATTTATATATTTATTGACGAAAAGCGTATTTAGTTGTACAATATACTGTAAATATGTGTATTATTGCGCCCATTTTACAATGAAACGATGGGGGCAAACATGGATTTTACTAAAATTCGACTTAAAAGTGCAACGTATCGGAGGGTGCTTTATGGATATGAATATGGACATCAAGGATGTCATAGCCAAACTTAAATCAGGCAAGGGCGGTAAAAAGAATGCGAGGAAAAAGAATGCGTTTAATGCGTTCTTTGAGAAAAATCCTAAAATGAAAATTATTTTGCCGCTTGTATTTATCGTTATTGCGGCTGTGGTTGCGGCGTTGATAATTATCTCGGGCATCAAAACGGACTCAGGGCTCGACGAAACCGTTACCAATCCGGCGCAGTCGGTTGACGTTCTTCCGATGATTGAAAGAAGCGAGGGCGAAACCGTTGCGGAGGGTGTAGACCCGTTTTCCGAGGACGTTATTGCAAACGCAAAGATAAAAGGTATGGTGTATAACTCTGACGGTTACAGAACAGTAATCGTGGAAACGAAGCTTCGTTCGTATGTGCTTCAAGTCGGAGATTACGTACCCGGTTCAGAGTGGCTCGTTGAATCCATAACAGACAGTTCGGTTACTTTCTCGCTCGGCGAAAAGAAGAGAACCGTTGAAATGAAATAATTCGGCAAAATAACATCTTTTATAAATAATAGAGTTTCTTAGGGGGAACACACAATGTACAACAGTTCAACAAAAAAATTGAAAGCTGTTTTGGTTGCGATTTTGGCAATCGTATTGCTTGTCAATGCCGTGTTACCTATGACGGTAATGGGTTCAAGCAAGAAGAATACAGGCGATTACCAATATTATGTAATCAAGTCGGGGGACACCTTGACAAGAATAGCTAAAACTCACGGCGTTACAGTCAGCGACATTATGACCGCTAACAATCTTTCTGACGCTGACAGGATTATTTCGGGAAAGGTAATTAAAATACCGCTTACCGAGGAATCCTCTGCTTCCACATGGTCGTCATCAAGACTTTCTCTTAATCTTGTTGATGCAAATGTTAAGGATGCGCTTTCGGCAATAGCAAGAAATGCGGGCTATACTATCATTTTTGTCGGTGACGCAACCACAACGCTTACCGTTAATCTTGAACAGATGTCAGCGCTCAAGGCTATTGACTATGTTACAAGGCTTGCGGGTCTTTCTTACCTTAAAGACGGCAACACCTTGATGGTAGGCACTACTGCAGAGCTTAACGAAAAATTTGTTGATAAGGTTGTAATGACCAAGTTTACCCTTAAATACATAACAGTCGGCGTTCTTCAGACGCAGGCAAGCGCACTCGGCTTGTCAAACGTTCAGTATGTTTCGACAGAGGCTGACGACGGCACAGTATTTGTCAGCGCAAGTCCTAAGGAGCTTGCTAAAATTCAAGAGCTTATAAAGCTTATTGACGTAAGCAGTAACATCAACGCAGGTGCGGCTCTTGTTGCGGCTAATTTCAAGGAAATCAACCTTGAACACATTACAGCCGAGGAGTTCAGTTCGCTTCTCTCAAGTCTCGGACTTGACCCCGGAATTGTAGTAGCATCAAGACCTTATACCCTCTATACATTTGTTACGGGTAGTGCTCTTGCAGACATTAAGACAATAAAGGCAGTTATCGATAAACCTCTTACAGGCGCTAACCTCAGCGCTTCAAAGAGCGATCAGGTTGTAGAGCCGTCCACCACTCCCTCAAGCGGAACAGGCGAGCCGGCAACTCCGGGCACTTCAACAGGAACTCCGGGCACTTCGACAGGCACTGCGGAAACAAAAATACTTCGTGAAGTCGAGCTTGAGTATATTGACAGAACTATGGCTGTCGGCATTATAGACAGCTTCCCCTACGAAGTTACCGTTTACGGACCTGAAAAGATGACCAAGAAGCTTTGGCTTATGGGCACAGAGTCGGAAGTTAATAAGGCGGAGAGCAAAATCAAGGAATTTGATACCGAAAGCTATGCTGACAGCATGAAGCTTGAAAACACATTCTTTGTATATGATCTTCAGAATTGCACGGCTCAAGAGATGCTTGACAGACTTGCAAATATAAATCTTGAAAATGTTACCTTCAAGACTAATGCGTATCCCACAATTTCAAAGGCTCTCATTGTTTATTGCGATTACGCAAAGCAGGAGCAGGTTAAGAGCTTGCTTGATGCTATGGATATGGCAAGCACCGAGGAAGTTTTGAATAGAGCAGTTGAAGTTACTGCCAACGAAGCAGTTGCGAGAAAC
This sequence comes from Ruminococcus sp., assembly GCA_004556705.1. Taxonomy (GTDB): domain Bacteria; phylum Bacillota; class Clostridia; order Oscillospirales; family Acutalibacteraceae; genus Fimenecus. The sequence continues at coordinate 28,146 of SFGA01000016.1, read as the reverse complement.
AGAATTGCCGGATTGATGAGCGTTCATCCTGAAATTCCGACAATGGATCAATTTACATTTGTAACAGCTGATTCCAAGACGGGAAGCGGTTCTGCATGTACCACTTACGTTAAGGCTACACCCGAAATGGCAGATTACATTAAGGGTTTGCTTACAGAGCTGGATTCGGCAGCTTAATTGTTAAAATTGGGTGCAGGAATAATACTTTTTCTTGCACCCTATACGCATATTTTTAGTTAAATGTTCAAAGTTTAGGAGTTGTATTCAGTGGTTTTTACAGGCAAAGAAAGCTCTTATCCGTTCGTGATAGAGGACCTTTTAAGACATACGGCGGAGGTTGGAGGCTCCGACTTGCACTTGGTAGCGGGAATTGAGCCGTGCGTCAGAATAAACGGAGACCTTAAGCGTCAGACCGATTTCCCGAAGCTCGCACCGGAAGATATTGAGAAAATGCTTCTCAATATAATGTCGCCGTTGCAGAAAACAAAGCTTGAAGAGGATTGGGAATTGGACCTTGCGGTAGCAGTACCCGGAGTTGCTCGTTTCAGAGGAAACGTCATCATCCAAAGAGGCACGCTTGCGGCGGTATTCAGAGCTATTCCGTTTGAAGTTCCTGAACTTGAAAACCTCGGACTTCCATCAGATATTAAAAGACTTTGCAATCTTCCGAGAGGACTTGTACTTGTTACAGGACCTACAGGCAGCGGTAAATCGACAACTCTTGCCGCTATGATTAAGTACATAAATGAAAGATATGAAACAAACATAGTTACGGTTGAGGACCCTATCGAGTTTTTGCATACTCATATAAAATCAACTGTACGTCAGAGAGAGATAGGAAACGATACTCACAGCTTTGCCAATGCGCTTAAAACTGTTTTGAGACACGACCCCGATACGATTATGATCGGCGAGATGCGTGACCCTGAGAGTATTTCGATTGCGGTTACTGCGGCTGAAACGGGACATCTTGTTTTGTCGACTCTCCATACGCAGACCGCACCTATGACGATTTCCCGTATTATCGACTCCTTCCCCGAGGGACAAAAGGGACAGATAAGACAGCAGCTTGCGAACTCCTTGAAAGCTGTTATTTCGCAGCAGCTTATTCCCACCATTAACGGCAAGGGAAGATGCGTTGCGGTTGAGTATATGGTCGATACGCCCTCCGTTAAAAACCTTATCCGTGAGGAAAAGGAGCATCAGCTCTATGCGGCTATGCAGACAGGACAGATGCAGGGAATGCAGACTATGGACCAAGCTCTTTTAAGACTTTATAAAGAGCAGAAAATTTCAAAGGAATCTGTAATTGAATTTTGCGTTGATGAAAAAGAGGTCAGACGACTTCTTATGACATCGGGTTACTAATATAAAAGGGGGCAAATGCTTTGGCATCCTTTACTTACGACGGTATGAACCGCCAAGGACAGAACGTCCACGGCGAGGTTGTTGCGGATAATTCCTCTGCAGCTATGGATAAGCTCCGTGAAGCCGGAATTATCGTTACCGACATCAAAGAAAAAGTTATCAATGAGAAAAAAAAGTCGGGCGGTAAAAAGGTTTCTATACAGGACGTCGCTGTTTTCGCAAGACAGATGGCAGCTATGATTTCGGCAGGTGTTCCTGTTACAAGAGCGTTGGCAACGCTTGCAAAACAGACAACCAACCCGACTCTTTCGGCAGCTATTGTAGATATTTCCGAAAATGTTGAAAGCGGTATGCCTCTTTCGGACGCATTTGCTATGTATCCTAAAATTTTCGACGACCTTTTCGTTGCAATGATTGCCACGGGCGAGGTCGGCGGTATTCTTGAACAATCGCTTATCAGCCTTGCAAACCAGCTGCAGAAAAACAAGGCGTTGAAGGATAATATCAAATCAGCGGTATCGTATCCTAAGAATATCGGTATTTTTGCTATCATACTTCTTATTGCGATGCTTGCATTCATGGTTCCGATTTTCCAGAAGATGATTCCGTCGGGAACAGAATTAAACGGACTTACACAGTTTATATTCAATGCCTCGAACAGCTTGAGAACACAATGGTATTTATGGATTTTGGTTGCGGCTGTCATAATTGTCGCATTAAGATTTATCATAAAGAGCAAGTTTGCACACACTTTTTGGGAAAAGAACAAATTACACATGCCGTTGCTCGGCGACTTTATTACCAAAATGGTTATAGCTCGTTTTTGCCGAACTCTTGCCACGCTTCTTGCGGGCGGTGTTACCGCTGTTGAGGCTTTGCAGAGCGCAGGTCCCACATCGGGCAGCGATCTTATAAGGGATGCGGTTAATGACGCTATTTCCGACATTGAAGAGGGTAAATCCATTTCGGATTCTCTTGATAAGAGTGGATTGTTTCCGCCTATGGTTACGGGTATGATTGCAATCGGCGAGGAAGCAGGTACATTGCCGGAGCTTCTTGACAAAGTTGCCGAATTCTACGAGGAGGATGTTGAAACGACATCAAGAAACCTCGGTTCGATTATCGAGCCTATCGCACTTATCGGTATAGGCGGTCTTGTCGGTGCAATGCTTATTTCGTTGTACTTACCTATATTTACAGCGTCTACTTCTATCGGCTCATAAACAGGGGGAAGAAATTTATGGCTAAAGTTAAAAGTGTAATCGGCCTTGAGGTCGATTCGAGAGAAATAAGGGCAGTTGAAATTACCCGTTCAAGCGGTACATATTCAATTTTAGCGTGCGGAAAAGCTCCGTTGGTTGAGGGAACAGTTGAAGAGGGTTTCATAAGAGATCCCGACCGATTTAATGTTGCGTTGACCGAGCTGCTCCAAAGCGGCGGCTTCAAAAGTACTGACGTTGTTGTCGGCATCAACAATGAAAACGTTATTATGAGATATGCGACTTTCCCCAAGGTTGACGATGATAAGCTTCGTAATATGGTTCTCTTGCAGGCTCAGGAATTCATTCCCATTCCGATACAGGAAATGGAAATTGACTATGTTGTCGCAGGCGACGGCGTAAATGATGAGGATCAGCCCATCACACATGTTATGCTTGTTGCGGCAAGAAGAAATATGATTGAGCAGTACATAAACATTCTTTCGGCTTCAAAGCTTCAGGTAACAGACGTCGATTCCTCGGTGCTTTCGCAGATAAGAGGGCTTAAAGCAGGGCTTGTAGGTGACGAAAAGTTTGCTCTTTTGAATATGACCGACGACCTTCTTAACTTTATAGTTGTCAAGGGCGACGAAATCTCAATGGTGCGTTCTATAACAACTCCGGACAGAGTTGCAGACAGCGTGAACAATATCTACAAACTTGAGCCGAACGAGGAAACTCTTGCAATCGACGTGGAAGAGGTCGGTGCTATGCTGGCTTCCGAAACTGCTTCATCCGTAAGTTATTATGCGATGCAGAACGGCGACAGCCCCATTGAAAAGATTTTCTTCACAACGACAGCAGATCAAAGTGCTCGCTTGTGCGATATAATCAAGGATACGATTATGGAAATGCCCGTAATTGTTCCCGATTTTTATTCAACCTATAATTTCGGACTCGACCGAAACGTATTAAACGAATTCGCAGGCTGTATCGGCCTTGGAATTCAGGCATTGGAGGTTTAAGCAGTGTTCAAAGTTAGTTTGTTACCGGACAGTTACAGACGCAGGCTTGAAAGCAGAAAGAAAATTGACTTGATTTCAAAAATTGCGCTTGTAATTCTTGTTTGCCTCTTTATTGTCTACGGAGGCGTTGCGGTTAAAGGTCAAATCCTTAAATCAAAGCTCAAAACAATTCAGCGTAAAAACAGCGCTATTGAGAGCGAATTCCCTGCACTTCAAGAATATCAAAACATATACAACGAGTTGGGCGAAGTAAGAAAAATGATTGAAAGCATCACTCCGCAGGATCCCGATGCAGTTGAATTTTTCACAATGATTTCAAATCAAACACCCGACTATGTTCAGATTACGCAGATAAACCTTGAAAACTGGTTCAAAGAGGGCATTTGCACCCTTACCTGCACAGTTCAGGACAATCAGGATTACAAGGATTATGTCGATTTGTTCAAAACCGAAGAAATGCAAAAAATCATCAAGACGATTGAGACAACAAGTTACACAAGAACCTCAGGCGAGGACGGAAAAAGCGTTACCTTTACGCTTGTCTTGAGTATGTCTAACGGCGTTAACGTTACTGCGGGTGCTCCCGTTTATGAGACAGTTACCGACAAAAAGGGCGAGGCTGTAACAAATGAGAGCGGAGAGGTTCAGACAACACAGGTTACAACTACCGCAGCGGCAACAACGACCGAAACTACTACGGGGGAGGCTAAAAAATTATGGCTTTAAGCGATGTTATTAAAAAGAAGCAGGCTACCGGCGACGGCTTGGAAAAGGAAAAGGCTGCTAAGAAAAATCCCCTCGACGACATCAGAGTGGTAATTGTCATATTGTTTGTCGCTTGCATAGGACTTATCGTTCTTACCGTTTTCGGTGCAAAGGGTATCGATGCGACGGAAGCGAATATTGAAAAGGCGAAGGCTCAATACAAGCAAAATCAGCTTGCTATCGCAAACCTCAAGGCTTTGCAGGCACGCAGCGGCGAATATAAGCAGCAGATAGCCGAATACGATATAATGATTTCAAAGGATCCGCTTGATCAAATGCAGATTATGATTGAGCTTGAAAAGGATGTCGAGGCGCATAATTGCAGCCTTACGGAGCTTACCTTCGGCGAACCTGAGAAAAACGAGCAGAATGTCAATCAAATAGCCGTTAATCTTACAATTACCGGCTCGTACAGGGATATTATTACTTTCTGTCATGACACGGTAAGCGATAAGCAGATAAAACGAATAGACACAATCAATATTACGGGTACAGACGAACAGAGAACGGCACAGATAGTACTTGTAGAATTTTCAAGATAATTCATCGGGCAGATTTTCGAATGGAGAGAGATTAAATAATGGCGAATAACAATCTGATAATACCCGGAAGCATGGGCTCAAGGCTTGTTGCAGCCGGAATTATCACAGAGGAACAGCTTGCTGAGGCGTTGGAAATACAAAAAACGAGCAAGGAGCTTATCGGCACAATCCTTACGCAGCTGGGTTACTGTACTGAGGAAGATATAGCAAAAACCCTTGCTAAAAAGACAGGCTATAAATATGTTTCAATCAATGAGATAGGCGTCAATGTTTCGGCGGCTAACCTTATCACACCCGAAATGGCGTTGAGGAACCACATTCTTCCGCTTTATCAGGATGAAAAGACCTTGTATGTCGCAATGAAAAATCCGAATGATATCATTACGATAGACAATCTCCACCTTATGACAGGGCTTGAGATTTGCCCCTTGGTTGCTCCCGATATGGAGCTTACCGCCGCAATCGAAAACTTTGCAAATATGAACTCGTCGCTTGATAATTATGACGAGGACGATGCGAGCGACGACCAAAATGTATCAGAGGAATTTTCTATTGATGATAAGCCGGCGGTTTTGCTTGTAAATCAGATTATAAATAATGCAATTAAAGCAGGCGCATCCGATATTCACGTTGAGGCACTCGAAAAGCACATGAGAGTCCGTTTCAGAATCGACGGTGTTTTGCAGGAGGTAATGCAGAACCAAATCAAGCTTTTCCCCTCGGTTGTTTCACGTGTTAAGGTACTCGGCGGTATGGATATTGCCGAAAAGCGTATCCCGCAGGACGGTCGTGCTACCGTTAGATTTGAGGACAGAACACTCGATATTCGTATCGCTACAATGCCCACCGTTTACGGCGAGAAGATTGTTATGCGACTTCTTGAAAGATCGCAGGGTGTTGTAAAGCTTCACGACCTGCACTTCTCGGAGAGACAGTTCCCGAGATTTGAAAAAGCAATTCACATGCCCTACGGCTTCCTGCTTGTTACGGGCCCCACAGGTAGCGGTAAATCTACAACTCTTTACGCTACTCTTGCCGAGATAAGCTCGGACGATAAAAACACGATTACACTTGAGGACCCGGTTGAGCGCCGTATGGCAGGTATCAATCAGGTTCAGATGAATAACAGAGCAGGTATGACCTTTGCGGCGGCTTTGCGTTCGGTATTGCGTTCCGACCCCGATATTGTCATGGTCGGTGAGATTCGTGACGGCGAGACTGCAAAGATTGCCGTCGAAGCGGCTCTTACGGGACACATGGTTCTTTCGACACTGCATACAAATGACGCACCGGGTGCGGTAACCCGTCTTAACGAGATGGGCGTTGAACCGTTCCTTGTTACATCCTCACTTGTCGGCGTATTGGCTCAGCGTCTTGTCAGACGTCTTTGCCCCAAGTGCAAGGAGGCATATCAGATAAAGAGGGATGATCTTCTTAAGATATTCCCCGATCTTCCGCTTGACGAGTATCCCGACGAGGAGTTTACACTCTACAAGCCTAAGGGCTGTATCACTTGCAACAATACAGGTTATAAGGGACGAGAGGCCGTATTTGAATTCCTTACCGTTACCGAGGAAATGAAGGAGCTTATCCTTGACCGTGCAAACGCTGCGGCTATTAAAGAGCTTGCCATTAAGCAGGGAATGCACACGCTGAAGGATGAGGGTATTTACAAGGTAATGCACGGAAAAACATCGATAGAGGAAATTTTGAGAGTTATAGTTTAATTTATACGGAAAGGTGATTCGTATGAAATCAAGGCTCAAACAAAACGGCGGTTTTGCATTGACAGCGGTCATTGCGTTGCTGTTTATACTTTCGCTTATGGGCACGGCAATGTATGCTTATACAATGACCAGCCTTAGAACTGTACGCTTTTTGTCCGACAGAAAGAAAGCGGAGTATCTTGCTCAAGCCGGAGCAGAGGCCGCATCATACGCATATCAGCTTGCTGTTAACAACAAAGGCACCGATTCGGATGTCAATGAGTTTATCGTTGAAACAAGTGAAGACGGCGACAAGATAGAAACTAACAAGATATACCTTATTTGGAATAAAACGGCAACTCCTGCGGAATATCAATATGTTACCGAGGCAGGCTTAAATGCATGTACGGATAAGGAAATAATCGGATATTATCAGGTTGAAATAACGAATATCGTTGAAACCAAAAAGGGAAAATTCCTGAAAACCGAGACAAAGGCCGACGGCTCGGGCATTATAGCCGAGGAAGAAGTCGAAATGATTGACAAACAGAGGCGTTTTGTCAGCAAGGGCTATGCGGTTAAGGGGAACGATATAAATGACGTTGTTCCTGCGACCGCGACGGCGAGGATTTCAGAGCCTGTTCAGGGACTCGGCACGTTTTATGATAACGACGGTGCCAATGCGGGAATTATCGACCCGATTTCAAATGACAAATTTACTAAGCTCGGCACGGTAAAGCTTCCGTCAAACCTTTCGCTTAAAACAAAGCATTTCGGCACCTTTACAATCAACATAGGCGAACGAAGCACACCTGCAAAGCTCGGTTATTCCTCGGGCAACCTTATTTTGAACGCTCCTACGACAGGGACAATCAAGATGAAGGAAAAGCAGGATAACATTGTTTCTTTCGTCGGAATGAACGACTTGTTTGTAAACACGGATATTGATGTTACACCCACTAAAAAGAACTACAATATTATGTTCTTGAAGGGTAACAACATTGTAATAAACGGCGATATAGAGATTTTTGCATACGGCTTTTATAGAAATACCGCCCTGCAGATTTCAAGCAATATCGGAATGTTAGCCGATGCCATAAGGGGAAAGTACAGGTTCAGCACGGTTGTTTTGGGAACTCCGAACCCTGAAACTGCGGCAATTACCGACCCGATAAACAATAGTGTTTACAGCTTAGGTCGCTGCGGCAAGGTCTTTTTCGGCGGCGACGTATATGTAAATATAGAAATGCCGAACGTCGGTGTTTACAGATACAAGGCTTTTTCTGCCGGTGATGTTTATTACTTTGACGACAATGCACCGCAGAATACAGGCAGCGAAAACGAATACGGCGTCGATTTGCTCAAGTATTTCCTTGACTATTCGATCGCAACCAACAAATATTCAAAGAATGTCCTAAACAGATTTGCGGATTTGATTGAGATTTATTATCAGACTGCCGAGGGAGATACACCTACGCAGTATGTTGTCGGCGACAGCAGCGGTAATATTACCAAAAACCTGATGAGAAAAATCGATGTTGACAATAACGCAAAAGACACATACAGCTCGATTATTCCGCCCGATCCCACTGATTCAACATCTCTTATGTGGGAATAAGACTTTTTGAAAATAAGTTAGGAGGAGCATTATGAAAAGTATTTTTAAGAGCATTAAAAGTACGGTAAAACAAAAGCAAGGCATGACGCTTGTGGAAACACTTGTTGCCATGGCTTTGATTATGCTGATAATTTTTACCTTTACACCGCTTTTCCTCCAAAATTTCAAAAACATCCGCACGGCAGGCGAGGTTACAAAATCCTCATACGAAAAGGCGAGCTTGCTGGAGAGGCTTATTGCAAATAAGGGCGAGAACGCACCCGGCTATGAAATCTCCGTAAGCGATGTTCCGCTTACAATGACAAAGGAAGGGGATACCGATAAGTCAATAAGCTTTGGCTCGGACAGTTCTGCGGGTCAGGTTCACGGTACGATCATCGCAAGTAACCCCAACACGCCGAATTCATATTCGACCTTTTATGTCAGCGATAACACAAGCCGTATGCTCAGCTTCCCGAGCAATCTTACCGACGACTTTTTGACGACGGAAATTACGCTTGTTCCCAAGGGCTTTGCGTTTAACTCTGTGGCTGAAAACAAGAATGCAGATCAGGCAGGCTGGCACTTTAAGGTCAGCTATACCGATGAAAACGGCAAAAAGAAAGCGGTTGAGAAACAATATTACGATATAGTTTTCAAAAAAGACGGAGCGACTAATGTTGCGGTATTCACGCTCAAGGGCGGTAACAACGTCATTTGCTTCGAACATTCTCCGCTTGTAATTGAATACGGACAGGGCGTAGGCGACCTTCAGTACAGTACTGAAATTGAGATCGGCGCACCCGAAATTATACTTGTCGGCGAAAAGGCTTCCGACGGCAAATACTATTACTATGCGACAAGCGGCGTTGACGAGTACGGACGTATGGATCTCATCGCAAAGGAAATGACGGGTGCTCCGCTTAACTCGGCAATTAACGACGTTGAGTGGGTAGGTGTCGGCAGCGGCGACGACGGCAACGGCGGAGATAATAAGTATGGCTACTATGTCATGGGCGGCGACGCAGGACAGGTACGCCGTTTCTGGAAAAACGAAAAAACGGGCAACTACTATTGGGGCGGCGACACGCTTTGGCAGTATGACCGTTATGCGCATATCACGGCAAAAGGAAATCCCGAGGGCGACAGCTATGAGAACATAAGCGCCGAGAATTCAACTCAGGCGGAGTTCAAGTCGATATTCCGTTCTCCGCAGACTGAAATTGACTGGAACGGCAGACAGATAAACTATCTTTTCAAATCAGAAAAGACAAGTATGTGGGACTATAAGTCCGTTACATCAAACTACTTCACAGCGAACGTTACAACCTCCGATTCGGGCAAGGCGTTCTTGACCCTCGGCGGCGTTGTTAAATGGCGTGACGGCACAGAGGCTTACGGCGGCAACTCGGAAAGAAGCCGGGGCGAAAATGAAGACATGCGTACGTGGCTTACATACGACGCAAGCAGCGTAAGATCCAAAAAGCTTTCGAGTCTCGGCTATAAGGAGGCCGTAGATTATGAGTACGAAAATGATGATTCGCTCATAACCATTACCTCCGTAGGTGCGATTAAAATCGATAAAACCAACAGCAATTATATTGAAATTCAGAATCAGACACAGTGGAACAGCAATGTTTATCCGAGCCAGTCCTATACGCTTTATTGCGGTCGAATTCCTGCCGTTATCGACGTTTGGGGTTGGAAAACGGCTACGCTTGGCTGGACAGGATATATTCCGCTTGCGACGTTGGGCGTTGCATACAGCTCGGACAACAAATATACTCCGTCGGGCATATTAAACCCGAACGGAACAGGCGCATGGTATCCGACAGGACTTTTCGGAGACTCAAAGGCATCGAGCACAAAGCTTGACGTTGATATATTCAAATCCTTGAAGTATGAGGACCTTTTGAACTTCTTTAACTCGGAAAATCTGTATAAGGATATTGTTTATCCGAGGTCAACGACAAAGGGTACGCCTGTATACTACACGGCTGTTAACGGAAGCGGCGGTCAGGCATTGGGCGAGCAGGGTAATATGTATTACCTTACGGCAGGCAAGGAAATCGAAATTACAATCGGTTATCTTTCACATCCGTTTGCAATCGGACTTGAAAATCCGTCAACATGGCTGATTACGGGCTTGACGGGCTCTGACTACTATTTCTATAAGTTTAACGGAACAACGGGCAAATACGACCACTCGTTCCAGTCGGCAGGACTTCGAGATAACGTAACAATGCTCGACATTGACAGCTATCACGACGATATTACGGGCAACAATATTTCCATTGCGGTCGGCTACACATTGGGTTATCTTTTCTCCGACTACAACTGGGCAACACGTGTAAACGACATTTCAAATATGGGTGTTGTTTATATCAGAGGCTCGGGCGACGGCAGCGACAACGATACGACAGGCTCTATGGCGTCGGGTAAGGGCTGGTCGCTTAAAAAGGAAACCAATGTATTCCATCAGTTCTACGGAACAGACCAATATCAGGACAAATCGGGTAATATGACTGCATTGGGTTGGGACACCACGTATCACAGATCGTTCTTCGGAATTTCAAACAGTGACTCTAACCCGCCGTCAGGCCTTACTTCTCCGAATATCATTCCGGGCACAAAGCTGTACGGTACAAATACGCACCCGATGAACCAGACTCAATGTACAACTATCCGTTGGGGACTTACATGGGATGTAAAGCCGCAGTTTATGTGGGGCACGGACAACGGCTCGCTGTTCAGCTGGGGCTACGACTATGAAGCCCCGACAAATTCAAAGATAACTTCGGTTACAAAGGAATTTGAAAGCTACATGTGGGCTGACAGAATCGGCGCAGCAGGCGGTCCTACGAACAGAAAACTCAAAGACGACGGCGACCGTATTCAGTTTTACGATTACACAAGTAGAAAGAACTCGACGTCGGACACATACGGCTTCGTATCCGTGTTAAGCGGAATAACCGACGTAGAGTTTGCAGACGATTATTGGGTAGCGGTAGGCACACAAAGCGGAAAAGCTCCCGAAACCTATTGCGCTTCGCAGTATTGCTATTCGGGCAACGGTAAGGCAGGCTCGTACATCAACGTCAAATACTGCTACGACGAGGAAAACCATCTCTACGCTTGGAAAGCGATTAAGATTGCGGATGAAACCAACATAAACTTCATTTCGATTACTTATTCGCAGGGCTTATGGTATCTCACAGGCTACAAGGACGAAAACGGCAACGGAACAAACGATGCCGAAGAAAAGGCGTATATTTACTACACTAAGGACCCGTCGGATGCAGGCGCATGGAAGCGTGTAAAAACGCAGGGTGATGACGGCAAATATACGGACGACACCACGGCGGTATACTTTGATGCAAGCGGTAATAAGAGGGATCTTGACCTTACGGGCGTAAACGCAATGGCATCTCAGGGATAAAACAGAGAAAGGGCGGCAAGGCTATGTTTAAGTTAATCAACAAAACAAAACATGACAGGCGAGGCTTTACCCTCGCAGAGCTTATTGTGGCTATCGCAATTATGGCGCTTGTTATGGGCTTGGTCGCTCAGCTCTTCGGCACGATATATAAGCGATACGATATGGTCGAAAAGCAGTTTAAGCTTCAAGCACAGGTTGAATATATTGTCGCACAGTTCCAAGAGGATGCGACAAAGACCTCGCTTTCGACTGCGACAAAGGTTGACATTTTTTACGAGGAACCTGCAACGGTTGAGGCAAATCATATATTAGCCTCCTGCCCCGAGCTTGGCACATTCACGGAAAATGCCGACGGCACGATTACTTTCCAGAAGCCTACAAATCAATACACCTATTATTTCACATACAAGGGATATTTCTATTCGCTTGCACCTATTCATCTGATTGATGAGGATAACAAGGTAACGATTAAGTCGAACGCTACCGCATACAAATTCTATTATCAGTTTGACAATCCGTTGAAGCTTGACGTTAAGTTCAGCGTGGGCGTTGATGCGTTCCAATGGGACACGACCGAAAACAAGGAAATGGAAAACCCGACGGACGCTTCGGGCAATGCGCTCAAGCATAAATATCTTGACAGCGGTATTTCGGTATCGGTTAAGAGCAACCGTGAATATTTGCCTGCGAAATATGACTTGAACTCGTCATTTTCGTTCGACAATATGAAAACCAACGGACAGCTTGTCAACTGCAACAATGACAGCGGATACTATTTCACAAGCGAGTATACCGCAGGCTGGGACTCGGGAACGGACACCGAGGGCTACCCGTCGGATAGGCAGGAATCGGGCAAAGCATATCCGAATTCTAAACGTTCGGGAAATGTTATAAGATTTATTTCCTATAATGACTCGATAGGCGGCGCGCTTGATGCCGATACGGGAGACACCGAGACAGCGTTTACCTGCGGTACAAGATGGCTTATGGCAGGTACGGATATGGAAAGCGGGGTTGTCAAAACGCTTCGTGATTTCAGGGACAACACGCTTAAAGGCACATATCTCGGCGACATAATCATTGACAAGTATTATAACGAGTGGTCTCCTGCAATAATCAAAATCGGCTCGAAAAATGAGACGTTAAAGAATATCGGCAGGACGGTTGTTACCGATATGGCTATATTTATTGCAATGACAAAGTGATTGACAAAAAATAAAATATAAGATATACTTAAAACAGTTACGGGACATTCACGCACAATTCCCTAAAAAATCACGAGACTGTGTGGGGGTATGTCTTATGAAGAGTAAAAAGGGTTTTACACTTGTTGAGCTGATGATTGTCATTGTAATTATGGGCGTTTTGGTCGCTGTGGCAGTCCCTGTTTTCGGACTTGTTACAAAGAATGCGGAGAAAAAGACTTGCGGCGCAAATATGGATATTATCGCAAAGGGTGCGCAGCAATGTGCCTTGACCGACACCGATTCGGGTGCAAAGGTCATTTTCAGGAACGACGGCACAACCACGGTTGACGTTAGAACGCAGGAGGACGCAAGGCAGGCATTTACGGACGCATATCTTGCTTGCTTTGAGGGCGGAAAATTTCCGCTTTGTCCCACCGAGGGCGGATATTACACCGTAACGCTCTCCGAAAACGGAAAATATGTAAATGTTGAGTGTAAAAACAGCGGCTCGGGTGTGGCTCACGGTGCAAAATAATATAATTTTGTAATTTATTGTAAAAAATTTATAAAAAGCACTTTACAAACTGTTTTTTTTAGTTTATAATACAGACAAAGGTTACGGAAATTTCCCGTTAACTTTTTAGCTTGGTATTCTGGGCAACCTACCCATTATATAATTATTCTAATATGAAAAAAGGAGAAATTTATCATGAGAAAACTTATGAGTAAAAAAGGTTTCACACTCGTTGAATTGATGATCGTTATTGTTATCATGGGTATCCTTGTTGCAGTAGCTATCCCGGTTTACGGTGCTGTTACAAAGAACGCAGAGACAAAGACATGTAAGTCAAATATGAGCAACATTAAGTCAATGGCTTCAACATGGCAGATGACAGGCGGAGCAGACGGCGGTCAGATCATCCTTCCGGCATCAACAGATATTTCATCCGAACCGTCTTTCACTAAGTCATTTGACGGCGGCGAACTTCCGAAATGTCCGGTTGCTAAGGATGCAACAAATTCTCCTGATTACACAGTTGTAATGTCAAAGAACGCTACAACAGGTGTTATTGAGACAGCTGTAACTTGTCCGATGTGGACATCTGACGGCGAGTATAAAAATCACGTAGCTGACTAATTAAATTAACTCAACATTAGCAGATTAACATTAAATAAGCAAAGGTGAAAGCCTTTGCTTATTTTTTTTTACCTAAGGTACGCTCAAATTTAACGGCTTTCCTTGTAAACGGCTGTCGGTTAGTGTATAATTATAACTGTATAAGACTTCACATTCTGGAAAGGAAGATTTCGTTGGGGATTTCTCATAACAAAAAGAATCAATTTATATTTCCTTTAATTTCCGCATTCGCTGCCGTGGTGCTTTTCTTGGTGTTCTGCGCCTTTTCGAAAATCGCACCGTTCGGCGATTATACCATTCTTCGTAACGACGGCTTTGCACAATACGCACCGTTCCTTGCTGAATATATCGAGAGGCTTAAAAGCGGCGGCTCTCTGCTCTATTCATGGAACACGGGTCTCGGCTCAAATGAATTCGCAAGCGTATGCTACTACCTTTTAAGTCCGTTCAACCTGCTTGCACTGCCGTTTAACAGCTCAAATATCGACAGCGCAATGCTCTTGATAATCACGGTTAAGACTGCTTTGATTGCGGCTTCGTTCTCGGTATTTCTCCAAAACAAGTTTGAAATTCAGAATATAACCATAAGCGTATTTTCGCTCATTTACACCTTCAGCGGCTTTTACCTTGCTTACTATTACAACACAATGTGGCTTGACGCTCTTATCGCCTTGCCGCTTATCGCCCTCGGCATTGAAAATATCGTCAAGGGTAAAAAGGCTACGCTCTATTTCTTTGCACTTGCTTATACGATATTCGTAAACTTCTACATAGCGTATATGGTTTGCATTTTCTGCGTGCTCTATTTCTTCCTGCTCGTCTTTTCGCAGGACGTCAGCAAAAACAAGGACGAAAAACAGGATGAGCCGATTTTCCCCGTTATGCTGAAATTCGGCACAGCCTCGCTTTTTGCAGGCCTTGTTTCGGCGGTTGTAATTATCCCCGTGCTCTATGCTCTCAGCTCTACCGCCGCAAAAAGTGATTTTAATACAACGGACTTTTTCTTTAATCTTTTTGATTTCTTGTCCTATCACACTGATTCGGTAACAATGGGCACGATTGAAAGGACGACAGATACGGCACCTTATCTTATGAGCAGTATGCTCACAATGATACTTTTCCCGTTGTTCTTTACCTCGAAGAAAATTAAGCCAAATGAAAAGGTTGCTACGGCTGTTGTTACCGTGCTTTTCTTCCTCTCAATGCAAATCCCGAAGCTTAATTATTTTTGGCATGGACTAAACGCACCTACCGGTCTCCCTTACAGATTTTCATTTCTCTATCTTTTCCTGATAATCACGGTTGCGTTCAAGACTCTTTTGAATATCGACAGCGTTCCGAAATGGGCGTTTGTACTTCCCGTTGCCCTTGTCGGCGTTTCGGTGGGATATGCTAAATTTTCTCAGTTTTCCATTCACTTTACAACCTACGGACTTGTTTTGAGCGCAGTGGCGGCTGCCGTGTATATTGTAATTTTGCTTATCGCAAAAAACAAAGACGGCTTTAAGCGTGCGCTTCCGATTGTATTGAGTGTTCTGATTATTGTGGAGTTGTGTTTGAGCAATATAGACACTGTCAAGTCCGACGGAGACGTTTATGAAAAACATTATTCCGACCTTGAGGCTGTTGAGCAGGTAAAGGAAATAATCAAAAACGATTCGGATGGCGGCTTTACACGTATGGAAATTAGTGACGGTAAGGAAGTTAAAAATCTTTCGGCACTCTTCGGATATAACGGAATTTCAACATTTTCCTCAATGACCGATACAAATCTTGCGCTTACGCAGTACTGCCTCGGCATTGACGGAAATAGGCAGAATTCTTTCAAGTATTCGCCGCAAACGCCTGTATATAATGCAATGCATTCGCTTGACTATGTGTTCGACAATGTGGGACTTATAGGCGAGGACAACCCGTATTATGAGAAAATCGGAGAGGTTGACGGAAAGGGTGTATATAAGGTAAAATATACGTTTCCGCTTGCATACTGTGCAGATTCGACGGTTACACAATGGGACCCGTACATATATCAGCCGTCATATTCGCAGACAGGCTTTTGGTATAACGCAACGGGCGTAGGAAATGTGTTCGACTATGCGAAGCTTGACTCGATTGAATACAGCAACTGTGAGTCGGTTGGCAGAGATACCATAAATAAATATTACAGTAAGCTTAATGAGGAAAACGAGGACGAGCACACCCACGTTCATGAGGACGGCGAGGTGCACGAGGACGGCTATAACGCTCTCACGACCATTATTGAAACCGTCGGCGGCGTTTATCCTTTCAAGGCAACGGACAACAATTTTTCAATCAAGTTTAACTATACCGTTCAAAAGGACGGAGAATTGTTTATGCTTGCCACAAGCGGCTGTTTGCAGAAAATGACAATAAGCTTTGCAGGCGAAACAAACGAATATGACATAATAGACAGAAAGCTTTATGACGTCGGATATTATCACGCAGGCGACGTCGTTGAGGTAACGGTGCACGATGCCGACAGAGATATTTCGGAATTTGATGCGGATAAGCCGCTTACGGACTCCGTTCAGATGTCCGCAATGACCGTTGACAACGAAGCGTTTATGAACGGCTACAAGCATATTCTTGAAAACGGTACGCTCAAAATCGAAACTTTCAAGGACTCATATATCAAGGGCACGGTCAACGCTTCAAAGGACGGCGTTATGGTCGCTTCAATGCCCTACGACGAGGGTTGGACGGTTACGGTTGACGGCGAGGCGGTCGAGCTTATCAAAAATGAAAGCCATTTGATGATGTTCAACATTTCACAGGGCGAACACACCGTCGAAATGAAATATTTCCCACAGGGACTTAAAGAGGGTATTTTCGTTTCCGTCGCTTCGATTTTGGCTCTTGCTCTTGTAATGCTCCTTTCAAAAGTTCGCAAAATGAAAGCCGAGGTTTTGGCTCAAGAGGAAGCGGAAAAAACCGCAAATGCTCCCGAAAAGGATGATTGATTATGGAATACGAAACTTTTTTACTTGTGATGAAAATATACTTTTCGGTGTGCGTGTTTATTGTCGGAATATGTATCGGCAGCTTTTTGAACGTGCTGATTTACCGTATTCCGCTCGGTATGGAATTCAAAAAAGGCTCGTCGATTTGCACCACGTGCAAGCATCCGCTTAAATGGTACGATTTGTTTCCGCTTTTCAGCTGGATTTTTCTCGGCGGAAAATGCCGCTACTGCAAGGCGAAAATTTCCCCGATTTATCCGATTGTCGAAAGCGTTACGGGCATTTTGTTCGTGATGTCGTTCGTGTTCGGCTGCGGCTGCGATTTCAAGCTTCGGCTTTTAGGCTATTTTATGATTTGTTCCGCACTTGTCGTTATATTTTGCATTGACTGGAAGCACATGTTTATCCCCGACTCAATGTGGATTACGATTCTTTTAGGCGGTATCGTCATTTATATCGACTCGATTATCGAAAACGGCTTTGATAAAAATGAGCTTATCGGCAGGATTGTGGGATTTTTCCTTGTCAGCGGTCTGTTTTTGCTCGTTTCGTACATTAAACCCGATTCAATGGGCGGCGGCGATATAAAGCTTATGGCGGCGGCAGGCTTTGCGCTCGGTTGGAAAAATGTCTTGCTTGCGCTGTTGGTTTCAGGCTTTACGGGCACGCTGTATCTGATTTTTTCAAACACTCTCAAAAAGGAGAATATGAAAAAGGAAGTCCCGTTCGGTCCGCACCTCGCAATCGGTATTTTCGTTGCGCTGATGTTCGGAAATCAAATGATAAATTGGTACACGGGTTTGTGGAATTAAATTTTAAGGACTGTAAAATTTACAGTCCTTTTTGTTTGCCATATTGTGCGTTATATGTTAAAATTATCTGTGAATTGAGGTGAGGCTATGCCGAAAAATACAAATGCCTGTCCGCTTTACAAAAAGTGCGGCGGCTGTCAGCTGCAAAATATGCCGTACAGCGAACAGCTGAGCTTTAAGCAGGCGAGGGTTATTAAATTGCTCGGCTCATTTTGTCATGTGGACGAGATTATCGGTATGGATAAGCCGTATAATTACAGAAACAAGGTGCAGGCGGCGTTTTCGACAGACCGCAGGGGAAATATAATTTCCGGCGTGTATCAGTCGTCAAGCCACAAGGTCGTTGCGGTTGAAAAGTGTATGCTTGAGGACGAGAAAGCCGACGAGATAATCGGAACTGTCCGCAAGCTGCTCAAAAGCTTTAAGCTAAAGGCGTACAACGAGGACACACGGCAGGGATTTTTACGCCATGTGCTTGTAAAACGAGGCTTCAAAAGCGGTCAAATAATGGTCGTGCTTGTAACGGGAACGCCCGAATTTCCTAAAAAGAGGTCGTTCGTAAACGCTCTTTTGTCAAGGCATTCCGAAATCACAACGGTCGTTTGGAATTATAATCCGAAAAAGACAAGCCTTGTTCTCGGCGAGCGTGAAGAAATATTGTTCGGCGACGGAAAAATCGAGGAACAGCTCGGAAAATACACCTTTAGAATATCGCCCAAGGCATTTTATCAGATAAACCCCGTGCAGACGGAAATTTTATATAACAAGGCGATTGAATTTGCCGAGCTTACAGGAAAAGAAACGGTTATCGACGCATATTGCGGTACGGGTACGATAGGAATTTTCGCATCCGACAGGGCAAAGCAGGTTATCGGTGTGGAATTGAATTCCGAGGCGGTCAAGGACGCCCGTGAAAACGCAAGGCTTAACAAGGTCGAAAATATCAGATTTTTCAATGCCGACGCAGGCAGGTTTATGGTCGAAGCGGCAAAAGAGGGCGAAACGGCTGATGTGGTAATTATGGACCCGCCGAGAAGCGGCTCGGACAGGGCGTTTTTGTCAAGCGTGGTAACCCTTGCGCCGAAAAAAGTGGTGTATATCTCTTGCAACCCCGAAACGCAGAAAAGAGATCTAATGTTCCTTGTCAAAAACGGCTATAAGGTGCAAAAAATCCAGCCCGTCGATATGTTCCCGCATACGCTGCATGTCGAGACGGTAGCGGTGTTGGAAAGGGTAAAATCAACAGATGATAAATGACAGTTGACGGAGGAGAGTGCGATTATGAAAACAGTTAAGGGCTTTGTACGGCTTGTCGGAGCGGGTATAGTTTCGGTGGGTATTATATGCCTGCTTCTTTGCTTCTATAACATTATGCCGGTGCATATTGAAAACAAAAAAGGCAACACCGACTATGTTTGGCCGGCTAATTCCGTTTGGGTCAAAGCAACCGAAGGTATTTCTTTCGGAAGGTTTGATGCGAACGGCTACAACAATCTCTCTGTTACAGAGAATCCGGATATAATAGTTCTTGGGTCATCGCATATGGAAGCTTGCGAAGTTATGCAAGATGAATCAGCGGCCTATCTTTTGGCGCAAAAGCTCAACGGTAAGTACACAGTGTACAACATGGGTATTTCCGGACATGATTTTTATAAGGTGTGCCAATATTTGCCGGAAAATTTGGGGTTGAACGATGCCGTACCAAAGGTTGTTGTAATAGAAACAAGTACCGTAAATGTTTCAGAGGAAAATGTGGACGAAATTTTATCTCACACTGTTGAGTTCACTCCCAGCCATAATACCGGCGCGATCGGAACGCTGCAGAAAATTCCGTTTTGCAGAGCTGTTTATCATCAGGCGGAAGGCGGCCTTTTGAAACTGTTTATGCCTGATTCCGGTTCGTCTTCCAATCAAACAACGGCTGAGGATACATATGCGGAAACCGAAATTGACGGTTCAGCTTACAATGAACTGTTTTCGTATTTGAAAGACATGGAAGACAAATACGGCACGCAAATTATTATTTGCTATCACCCGACAGAGAAGCTGATGGATGACGGTACTGTTTCTTTCGACAGTGATGAACACCTTACCGCATTCAAAGAGTATGCGGATAAGTACGGTATTTCTTTTGTTGATATGACCGACAGATTTGAAAATATGTATTACAAAGAACATTATGTAGCGCACGGCTTTTGTACCGGAGAGCTTGCTACGGGACACCTTAATAAATACGGACATGCCGCTATGGCTGACGAAATATATAACGAGATAAACAATCTGGAGGAGGCAGGAGAATTATGTCAATGATCAGCTTTGGTTTCTTCGGACTTGTTGCCGTCGTTTTTGTTTTGCTGTTTTTAACAAATAAAATTTTTAAGGACGATAACAGATCAATTAAGATATCAAATATTGTTCTGCTTGTTGCCGGTTATTTATTTGTGGCGTATGCGGATTGGAGATTTGCCGCCGTATTGGCGCTGTTAACATTGTCAACCTGGTTTTGCGCCGGACGGAGAAAGGCTTATCCGTATGGTATAGCGGTCGCTGTACTTGTGCTTGCTTTTTTCAAATATACAAACTTTTTCGCAGAGTCTTTTGCTGAAATCTTTGGGACTGATTATACTGCGCTGAAAATTATTCTTCCTCTCGGTATTTCGTTTTATACCTTTAGCGCTATCAGCTACATTGTTGACGTATCTAAAGGTAAACTCGATAAAAGAAATCTGCTTGATGTGGCGCTTTACCTCTCGTTCTTCCCGAAAATCACATCGGGACCTATTCAACGAAGCCAAGATTTCTTTAATCAGATTGATAAGAAGAGAGTTGTCGGATGGGCTACCTTTGCGCCCGGAATTCAAATTTTTGTGTTCGGGTTGTTTAAGAAGATCGTTCTTGCAGACAGGCTTTCTGTTTTTGTCAACCAGGTATACGAAACACCTATGGCATTCGGGAGCCTTACGGTTTTCTTGGCTGCGATTGCGTATTCGCTTCAGATTTATTTCGATTTTTCCGGATATTCGGACATGGCTGTAGGTATAGCCAAAATATTGGGAATTGATTTGCCGAGGAACTTCAATTTGCCGTATCTGTCGCATAATGTTACGGAACTTTGGAAAAGATGGCATATCACACTTTCATCATGGCTTCGGGATTACATTTACATTTCTCTCGGTGGAAACAGAAAAGGTAAGGTAAGAACAGATGTCAATCTGATACTCACTATGGTAATCGGCGGTATATGGCACGGAGCAAATTGGACATATATCGTGTGGGGTCTGCTCCATGGCATAGCTTTGGCTGTTCATAAGGGTTGGATGACAATAACGGGAAGCCGTGAAAAGAAACATTCTGTTGTCAGCAATATAATCTCAATTTTATTTACTTTCATTTTTACAACATTTTGTTGGATCTTCTTCCGAGCAGAATCAATTTCGCAGGCTGTGCTTATAATAAAGCGCATATTCAGTTTTGAAAGCGGATTGGAACAGCCGTATTTTTGGTTAATCATTTCTCTGGTTGTACTTGTCGCTGCGGAAGCGGTTGCGTTTGTTAAAGCCAACAATAATCCAAACAGAAAAATGTCCAAGAATACAAATGTAAGCATTGCCGAAGGGTATTATCCGCAAGTTGATTTGACTTCGTTTTGGGGTCTTGTTGCTTTTTTCGTGTTCTGCGGAATGCTGCTTTGCCTTGCGTATACAGGAGGAAGTCCGTTTATTTACGGAAATTATTAAGGAGTATACTATGTCCGAAAAAGAGAGAATGGAAAAAGGTTTGGTTTACGATGCCACCGTAAATGATATAATGTCGGAGCAGGTTACATATCTTGATGCGATGTACAGATTTAATCTTACCGCACCGACGGAACTTGAAAAAAGAGAGGCTCTTTTGAATGAAATGCTCGGCAGCGTCGGCGAGGGCTGCTATATCGAACCGCCGTTCCACGCAAATTGGGGCGGAAAGAATGTGCATTTCGGAAATTTTGTGTATGCAAATTTCAATCTTACCGTGGTTGATGATGCGAATATCTATGTCGGCGACAATGTTATGTTTGGCCCGAATGTCACGGTAGCAACCGCTAATCATCCGATTTGTCCCGAGCTTCGTGAAAGAGGCTTTCAGTACAATAAAGAGGTGCATATCGGCAAAAATGTTTGGATCGGCGCAAACACGGTTGTTGTGCCCGGTGTAACAATCGGCGACAACACGGTAATCGGTGCAGGCAGCGTCGTTACAAGGGATATTCCGTCAAATTGCGTGGCTTACGGCTCTCCGTGCAGGGTTGCCCGTGAAATCAGCGAGCACGACAGAGAATATTTTTACAGGGACGAAAAAATCGATTGGGAAAATCTCTAAAGGCAAGAATACCTCACTTCAAGTGGGGAATAGTTATAAAAAAGGAGAAATTTTATGTTAAAGCATATTGTAATGTGGAAATTTACCGACGGTTGCGGTAACACAAAAGACGAAAACGTTGAAATCGCAAGAAGCGGTCTTGAGGCATTGCCCGAGAGCGTGCCCACACTCAAAAAAATCACATTTATTAAAAATGCGGTTGAGTGCGACAGAAATTTTGATGCGTTGCTTATCGTTGAAACCGAAAACGAAGCGGATTTAGAGGCATACAAGGTGCATCCCGAGCATCAAAAGGTTGCGAAGTTTATAAAAGAGGTAACCGTCAACAGAGGTGCGGTTGATTTCTACGATTGATTAAATTTCAAGACAAAAAGAAACGGCAGACTTGTGTCTGCCGTTTTTCTGTGTTTGTGATTATTCAAAGAATTTCTCAAAGAATGATTTTTCTTCGGTCTCGTCTTTTTTGAGAAGCTCTTTTGCGTGCTCGGGATTGGTTTTCAACATCTCGAACAAGGACTCGTCTGCTTCGTCGCTCGCCTTTTTAGTCTGATAAAGACCTGCGCCTATCCAGCCTGCGATACAAATTGCGAGAACAAGGATAGCAGGAAGCGGAAGCGGATTACGTCTTGCAACGCCTGCCGCAAATGACGGAAGTGCGCTTGCAAATGCGAGTGCTGCCGAGAGTGTGACAGCCTTAAATATTTTGATAGCTCTTTTCATCTTAAATCCCCCAGATTTATTTTAATATGTTAAGCGTTAGGCTTGAGTGCGTATTTCTTCCAATTCGTTTGCGATATATTCGTCCATTGTGGGCTGTGAGCTCAACTGCTTTTTGAAGCTCTTGCTTGCGACCACGCTTATTACGACATTCGCAAGGAAAAGTGCGGCTCCTATCGCATAGCCCCACCAAATGACATTGCCCGAGAAAACATCGATGCTGTTTGACATAGCGTTTGTGACCGATATTGAAAGGAGCACAGCTGAAGCAATCCAGCCTGCCGTTGCGACAACGTTAAGGAATATATTAAATCCTGCCTTGAGTGATACCGCTGCGATAAGCACAACCAAGAAATTGATAACGCCTGCCAAGACCGCTACGAATGCGAAAACGATTGCGAGCATTAAGAACTTAAAGGTTGAGCCGAGAGCCGTTGCGCTCATAAGCTGAAAGCCGCCCATAAAATCAAGCTTTGTTATGTAATTCAAAATGAGCGTCAGGAACGAAACCGTCGAGGTGTCCTCGTAGAACGGGAGCGAAAGCGATACCTTTATAAGCGGCACTACAAGACCTACCAACGGAAGAAGCGTTGCTACAAGTCTGATTATCCTGAACGGACTTCCGACTGTTGCGCTTTTGAAATTGTTGAGCCTGTAATGGAGCTTTGCGAAGGAGGTTTCAGCCTTGTCGGCGTCCTCCTCAAGTCTTGCCTCCCAATTATAGTTAGGGATGTTTGTGCCGCAACTCTTACACTCGGCACGGAATTCATACCATTTGAGATTTTTGCCGCAGTTCGGACATTTTGCCATATAAAATCCACCTTTGAAAAATTTATTTTTTCTTAAATCTTATTACATTCCATGAAAACGGCTTTATGTGTATATCACAAGCTCTGCCGTCGGTTGTGGGCAGGGGAGCGAGTGAGGGCTTAACCGGTGCCGAAACAAAATTATTTCCGTCAAGAGCGCCGAAGCCTGCCATTTCAATATGCTCAACAGCCTCAAAGCCGTCAAGGTCAAGCATATTTACAGACAAGGTGTAATCCTCACTCTTGCATCTGTTAACCGCAAAGACGGTAAGCTCCGTTTCGTCGTCGCTTACGGTGGCGATACAATCCATATCGGGAATGTCCGTAAACTCTTTGGAGTCGTGCTTATCGCAGGTTACATTTGAAAGAAGCACAGAGCCTCTTGCGTAATTTGAAAGGTGCATAAAGGGGTAGAAGATCGTCTGCTCGAAAATGCCGCCGTTATTTTCCGTCATAATCGGAGCGATAACGTTTACAAGCTGTGCAAGGCAGGCAATTTTAACTCTGTCTGCGTGCTTTAAGAGAGTCATAAGCATAAGAGCGACAAGAAGTGCGTCCTCAAAATTGTAGTAGTCCTCAAGCTGATGCGGTGCAACCGACCATCTCTCGACATAATCGCCGTTGGAATGATACCAAACGTTCCATTCGTCAAATGAGAGGTTGACCTGCTTTTTAGAGTGTTTTTTGCCCTTTACGGTGTCGCAAATGCAAATGACCGTTTTTATAAATTCGTCCATTGCCATACTTTTGGCAAGGAAGCTGTCGGTGTCACCTGTCTTATTGTCGTAGTATTGATGAAGCGAAACGTAGTCAACCTTATCGTATGCAAGGTCAAGGGTTTGAAGCTCCCAATCGCCAAAGGTTTTCATACCGAGGTTTGAACTGCCGCTTAAAACAAGCTCAATATCGGGGTCAACCCATTTCATAACCTTTGCGGACTCCGAGGCAATTCTGCCGTATTCGTATGCGGTTTTATGACCTATCTGCCAATCTCCGTCCATCTCGTTTCCGAGACACCAAAGTTTAATGTTGTGTGGCTCTTTAACGCCGTGTTTGATTCTTAAATCGCTGTAATACGAACCGCTTTTATGGTTGCAGTATTCGACAAGATTTCTTGCTTCTTCGGGGCCTCTCAAGCCGAGATTAACCGCCATCATACAAGTTGTGTCAGCTTTCTTACACCATTTCATAAATTCATTGGTGCCGAAGCTGTTTGGCTCTGTAACTCCCCAAGCAAGCTCAAGTCGCTTCGGTCTTTCCTCGATAGGTCCAACGCCGTCCTCCCAATTATATCCCGAAACAAAATTACCGCCGGGATAACGAACAATCGGAACATTAAGCTTGCGAACCTCGTCGATAACATCCTTACGGAAGCCGTCCTCGTCAGCGGTTGCGTGCGTGGGTTCGTAAATTCCGCCGTAAACTGCTCTGCCGAGATGCTCAATAAACGAGCCGTAAATTCTCGGGTCGATTTTTCCTACCTTGAATTCGTTTACTACGGATAATTTAGCTTTCCTCATAGCGAGCCACCTTTATTATTTTAGCATATTAAAATGCTGTTTTCAATATTTTTTACTTACTCTTTGCCGTCGGAGCTTCGGTTGTGGTTTCGACCTTATTGTAAATGAAATCGTGAAGAATGTCACGGTTTTTCTCAAGATTTATTACCAAAACGTCCTCACCGTTTTTCCTTTCGCTCTTATATGTTTTGTTCGCGGGGATTTGCTGCTGAGCGATCGTGTAGGACATATAGTTCGGAGCGCTCATACCGAGCTGCATAAGCTCGTCCGAGGTAAGATTTGTTTTAATCATAGGCATAATATCGTCGAGCATACCGATAACCTCGGCGGGATTTGCCACCGCTTTTTCGAAAATTGCCGTTATAACCTTTCTCTGTCTTTGAGTTCGCATAAGGTCGCTGTCAAGGTAACGAATTCTTGAGTACCAAAGAGCTTGCGCACCTGTAAGATGAACGGCGTCTCCGCTTTTAATTTCCTCGGGGAACGCACTTGCCTCAACGCTTGTCATGTGATCCTTGCTGTTGATATACTTGGCTTCCTTTTCGGTAATTGCCACGTCAATTCCGCCGAGTGAGTCGATAATCGTTGTAAACATATCGAAGTTTACAAACATATAGTTGTCGATTTTGATTTTATAGTTGTATTCGAGAGTGTCGATAAGCAGCTGTGTTCCGCCTCTTCTCTGTGCCGCATTGAGCTTTCTCCACTTGTAGCCAGGGATGTCAATGTAGGTGTCACGAAGGAAGGAGGTGAGCTTTAACTGCTTGTTTCTCGTGTCTATCGAAAGAAGCATCATAGTATCCGAACGAGTCTTTTCTGCGTCCTCTCCCTCTCTTGCGTCAACTCCGATAAGCAAAATGTTGCGTACTGCGTCGTCGTGCTTTAATTCGGAGGCTGAAATGTACTTGTTTTCCTCAAGCGGAGAATAATTAACCTTTTTGGTAAGCGATTTTGCATAGCCGAGACCTGCGCCTGCCGCACCGCCGACAGCAATAAGCAAAACAAGAAGGATTATAAGAGCGACTTTCCAGCCTGCCGTTTTCTTCTTTTTACCGTCACGTTTTTTCTTATCACGGGGTTGCTTGCCCGAAGAAATATCCCCGTCGATTACGTCGTCATATATTCTCTGCTGAGAAATACGCCTTGCCTTTTCCTGCGATGCCTTTGAGTAGTTATAGCTGTACGGCTTTTTCTCCACAGGGGCAGTGGGCATTTTCGGTGCGGATTGCTCATCGATGAAATACTCGTCGGTGAAATCTCTGTGAGAGTCAATCTCATCATTATCGTTACCGCTGAATATATCTTCAAATTCATCTTCAAAGGAATTTTTCTTTATATTGTTTTTATCGTCTTCCGAGGAGCTCACAACATCATCGAAAGCGTCGTCGTTAAACTTGAAGTCCTTAGGATTCATTTTTACATCTCCCGTCAATAAATTTAATAATTCTTCAATTTACTATTCTATCTTATTTGACCGTTTTTCACAATATATTTTTGTAAAAAAGTTGCAAATTTTTATAAAACATATTATATAAAGAAAAATATCTTGAATCGGCAATGAAAACCATGTATAATTATGATTAGATTTTTCTAAGGAGCATTGTATGCTGGGTAAATATGTCAGAGTAAGGGTTGAAAGACCTATGGGCTGGCACGATATTGAAACCGGCACTGTTTACAGGCTCAATTACGGAAGCGTGGAAAGCGGGCTTGACCCGAGGTCGCCTGTCAAGGGCGCATATATTATGGGGGTAACGCATCCCGTTCGTAATTTTGAAGGCAGAGTTGTTGCCGTAATTAAATTGCCTGACAGACAGGGTATTTATATTGTCGTGTCGCCAAAGAGTAAAAAATATATCGTCAACGATATTAAACGTGCCGTCTCGTTTATGTATAAAGACGGCGAGTACACAATAGACTGCTTATATGAGCGTTCCTGCGGAGCAGTTGTTTTCAGATTTATAAACGGAGAACGCAGGTTTTTGCTTATTAAAAACAAGCGGAGCTGCCATTGGGGCTTCCCGAAGGGCCACGTCGAAAATGATGAGACCGACGAGGAGACAGCCAAGCGTGAGGTGTTGGAGGAAACGGGAATACACATCAAAATATTCCCCGGCTTTAAGCATAAATCCGAGTACACGATAAGAGGCAGGATTGAAAAATCCGTGCTTATCTTCCTTGCGACGACCGATGACACACAAACGGTTATTCAGCCCGAGG
The DNA here is from genome assembly GCA_004556705.1 of Ruminococcus sp. Lineage (GTDB taxonomy): Bacteria > Bacillota > Clostridia > Oscillospirales > Acutalibacteraceae > Fimenecus. The sequence continues at coordinate 762 of SFGA01000016.1, read as the reverse complement.
AAATTGAAGATTATATTTGGCTCGGGTACGATAATGCTATTTCGACGCTTAATTATCCGAACGATAAGGATATTTTGTCGCTTGCAAAAGCGTATATAACCAAGAATAATATTTAAGGAGAGAATTATGGCTGAAACACTCGCTCATTTTTTTGTCGATTTATTTCAGGACAAAATTCCGCCCGAGCTTACAATTTTTGTAATCTCGCTATTGCCTATTCTTGAGCTTCGTGGCGGTATGATTGCCGCAAGACTTCTCGGAGTCAGCTTTCTGAAGGCATTTGCCATTTGCTATATCGGAAATATGCTTCCGATACCGTTTATTCTTCTTTTCATTAAAAAGATTTTTGATATTTTAAGGAAATATCCTTTCTTTGAAAAGATAATAACAAGGCTTGAGGCGAAAACCGAGAAAAACAAGGATAAGGTTTTAAGGTATAAGTCATGGGGCTTGCTTATTTTCGTTGCAATTCCGCTTCCGGGAACGGGAGGTTGGACGGGTGCGCTTATGGCGGCACTTCTCGATATTGACTTTAAGCGTGCTTTGCCGATAATATCACTCGGCGTGTTCATAGCAGGCTTGATTATGTCGCTTGTAACCTACGGAATTTTTTAATAAGCTTTAAGCAAAAAAGAAACCACCGATACGCTCTTTGTGAGTATCTGATATGCACCCCAAAAGTTAGACACTTTTGGAGGTGCATATTTTTATGGGTAAAACAGGAAGAAAAAACAAGGTTTATAGTGCAGAATTTAAAATAGG
>SFGA01000015.1 GCA_004556705.1 Ruminococcus sp. | reverse complement strand
ATGCGGTGCTAAACTTTCAGTGCCCCTTTCAGGGGCTAAGCCAGTAATCGCCCCTTATAGGGGCTGTGCAAACCACCGGTTCAACCGGTGGTCATGATTCTGAAATTCAATTGAAATGCAGATTTATATGCTTATTTTGCCAACAAAAATTCGTGTGCGGCACAGTAGGTTTTCTCAACGGGAGAGAAGCTAAGCTTTATTTCGCTTCCCGTGCCGTCGATTGTCAGCCGAGCAGTCTCAAGAAGTGTGTAGCCGATAATTTTTCCGCTTTCCTCCGATTCGTAGATGTATCGCTCCGTATTATACTCAATAATTGCGGTGTCGGCGGTATCCTTGATAACTCTTGTTGCCGTAACACGAATTATCTCGTAGCCGTCCGTGTTTTCTATATATTTTTCTTTTTGAAATGCAGTGTAATTGTCAATGGCATTGTTTATTTCCAACAGAGAACGGTCGCCGAAGCTGCAAGAGGTTATCACATAATCGCCGTATCCGTCCTGCGACCACTTGACAAGCTCCTTTGCAGGCGCACCGAGACAGCATAAAAGTATAATTTGCAGGGCAAAAATCGACGTTAGTGCTATTATAGCCTTTTTCATCTCTTTGCACCTCCCGAAACGGAAATGTCAAATGCGTTTTCTTCGCCTATCGAGCAGGTAACAGTCCACTTTTCGCCCGTCTCGCTTGATGAAAGCTCATAGACATATGAATTTTTATTTTTTTCGAGAACCGTATAATCGGGTGCTTTTGTAAGATTATAACGATTGACAAAAGAGGCTAAAATTTGAGCATTTGCTTTTGTGAAATTCTGATTGTTTACCTTTTCCGCCGAACAGGTCATAACCGTTTCAACCCTCACGGGCGCATATACGGTAATATCACGACCTACGATTGCCGTTGAGTCGGAGAGCTTGTATATCGGGCAAACGGTTTCAATTATGAGCATTGCCTAAAACACAAGCAAAACTGCCTGAGCCACAACAGCGAATATGGTCAATGCGGTTTCCTTCTTTTTCATAGGATACTCCTTCTTGCTTGTGTCAGTTGAAACATTTCATTGAACTGCGAGGAAATTTGAATTGATTTTTTATGCAGTATAATCTTTCTCTACGGATACCGAATGGCTTTCCAGATAACCGTCATTTACACTGACTAACCATGTGGTGTTACCATCGGATATTGTGTATTCAAAATGAGTCCTGTCATTTGAAATAATATTAAATGAAATCTGCTTATCAACTCCGACAGTGTGAAGAAATTCTGCGGAAATTTCGGAAAGCTCTATATTCATCTCCATTATATCGTAATATTGAGCTCTGTTTATAATATCGGTAAGCTTGGGATTTTTATAATAACTGTATGCCGGAAAATACTCAAGTCCGCCGTTGTCCGCAGCTCTTGAAACAGCCATTGTTTCTTTTGTTTCCCACTTTGCCGGAATCAAAAGGTCAATAACACACATTGCAACAAAAATTAAACATACGGAAATAACGGCAGTCAATATTTTCTTTTTATTATTCATTATTGTACACCCTTTCCATCAGAATTCGTAAACACTGAATGTGCATGATTTTAATGTGTTATATGATAATACACCAAAGTAACCTTTTGTACATCGGACTCACTTTTTCATTTTGAATTTTAATATCCTAATACAACTATATAATAATTGTATGAAAAAAGCAATGATATTTAAGAAATAGAATAAGGAGTAGAATTTTTTGTAAATCATGCACAATTCACATAGCCGAAGTTTTGCTATAATGCCGAATAAATTCCGTGAGGTACGGCAAAATATTACAGCATTTATGCTTAAAGGTGTTTTTTGAGAAACTGTCGGCTTTGAAAAATATAACCAAAAACCTTTTGACTGCAACCGCAATTTTCCATGTCATTTATTGTTTACACTTTAATTTAACTGTGATAAAATATTCTTATATTCTCAATGTAAAGGGGAAACGATTATGAAAAAATTTATGGATAAGGATTTTCTGCTCACTACAAAAACGGCAAAGGAAATATACAAAAGGGGTGCGGAAAAAACGCAGATTTTCGATTGGCATTGCCATCTTTCCCCAAAGGAGATTTACGAAAACAATGCACCGAAAGATATTGCGGAGCTTTGGCTCGGCGGCGACCACTACAAGTGGCGTGCAATGCGCTCTTTCGGCATTTCGGAGGAATATATTACCGGCAGAAAGTCGGGTCACGACAAGTTCTTGAAATGGGCGGAGGTTGTGCCGCATCTTATCGGCAATCCGCTTTATCATTGGACGCATCTTGAATTACAGCGTTATTTCGGGATTTACGAAACGCTTTCTCCCTCTACCGCCGAGGATATTTGGCGCAGATGTAACGAGAAAATCAAGGCAGGCGGCTTCACTCCCCGTGAGCTGATTGAAAAATCAAATGTCGTTTGTGTATGCACGACCGACGATCCGTCGGACACTCTCGAATATCACGAAAAGCTTAAAAAGGATAAAGACTTCAAGTGCAAGGTTTTGCCTGCTTTCCGTCCCGACAAGGCTCTTGCGATTGAAAAAGCAGAGTTCATCCCGTGGCTTGCGGCAATGGAAAAGACGGCAGGCAGGGAAATTTCGTCCTTTGCGGAGCTTAAAGCAGTTCTCGCACAGCGAATTGACTTTTTTGACAAAATGGGCTGCCGTGCGGCTGACCAGTCATTGAGCTATGTTCCGTGCGTTGCTTCAAACTCCCGTGAGCTTGAGCAGATTTTCAAAAAGGGCGTTGACGGCAAGCTGCTTTCAGAGCTTGAGCTTGACAAGTACAAGACGGCTCTTTTAGGCTTCCTCGGCGAAAATTACGCTGAAAAAGGCTGGGTAATGGAGCTTCATATCGGCGCACTTCGCAATAACAATACAAAGATGTTCCAAAAATTAGGTGCTGATACGGGCTTTGACTCGGTTGACGACAGAGAAATTGCGGCAGGTCTTTCACGCTTTTTGGATTCGCTTGCAAAATTAGGCAAGCTTCCGAAAACCGTCCTTTTCACGCTCAATCCAAAGGATAATGTCGTGCTCGGCACAATGCTCGGCAATTTCCAGACGGACGAGGCTGCGTCGAAAATTCAATTCGGATCTGCGTGGTGGTTCAACGACAACTACGACGGTATGCGCCGTCAACTGACCGACCTTGCAAATCTTGGCGTGCTTTCGAGATTTGTCGGAATGATAACCGACTCAAGAAGCTTTTTGTCGTACCCTCGCCACGAGTATTTCAGAAGAATACTGTGTGAGCTTATCGGCGAATGGGTCGAAGAGGGCAAATATCCCGAGGACGTTAAGTTTTTGTCGCAGGTCGTAGAGGATATTTCTTTTAATAACGCAAAAAATTATTTCGGCTTAAAAATATAATCGGAGAATATAATGGCAGTAAAACTAATTGTAACAGACCTTGACGGTACGCTTATGTCGCCCGACCACCAGACTGTGAGCAAGCGCACTAAAAATGCGTTGAAAACGGCGCATGATAACGGTGTTAAAATCGCAATTGCAACGGGCAGAACTCTTACATTTACAGATAATGTAACCTCGCAGGTGCCGTTCGTGGATTATGTAATTTATTCTAACGGCGCAGCGGTTTTTGACAGGAACGCAAGGAAGAATATATACAAAAACTGCATTTCGGCGGAGCATACCGAGGAAATTCTCACTCTGCTTGACGGCTTTCCGATTTATTATAACCTCTATGTTGACGGCAAAATTTTTCTTCAAAACGACAAGATGGGATATTATGTAAATCACGGACTTCCGCAGGATTTTCTTAATGAATTTACACGACTTTCGGTAGTTTCGGATAAGCTTACAAGCGATTTGAAGGGCGAATGTGCCGAGATAATCGCACTTTACAGCGTGAGTGATGAGCACAGAAGTAAGTTAATTCCCGAATTTGAGAAGCGGAAACTTTATATTACGTCGTCCTTGCCCGATGAAATCGAGATAACCGCACCGAATGTAAACAAGGGCACGGCACTTGACGGCTTTTGCAAGAAAATCGGCGTTGATAAGAGTAATGTTATGGCATTTGGCGATGCAATGAACGATTATGAGATGCTCAAATTTGTGAAATACTCCTTTGCTATGGGTAATGCGATTGATGAGATCAAAAACGTCGCAAATTATCAAGCCGACAGCAACGCCAACGACGGACTCGCAAGAGCAGTCGAGGAATATGTAAATTGAATTATATATCCAACCGTGTAGGGCGGTGGCTTGCTGCCGCCGTGGAAATCAGCGAATATATAACAACTAACGGTATATAACAAATTGAAAATTTAGCACAAACATAGGCTCCCTCTGACGAGGGAGCTGTCGTTTTTCGCAGAAAAATGACTGAGGGAGAGATAACGAAAGTTTGATATTTATTGCTCTCTCTCCTTCAGTTTCGCTACGCTCAACAGCTATTGCCCTCTTGCGGTGTCCCGATTTTGTTTATGCGGCTTGAAGCGCCGCACAAAATCGACCGCTGCGCCAACAGATGCTCCCTTTATCCGCCACAGGCGGCGGTCGCATATGTTGCCCGTCAGAGGAAGGCTTTGTCGGACAACCGCAAGGGTTGTCCCTACGGTTGTGCTGATATTTCAATATTATATCAGCCGAAAACAGTCATATATCAACAACAATCTAACGGCGGCAGCAAGCCACCGCCCTGCCATGTCGTCGTTTCAGCCGAAAATTATCATATTCCAATTTGGCTTTACAAAACCATAACAAAAAGCACTCACGAAAAGTGAGCGCTTTTTGTTATGGTTAATATTTAATTTTATTCCTCTGTCTTTTTGTCGGAAGCTTCGAGCTCGTTTACTCTCTGCGCTCTTCTCTCCTCAAGGTCGGCAAGCATCTTTTCCTTGAACTCGCCGTGAACGGGGAAGAATATCCACGAAATACCGAACAAAAATCTTGCGATAGCAGGCATAAGAGCGAATACCGCAAAGAAGCCTCTGAGGACTGTCGGGTTTGTTTCACGGATTACGTCGCCGAGTGCGTCCTTATGAGCAACATATCCGACAAGTGTAATTACAAGACCTGAAAGAAGTCCCGTAACCGCATTTGCGAGCTTTCCGAAATAGTTTGTAACGGTCTGAACAAGCGCCTCGTTACGAACGCCGTATTTCCATTCGCTGTAATCGTAAACGTCGCCCTGCAAAACCGCCTGACAAACACGGATTACGCAGTTTGGAAGTCCGCAAATTGTAAGCATAAGCGTTATGTAAATCATATTGAGCACGCAGGGGAGTGTTTCGTCGTAGCTTCCGAACGGTTTGTAGCCGATTATAAACATAAGCGTATATGCAACACCGCCGAAAACACCTGCGCCGAGCGCCGTATTTCTTGCACCGAATTTACGTATAAGCTTGGGGGTTAAGGGTGTGACTATATAGTTCGGAAGTCCTGTGAAAAGACCTGCAAGCGTTCCGTGGAAAAGGCTTCCTGTGTTGTGAAGCCAGAAGAAGCTTTCGGTTGAAGCACCGACGCTCTTAAAGCCGTTAAAGAAGTTTGCGATGACCGAAATAAACATCGGTTTATTCTTAAAGGCATTTTTGAAGGATTCAAGAATACCGATTTCCTGCATTTGCTCACGGGAAGCAAGCGGAACTCTTTCACGCATTGCAAAGAAGCCGTAAATCGCAGTAACGGAAGCGATAGCGACCATTACAATCGCAAAGGAGGTGTAGATGCTCTGCATACCGACCTTACCTTTGGTAAGCGATATAAATACAGGGAGAAGCGAGGGAACCCATACGCCGAAGAGCTCAAAGAATTTTGAGGTTGCGATAAGGTTGTCACGCTCTTTAATGTTAGGAGTGATATTGTAAAGCAGAATATTCCACGCACCGAAGTAGGACATTCCGAGGTTATATGCGAAAATGGAGATTATTGCCCAAACAATCTTTTGAGTCTGTCCCGAAAGGAAAGAGGGCGTAGTAAACAGCATCATTGTCGAAATTGCCCAAATGGGGACGGTAATAATCATATAAGGGCGAAGTCTGCCCCAACGTGTTCTGGTTCTGTCAATGATAAGACCTGAGAGTGAGTCATCAAGAGCATCATATATGGACTCGAAGAAAACAATAAGTCCGTATGCCTTACCTGATATGCCCAAGAAGCTTATCATAAAGAATTGCCTATACGAGTCAACGAATTGGCTCAGGTTTTTCTGACCGAAGGTTGTTAAAAGAAAAGCTACTATTTCGCTCGGTCTGAGGTATCTTCTGTTACCTGCCGAGGCTTTTTCAATTTCTTTTTCGACTTCGTTCTCAAGCTCGGTTTCGGTTGTTTCAATAACTTCAGAGGTTGCCAAAAAACCACATCCTAACATTATGTCTGACACGCAGACGAATATAATAGTATTTTAGCACATAAAAACCGATAAAATCAATAAAAATTTGTATGTTAACGCAATATTATTGAAATTTTTTAGATTGTATCACGGCGAGCGTGTCGCAGCGTTCGTTTTCGGGATGACCTGCGTGCCCTTTTACCCAAACAATTTCGACGTTGTGAATATCAAGCAGGGTTAACAGTTCTTCCCAAAGATCGGCATTGAGAGCAGGTTTTTTGTCGCTTTTTTTCCAACCGTTTGCTTTCCAGGATTTAGCCCAGCCGAGCTTTATCGCATCGCCGACATATTTTGAATCGGTTGTGAGCTTAACATTACAGGGACGTTTAAGTGCTTTCAAACCTTCAATAACGGCTGTCAGCTCCATACGGTTGTTGGTCGTTTGCGCTTCGCCGCCCGACAGCTCCTTTTCTTTTCCGTTGCATCTTAAAACAGTACCCCAACCGCCGGGACCGGGATTGCCCGAGCAGGCTCCGTCTGTAAACATTTCAACAAAAGGTTTAGGGCTCATTTTTACACCTCAAAATCAAATGCGGTACGTTTCAAAAACGGTACACGCTTTTTTATAAAATATAACTGTAATTCTACCATTGTTTTCCCCGTTTTACAACAGGCAAAGATTATAAAAGGGTCATACAGGCAACAATATATTAAAAACTATATGAAAACAGGGGGAAAAGCTATGACGGATTTTGATAACAGCAGCTTTATATGTAAAGGCGATAAGCTTTACACAAATGATATTTCGGCTATCGGTACGGCCGTTGGATTGAGTGGTATAGGTAAAAAAACAGGCGTTGCAACAGATGGCAGCAGAGCCGCAAAATCGGCGGCATATTCGATTATGGGCGCACTTTCGTCAGCATCGAGCAGAGTGTGGGATTTCGGAGAGAGCTTCTACGCACAATTTCAATATCTTGTCAAATTTTGCTCGTTGGACTCGGGAATTTTCATAAGCCGAAAAAATGCGCAAACGGTCATAAGAATTTGCGGAAAAAACGGCTTGCCGATTTCAATAAACGCTCAAAACGAGATTGAAAGCATTATGAATAACAGTAAATTTCTTGAGGATAAGCCTGCTTTCTGCGGAGAAATTTCCGAAATGCACGGCGTGGGTATGATGTATTTAAGGCAGCTTTTGCGACAGGCACGGGGAGAGCTTAAAAATATATCTTGCTTTGTAAAATGTCAAAACGACAAAATATCCTCGCTTATGGAGGACTGTCTTTATCGCCTTGAATGTCGTCAGGGAGATGAAATGACCTTGAAAATCAACAACGACGGAAAATCGCTTTCTGTTTTCCACAGGGATTGCGGTTGGCTGAGCTTTGACAGAATTTCTGCGATTTTGGTAAAGTATGAGACTCAAAGCGGCAACGATATTGCAGTACCGTTCAATTCGCCGTTTGCCTTGTCGGAAATTGCCGAAAATGAGGGCGCAAAGGTGTACAGATATTCTCTTTTTGATACGGAAATGCCTGCCGATATTCAACGGGTGGTTGATAATTGTACATTTTTAACCGACGGACTTTTTGCGGCAATAAAACTTCTTTGGACGATATGCGACACAGGAAAAAGCGTTGCAAAACTATCAAGCGAGCTTCCCGATTTTTACATTTCAAGAAAAATAACGGATAGTCCGTTTGACGCTTCAAGCTTTAGCCGTGAGTGCGAAAAGAACGGAATTATTATCAAAAACGGTGTTGCGATTTTGGATTATCCAAAGGGTAGGGCGACAGTTACACCGTCGAGGACGGGTAATAAAATTCACATTATGTCGGAAGCCGCAAATTATGAAATTTCAAAGGAAATTTGCGATATTACCATGGAGCGTTTTATCAACCAAAGCATTGACACAAACGGCAAATAATAGTATTATATTATAATCTATAAGTATGTCTTAAAAAACATCGTAATTATATATTTTAATTTGTAAAAAGCACAGGAGATTACAAATGGCAAACTTAAAAAAGAATGAAAACAAGCCAAAAGCTCCGCAGAATAAAACGAAGCGTAAAGCCTCGGATACAGTTGCGGCGCAGGGTAAAAAGAGCTATCCAAGAAATTCGGACGGCAAGAAGAAAACAACTCAAAAAACACAGAGTAAGGGCAAGAATTACACGAGAAAGCCCTCTCAAAATCAAAAAGGAAAAAAGAGAACGAAGAAGAACAATATACCGATAAATATCTCTTTCCTAGGCGGCCTTAACGAGGTCGGAAAGAATATGACGCTCTATGAATGTCAGGGCGATATGATACTTGTCGATTGCGGACTTGCATTCCCAGACCCCGATATGCTCGGCGTTGACCTTGTAATTCCCGATTTCACGTATGCGGTGCAGAATGCCGACAAGATAAAGGGTATTTTTATAACTCACGGACACGAGGATCATATCGGCGGACTTGCATATCTTCTCAAGGAGATGAACGTTCCCGCTTATTCTACACGCCTGACGATAGGACTTATTGAGGGCAAACTAAAGGAACATAAACTTCTTGATAAGGCTAAATTAAATGTTGTAAATCCCGGCGACAAGGTAAATCTCGGCTGTTTTGAGGTTGAGCTTATTCACGTTAACCACTCAATTCCCGACGCTGTTGCACTTGCAATCAAATCGCCTGCCGGCGTGGTAATTCAGACGGGCGACTTTAAGATTGATACAACACCCATTGACGGCGGCGTAATTGACCTGCCGAGGCTCGGAGAGCTCGGAAACGAGGGCGTTTTGTGTCTTTTGTCGGATTCGACGAATGCCGCAAAGCCCGGCTTTACGGAGTCCGAAAGCAAGGTCGGCGAAACCTTCGGAACTCTTTTTGCAAAGGCAAACGGTAAACGTCTTATCGTTGCGACCTTTGCCTCAAATATTCACAGAGTACAGCAGATTATCGATACGGCGGAAAAGCTCGGCAGAAAGGTTGCACTTTCGGGCAGAAGCCTTGAAAATGTTGTTACCATTGCCGCAGAGCTCGGATATATAAAAATCCCCGACGGCATACTTGTCGGCATTGACCAGATAAACAGGTACCCGTCGGATAAAATGGTAGTTGTTACAACGGGCAGTCAGGGCGAGCCTATGTCGGCTCTTTACAGAATGGCATTTTCCGAGCACAGAAAGGTTGATATAGGACCTAACGACTATGTAATCATCTCGGCAACGCCTATCCCCGGTAATGAGAAAATGGTCGGCAAGGTTGTCGATGAGCTTTTGAAGCAGGGAGCAGAGGTCGTATATGAGAGAATGTACGAGGTTCACGTTTCGGGACACGCTTGTCAGGAAGAACTTAAAATTATGATGAGCCTTACAAAGCCTAAATATTTCATTCCCGTTCACGGCGAGCAGAAGCATCTGAGAAAGCATGCTTCATTGGCAAGTTCAATGGGAATTGAGCCGAGCAACATAATCATAGCCGATAACGGTAAAACTATCGAGGTTTCGGAGAACGCAATCAAGGTTGCGGGCGAGGTTACCTCGGGTATGGTCTTTGTTGACGGAACAGGCGTCGGCGATGTCGGAAGCGTTGTTTTGAGGGACAGAACAAAGCTTGCAGAGGACGGAATTGTTATAATTGTATTGTCAATGGACGGAGCAACGGGCGACGTTATATCGGGACCCGAGGTTATAACAAGAGGTTTCGTATACGTCAGGGAGTCCGAGCAAATGCTCGACCAGACAAGACGGCTTTGCGAGGACGTTGTTGCTGATTGTATGTATGACAGAATTACCGATCACGGAACGATAAAAAACAGACTTCGTGATGCGGTTTCAAAGCATATTTATCAGACCACAAGGCGCAGTCCTATGGTTTTGCCTATTATTATGGAGGTGTAAGCTTGAATTTCGATGTCGAACGTGCACAGCCCATAAGTGCGGCGGTTGAAAAGGCGATTCTCCATTCCTCAAATGTGCTTATAATGGGTCACAAGTATTCGGATAGTGACTCTTTGGGTGCTGCGGTGGGAATGTTGAAATTTTGCAAGGATCTCGGAAAGAGTGCAAAAATTGTCATTTCAGTCAAAACAAGCCTTGCGACCCTTTTGGTAAATCATCTTAAAAAGAATGATTTGGGCGGCGAGCTTGTCAGCGTTGAAGAGGGCAAGAAGCTTGTAAAATCTAATACATTGCTTATAATTGTCGATACTCACAGAGCGCCGTTTTTTGAGAGCCGTGAGATTTACGAAAGCGTAAGAGACGTAATCGTTATAGACCATCACGAGAAATCAAGCGACTGTGTTGAGGACGCACACGTTTTTTATCAGGATTCAAGTGCTTCCTCGGCAAGCGAGATGGTAACGCAGCTTATCTATTGTAATGAAAAGATAAATCTTACGCCCGTCTATGCGAATGCCTTGCTTTCGGGAATAATGCTCGACACAAGAGATTTTATGCTCAGAACCACTCCGCTGACGTTTGAATGTGCGGCATATCTTCGCTCTTCGGGTGCGGATATTGCGGCGGTCAAGCAATTTTTCAACAACTCGCTGAAAAATAAAAAGCTCAAGGGCAAAATTGTCGTTGCGGCATACGAATATGAAAATTGCGCAATTTCTGTGGCAAAGGTCAAAAGCGATAACATAAGAATTATTTGTTCACAGGCGGCGGATGAGCTTTTAATGGTAAGTGATGTTATGGCGTCGTTTGTGCTGTTTGAAACTGATAATACTGTTAATATTTCGGCACGCTCAAACGGAGAGGTAAACGTACGACTTATAATGGAAGCGTTTTCGGGCGGCGGCCACATGACAATGGCGGCGTGTCAGCTTGAGGGTGCGGATATAGAACAGGTAAGGCTCGAGCTTGAAAGAAAATTAGACGAATATTTCGCAAATAATAAATAAACGGAGGCAGAACAATGGAAGTAATTTTGAAGGCTGATGTCAAGGGACTCGGTAAAAAAGGAGAAAAGGTCAAGGCTTCGGACGGCTACGCAAGGAATTTTCTTTTTCCGAAAAATCTTGCGGTAGAGGCGAATGCTCAGGCAATGACGGAATATAAAAACAGCGAGGCTTCAAAGCAGCATAAGCTTGAAGTTGAAATCGCAAACGCAAACGAGGCGAAGGCAAAGCTTGACTCAAAGACAGTTAAACTCAAAGCAAAAGCAGGTCAAAACGGCAAACTTTTCGGTTCAATCACCTCAAAAGATGTTGCAACAGAAATCAAAAAGCAACTCGGTGTTGACGTTGACAAGAGAAAAATATCAATGGCTGATATTAAAAACTTCGGAACATATTCGGCAGAGGTTAAGCTTTATCAGAACATAAGTGCTGAAATTTCCGTGGAAGTCGGCGAATAATTTTACGGGTGGAAATGATGGATAACATTTTATTTGACCAAAATAACGAGCCGTATAGCTTGGAGGCGGAGCAGGCGGTTTTAGGCAGTTTGCTTATGGACCCTGACTGTCTTTTGAGTATTGCGGACATTACGAAGCCGGAGCATTTCTATATTCCGCAGCACCGTGAGATTTTTTCGATTATCATAAATCTTGATGCGATAGGACAGAAATTTGACGCACTTCTTGTTTTGGAGGAGCTTAAAAGCAAGGGCATTTATGATGACGCAGGCGGTAAGAATTATCTTGCACAGTTGGCGCAGATTGTACCGTCAACGGCAAACGTTGTCGCTTATGCGAAAATCGTAAAGGAAAAATATGTTCTTCGCACGCTTTTGAACACCGCAAAGGAGATTGCAAACGACGCTGCTGCGGCGGAGGCTTCGGCAGACCAAATTCTCAACAGCGCAGAACAGAAAATTTACGATATAAGACAGGGCAGAACGACCGTCGGCCCTACAAAGATAAGCGATATTATCTATAACGAGGTATATGAGGACTTGCGTAAAAAGACCTCGCCCGACAGGGAAAAATATCTCGGTATTTCAACGGGCTTCGGTATGCTTGATAAATACACTACGGGCTTTAACAAATCCGACCTTATTCTTATCGGTGCCCGTCCCGCTATGGGTAAAACGAGCTTCGCACTCAACGTTGCAAGAAATATGGCTGTAACGGGCAGAAAAAAGGTTGTTTTCTTCTCTTTGGAGATGTCAAAGGAGCAGCTTGCACAGAGAATACTTGCGACCGAGGCGAGAGTTGAGTCGAGTAAGTTCAGAACAGGCGAAATTTCGCCCGAGGAATGGAACAGAATAGGCGAAGCGGCTTATGCGCTCAATGACGCAGAGCTGTATTTTGACGATACCTCGACCATTACCGTAAATGAGATGAAATCAAGAGTAAGACGAATGAAGGATGTCGATTGTATAATTATTGACTACCTTCAGCTTATGTCGGGTACTAAAAAGACAGACAGCCGTGTTCAGGAGGTTTCGGAAATCACAAGAAATCTCAAACTTATGGCAAAGGATTTGCACATTCCGGTTGTAACCTGTTCACAGCTTAACCGTTCTACCGACGCAAGAGGTAAGGCTCACCGTCCCCAGATGTCGGACTTGCGTGAATCGGGTTCTATCGAGCAGGACGCAGATATTATTCTTATGCTTTACCGTGAGGGCTACTATGAGAGCGACGGTAAGGACGACGATAAGGCGGCTGAATTGAATGCCGCAATGGACAACAAGGCGCAGGTGCTTGTTGTTAAAAACAGACACGGCTCAACGGGCGACGTTGACCTTAACTGGACAAAGGAATTTACTTTATTCTCATCTTTGGAGACTGTAAGGAATGAATAAGGAAGATGTGCTTTCGGTAATCAAAAAGTACAATATGCTTGAAAATTGCGACAGAATTGTTGTCGGACTTTCGGGCGGCGCAGACTCTGTTTGCCTTTTGAGTGTGCTTAATTCTCTTAAAGCCGAATACGGATTTTCGCTTATAGCCGCACATATAAACCACGGCATACGGGGTGCGGAGGCGCAGAGAGATGAAGAAAGTTGTAAAAAGCTTTGCGAGAAATTAAATGTTCCGCTTGAAATTTTACACGCCGATATTCCCAAACTTTCAAAACAGCAGGGAATAGGCGAGGAGGAGTGCGGACGAATTGTAAGGTACGATTTTTTTCGTTCTCTTGCAGGGAAAAGAGGCAAAATTGCCACGGCGCATAATCTTAATGATAACGCAGAAACGCTTTTGTTAAACCTTGTGCGTGGCGCAGGCTCAAAAGGAGCTTGCGGTATTCCGCCCGTGAGAGATAATATTATAAGACCGCTTATCGAAACGGACAGGGAAAGCATTGAAAAGTATTGTCAGGAAAACAATCTTCAATATGTTACGGACAGCACCAATCTTGAATGTGAGTATTCACGCAACAAGATAAGAATTAAGGTGTTGCCGACCTTGTGTGAGATAAACCAAAATGCCGTCGGCGCACTCTCGGGCTTTGCTTTGAGAATGAGAGAGCAAGAGGCATTTTTGGAGAGCATTGAGAATGAAAAATACGCTCTGTGCGTTAAAGACTCGGTGCTTTACGAGGATGAATTTTCGGCATTGGATATTTTTCTGAAAAAACGTATAGCAGGAAGATTTTTAAGCGAATTGTCGCACGGCGAGGTCGAATCAAAGCATATTGACGATTTTCTCCGATTTGTCGGAAGCGGAAAAACTCTTGTTACGGCTTCGGCGACGGAAATTGTCAGCAGAGACGGGAAAATTTTCAAAAAACCCGAACAGGCAGAGCAGTTTTCGGTTGATTTTTCACTTGACGACAAAAAAGTAAATTTACCGTTTTGTGAAATAAATATTGAGGAGTACGACACAAAAGATTTACAAAATCTTAATAAAGATATGTTGGATAATCTCATTGATTGTGATAAAATATCCAATACGTTGATTTTCCGCAGCAGAAAAGACGGAGATAAATTTACCTTTTCAAAGCGCAGAGTTACAAAAACCATCAAAAAACTTTTTAATGAGGACAAAATTCCGCCCGAGGTCAGAAACAAGATGATTATTCTTGACAGCGACGGCGAAGTTGCGTGGCTTCGTGGATACGGAACGAACAAAAAATTTCGCATAAGTGCTGAAACAAAAAAAGCAATCAAATTAAACATAAGTCAGGAGTAGGGGTAAAATGGATAACAGAAATATTATGGAGAATGATATTGAACAGGTGCTTCTTTCGCAGGAGCAGTTAAAGGAAATAGTTAAAAATCTCGGAGAGCGTATAACAGAGGATTATCAGGGCAAAAAGCTTCTTTTGGTAAGCGTTCTCAAAGGCTCGGTTGTGTTTATGGGCGACCTTATGAGAGAGATTAAGCTTCCGTGCTGTATCGATTTTATGTCGGTATCAAGCTACGGCAATTCAACCTCGTCCTCGGGTGTTGTTAAAATCATAAAGGACCTTGACACAAACGTTATTGAGGGCTCTGATTTGCTTATTGTCGAGGATATCCTTGACAGCGGCAAAACGCTTCATTATCTTATAGATATTCTTTCAAGAAGAAATCCGTCGAGCATTAAGATTTGCACTCTTCTCGACAAACCCGAGAGAAGAGCCGTTGACCTTAAAGCCGATTATTCGGGTGCTACAATTCCCGACGCATTTGTTGTAGGCTACGGTCTTGACTA
Organism: Ruminococcus sp.; assembly: GCA_004556705.1. Lineage (GTDB taxonomy): Bacteria > Bacillota > Clostridia > Oscillospirales > Acutalibacteraceae > Fimenecus. The sequence goes on along the minus strand of SFGA01000015.1, from coordinate 21,797 downwards.
TGCGGAAAAATACAGAAATTTACCTTATGTAGGTATTCTCAAACCCAGCGTTTATGAGAACAATTAAAGGAGAGAAAATCCATTGAAAAAAACGAACTGGAAAGCGATAATTCCGTATATTGTAATTCCGCTAGCACTTGTGCTTGTAATTGCTACTTACTCGGCGGTCGGACCGCAGAGCAAGAAGAAAACCGAGTACTATGAGGTTGTCAATATGTTTGAAACCCATGCGGTTACGGAATACAAGCTCAATTTGTCAAGCGGTGCGCTCGAATACAAATTAAAGGACGATGAAACTGTTTACAGATATACCGTTCCGAATGTCAGCCTTTTTGTCGATGATATTCATGATGATGTTGTCGAGTACAATAAGGAAAATCCCGACAGCCAAATTAAAATGGACTATGCTTCGGGTACGGCAAACTCTTGGTGGGTAAGCCTTTTACCGACGGTTGTTATGATTCTCTTGCTTGCAGGCGTAATGTTCTTTATGTTCAAGCGAATGAATCAGAGTGTTCAGAGCGAAAACAACAGAGCTATGTCCTTCGGCAAGGCGAGATATAAGAAAAACGACGATAAAAATAAGACCACATTTGCTGATGTTGCAGGTGCGGACGAGGAAAAGGAAGAGCTTGAGGAAATTGTTGAATTTCTTAAATCACCAAAGGACTTTAGTGCTCTCGGCGCAAGAATACCTAAGGGCGTGCTTTTAGTGGGCCCTCCCGGTACAGGTAAAACCTTGCTTGCCCGTGCGGTTGCAGGCGAGGCAGGCGCACCGTTCTTCTCAATTTCAGGCTCCGATTTCGTTGAAATGTATGTCGGCGTCGGTGCTTCCCGTGTCAGAGACCTTTTCGCAGAGGCAAAGAAAAATGCACCGTCAATTATCTTTATCGATGAGATTGATGCAGTCGGCAGACACAGAGGCGCAGGAATGGGCGGCGGACATGACGAGAGAGAACAGACTCTTAACCAGCTGCTTGTTGAAATGGACGGCTTCGGACCTAACGAGGGCGTTATCGTAATTGCGGCGACTAACCGTCCCGACATTCTTGATCCGGCTCTTTTAAGACCGGGCAGATTTGACAGACAGGTTACCGTAAACTATCCCGATTTGAAGGGTAGAGAGGAAATCCTTAAGGTTCACGCAAGACATAAACCGCTTGGCCCCGATGTTAACCTTCGCAATATCGCAGGCGCAACGGTCGGCTTTACGGGTGCTGACCTTGAAAATCTTCTTAACGAAGCGGCTTTGCTTGCGGCAAGAAGAAAATTAAAGGCAATCACAATGAAGGAAATTGAAGAGGCGACAATGAAGGTTGTTGTCGGTACGGAGAAGAAATCTCATAAAATTTCCGAAAAGGATAAGAAAATCACCGCTTATCATGAGGCAGGTCATGCGGTTACTTCGTTCTATCTTGAGCATGAAGACCCCGTTACCCACATTTCAATCGTACCGAGAGGTATGGCAGGCGGATTTACAATGTATCAGCCCGAGCATGATGAAATGCACCTTATGAAATCAAAAATGCTTGATGATATTGTCGGACTTCTCGGCGGTCGTGTTGCGGAAAAAATTATTTTCAATGACATTTCAACCGGTGCTTCGAACGATATTGAAAGAGCGTCGGAGCAGGCAAGAAAAATGGTTACACGCTATGGTATGAGTGAAAAGCTCGGACCTATCGCTTTCGGTCAGAACAATGACGAGGTATTCCTCGGCAAAGACTATAACCACATGAGGAACTATTCGGAGGCTGTTGCTTCGCAGATTGACGACGAGGTTGAAAAGATTATTCTCAACGCTTACAAGCAGACTGAGGATATTCTTACAGAGCACATTGACAAGCTTCATGCCGTAGCACTTGAACTTGTTAAGCGTGAAAAGCTTACGGGCGACGAGTTTAGGCGCATAATGAACGGCGAAGAGCTTGAGCCTTTATTTGCTAATGAGGACAAGGACGAGGCAAAGCCCGAGGCTGAAACGAATTCTGATGCAAACCCTGAATCAGAAGTAAAGTCAGACGAGGCAGTTGCACCCGAAACTTCCGAAAATAAAGAAGCTTCGGAAACCGTTGACGGCGAAAATACCGAAAAATAAATTAACAGGCTGTAAAAACTTGTCTTTTTACAGCCTGTTTTTTACAAAAAACAGTAGATTTACAAGTATATATGTTATATAATATATCTGTATAATTATGTAGCGAAAGGAAAAGACTATGTCCTTACTTAAAAAGATTTTCGGCGACTACTCTTCAAAAGAAGTTAAAAGAGTAATGCCGATACAGAAAAAAGTCCTCGCTTATGAGGAAGAATACAGCCGTCTTTCAGACGAGCAACTCAAGGCAAAGACCGATGAATTCAAAAAAAGACTTGCAGACGGTGAAACGCTTGACGATATTTTGCCTGAGGCATTTGCTACCTGCCGTGAGGCTTCATGGCGTGTGCTTAATATGAAACATTTCCCCGTGCAGATAATCGGCGGAATTATCCTTCATCAAGGCAGAATTGCCGAGATGAAAACAGGTGAGGGTAAAACTCTTGTCGCAACGCTTCCTGCCTATCTTAATGCGCTTTCGAGAAAGGGAGTCCACATTGTAACCGTAAACGATTACCTTGCTCGCCGTGACTCCGAGTGGATGGGAAAGGTTTTCAGATTTTTGGGACTTTCCGTAGGTCTTATTGTTCACGAACTTGACAACGAGCAGAGACGTGAGGCTTACAATGCCGACATAACCTACGGCACAAACAACGAGATGGGCTTTGACTATCTTCGTGACAATATGGTTATTTATGCAGAGCAGAGAGTTCAGCGTGGCCATAATTTTGCGATTGTCGATGAGGTTGACTCAATTCTTATAGACGAGGCGAGAACTCCGCTTATCATTTCGGGTGCAGGCGACAAGTCAACCGACCTTTATAAAATTGCCGATAATTTTGTTAAAACACTTCGCAAGATTACAGTTAAAGAGCTTGATACAAAGATGAACGCCGAGGAAGAGCTTGCCAATGCAGACGGCGACTATGTTGTTGACGAAAAGGCAAAGAGCGCAACTCTTACAAAGAGCGGTATTGAAAAGGCAGAACGCTTCTTCAATCTTGAAAACCTTATGGACGCAGAGAATATTACCATTCAGCACCATATCGATCAGGCTATCCGTGCGCACGGTGTTATGAAACGTGATGTCGATTATGTTGTTAAAGATGGCGAAGTTCTTATTGTTGATGAATTTACGGGCAGAATTATGCTCGGCAGACGTTATTCCGACGGACTTCACCAGGCTATTGAGGCAAAAGAGGGCGTTAAGGTCGAGAGGGAGTCAAAAACTCTTGCTACAATCACCTTTCAGAATTATTTCCGCCTTTATGACAAGCTTTCGGGTATGACAGGTACGGCAATGACCGAGAGCACCGAGTTCCAAGAGATTTACGGACTTGATGTTATCGCAATTCCAACCAATAAGCCGATGATAAGAGATGATCAGAACGACTTGCTTTATAAGACGGAGCAGGCAAAGTTCAATGCGATAATCGAGCAAATCCTTGAGGCTAACGCAAAGGGTCAGCCTGTTCTTGTAGGTACGGTAAACATTGAAAAGAGTGAATTGCTTTCAAAGGCTCTTAAAAAGAGAGGCATTAAGCACGAAGTCCTCAATGCGAAGTACCACGACAAAGAGGCTGAAATCGTTGCTCAGGCAGGTAAGTACGGTGCAGTTACCATTGCTACAAATATGGCAGGACGAGGCACAGATATTATCCTCGGCGGTAACCCCGAGTTTATGGCGAAGTCCGAAATGCGTAAAAAAGGTTTCACAGAGGAGCTTATCGCAGAGGCAACGGGCTATGCTGAAACGGATAATGAGGATATTATCGAGGCAAGACGGGTTTTCCACGAGCTTGAGCAGAAGCATAAGGAAGAGATTGCCGAAGAGGCTAAAAAGGTTCGTGAGGCAGGCGGTCTTTATATTATCGGTACGGAAAGACACGAATCACGCCGTATCGACAACCAGTTGAGAGGTCGTGCGGGACGTCAGGGCGACCCGGGTAAGAGCCGCTTCTATCTTTCGGCTGAGGATGAGCTTTTGAGACTCTTCGCAGGCGACAGATTCTATATGATTCTTGACACGTTTAACGTTGATGACGATATGCCGCTTGAAACCAAGATGCTTACAAATCTTATCGAGGGCGCTCAAAAGAAGGTTGAGGGCAACAACTTTGCCGCAAGACGTCAGGTTCTTAACTTCGACGACGTTATGAATAAGCAGAGAGAGGTTATTTACGGTCAGAGAAATCAAATTCTTGACGGTGTTGACCTTGACGCTACAATTACAAAGATGATTGACGATTATTTCAATCAGCAGGTTGACTTCTACTGCCCGTCGGCATTGCCGAAAGAGGAGTGGAACGTTCAGGGAATGCTCACAAAGCTTGCGTGGGTGCTTGACGGTAAAGACGAAACAGGCCTTAGCACCGCAGATGATTTCAAAAAGTTGTTCCTTGATTGCGCTCACAAGAGATTTGACGAGCGTAAGGAGAAGTACGGCGCTGAAATTATGGCAGAGCTTGAAAGAAAGATTCTTCTTGCAAACGTTGACCGCAGATGGATGGATCATATTGACGAGATGGAGGACTTGAAGAGCGGAATTTATCTTCGTTCTTACGGTCAGCAGGATCCCGTTGTTGCGTTCAGACTTGAGAGCTTTGATATGTTCGATGAGATGAGTGCGGCTATCTGCGAGGGTACTGTAACGGGTATTCTTACGGTTATTCTTCGTACAAACGAGGAAGTAAAACGTGAGGAGCAGGCCAAGATTACAGGCACCAGCGGAGCTACCGACGGAAGCGAAAAGAAACGTCCCGTTAAAAAGGAAAAGAAGATAGGCAGAAATGATCCCTGCCCGTGCGGAAGCGGTAAAAAATATAAACACTGCTGCGGCAAGGACGAGTAATCCTAAAAGTGAATATCACAAAATAATTTAAGCGGACAGTTCATATAATGTACTGTCCGCTTTTTGCGTTAGAGTGGGACAAATGCCTGTGCAAGCAGAGAAAAAAGTTAGGAATTAGAAGTGCGAGTAGACTTTATATCCAATGGAGTAGGGCGGTGGCTTGCTGCCGCCGTGCTAATTAACGGGTATATGATAATTAACGTCTGTTAGTAAATTAAATTCAATATCGTACCGTAGGGACAGCCCTTGCGGTTGTCCGACACAGCCTCCCTTGTAAAGGGAGGTGGGTTGCCGTAGGCAACTCGGAGGGATTGTAAGGTTGATTACGAATTTATAAAAATCCCTCAGTCATTTTTTTGTTCCAAAAAAACGACAGCTCCCTTTACAAGGGAGCCTGTGTTTGTGCTAAATTTTCAATTTGTTATATACTGAAAGTTATTATAAATACATCAATTACCACGGCGGCAGCAAGCCACCGCCCTACAACGTCGTCGTTTGCTTCGTATCGTACGCAACAGCCTTTGGCTGTCTCTCACTCACTGTGCAACTCCTCATTTGCAAAGTATTTGCCGATACCAACGAAGTGTGCTTTTTGGCTTTTAATGCTTTTATTTATCTTTCTTTACATAATCAACATGGAGAAGCTCATGCGTCCTACCGTTGAGAACACCCTCGTAAAGCTCATCAAGAAGTCTGTTATCCTGTGAACATTTAACAATGCTGCTCTTGTCCGAACGGTAAAGTCCGTCTGCACGCTTGATACGGTGTCTGTGCGAGATATATGGCTGACCCGCACCCGATATACAGCCGCCACGGCAAGCCATAACCTCAACAAGGTCATAATGAAGCTCGCCTCTTTGAATACCCTTGATTATCTTTCTTGCGTTTGCAAGTCCCGAGGTAACGGCAATTTTAAGCTTTCTGTCGCCGTAGGGAATTTCAGCCACCTTGACAGCCTCAAGTCCTCTGATACCCGTGTATTCAATCTGCATAAGCGTTGTTTTTGAGTTGTCGCCTGCAACATAGCGCAAAACCGCTTCTGTTACGCCGCCCGTAACGCCGAAAATCACGCCTGCACCCGACATTTCGCCAAACGGCAGGTCAACCGCTTCGGGCTCAAGCTCGTTGAACATAATTCCCGATTTTTTAATCATACCGATAAGCTCTTGCGTTGTGATTACATCATCGGTACAGCCGTTAAACTCGGGGCGCTTTGCCTCACTCTTTTTAGCTGTACAGGGCATAAGCGCAAAGTGATAATGCTTTGTCTTGCCCTCGGGAAGCTTATCCTTGTAATACTCCTTAATAACCGCCGAGAACATACTCATAGGCGAACGGCAGGTTGATACGTTGGGAAGAAATTCGGGGTATTTTTTCTCGACAAATGACACCCAAGCAGGACAGCAGGAGGTAAACAGCGGAAGCGTGCCGCCGTTTTCAAGACGGTCTATAAACTCCCTTGTTTCCTCAATAACCGTAAGGTCTGCACCCGTTACCGTGTCATAAACCTTATCGACGCCCATACGGTGAAGTGCAGCAATAATTCTGTTCATTGCGTATTCGCCGTCGTCCAAGCCTAATTCCTCGCCGATACCGACACGAACGGCAGGGGCAATCTCGCAGGTAACAAAAACCTCGGGGTCGTCAATTTTATCCCAAACCTTTTGAGTGTCGTCTTTAACGATAATCGCACCCGTTGGGCAAGCAGCCGCACATTGACCGCAGTTTACGCAGAGAGACTCCGCAAGCGGTTTGTTAAAGGCTGTGCTTATAGTTGCGTTCGAGCCTCTGTATGCAAAGTCGATAGCTCCGACGTGCTGAATTTCGTTACATTCACGCACACAGTCGCCGCAGAGAATACATTTGCTTGAATCTCTGACAATGCTGTAAGATGACTCGTCTCTTTCGGACTCCGTTTTGTCATTCGGGAAACGGACATCGGTAATACCGAATTGAACCGCAAGCTCCTGCAAGCGACATTTTCCGCTGTTCTCACAGGTTGTACAATCTCTGCAATGGCTTGCAAGCAAAAGCTCAAGTATGCTCTTGCGGTACTTGCGAAGTCTGCCCGTATTTGTCTTTATTTTCATTCCCGCCTTCGGAACGGTTGAGCAGGACGCCATCATTCTGCCGTTTTCATCCTCAACCATACACATACGGCAAGCACCGTAGATTGAAAGGTCGGAATGGTAGCAGAAAACGGGAAGCTTAATTCCTGTTTTGCTGATTACTTCAAGGAGGTTTCGCTCGCCCTCGATTTTAACGGGAATACCGTCAATTTCCATCATATTTTCAAGAAGCATCATTCTTCCCTCCTTATAGCTGAAAATGCGCAGTTGCTCATACATGCTCCGCACTTGATACATTTATCCTGATCGATAACATAAGGCGATCTTACTTGACCGCTGATAGCACCGACGGGGCAGTTTCTCGCACATTTTGAGCAGCCTCTGCAACGCTCGGGGTCGATAACATAAATGTTTAATTTACTGCACGCACCGGCAGGGCAACGCTTTTTATAAACGTGCGCCTCATATTCCTCACGGAAATTTTTAATTGTTGAAATAACAGGGGAGGGAGCAGTTTTTCCTAGTCCGCAAAGGGCGGTGTTGGAAATTGTATCGGCAAGCTCCTCAAGCAATTCAATATCGCCGTCCTTGCCCTTGCCCTGAGTAATTCTTTCAAGAATCTCAAGCATACGCTTTGTACCCTCACGGCACGGAACGCATTTGCCGCACGACTCGTTTTGCGTAAAGTTCATAAAGAAGCGTGCAACCTCGACCATACAGGTCTTGTCGTCCATAACAACAAGTCCGCCCGAGCCTATCATTGCGCCGACCTTTTTAAGCGAGTCAAAATCAAGCGGAATATCAAGGTCCTTTTCCGTAAGACAACCGCCCGACGGACCGCCGATTTGAACAGCCTTGAAATTCGTACCGCCTCGCATACCTCCGCCTATATCGAAGATTACCTCACGAAGCGTTGTACCCATAGGAACTTCGATAAGTCCCGTGTTTTGAATTGTACCCGTAAGCGCAAACGCCTTTGTGCCGGGGCTGTTTTCCGGGCCTATTGATTTGTACCATTCCGCACCCCTATTTATGATTTCGGGAACATTTGCGTAGGTTTCAACGTTGTTGAGGTTAGTGGGCTTGCCGAAAAGTCCGTGCTCAACCGTTCTCGGCGGCTTAACACGAGGCATACCTCTTTTTCCCTCGATAGAAGCGGTAAGAGCCGAGCCCTCGCCGCAGACAAACGCACCTGCGCCCTTATTTATATGTATACGGAACGATTTACCCGTTCCGAGAATGTTGTCGCCGAGAATACCGCAATCTTCAGCCTGAGAAATAGCCATTTTAAGTCTTTCGACCGCAAGCGGATATTCGGCACGAACATAGATATAACCGTCGGATGAGCCGATTGCAAGACCTGCAATCATCATGCCCTCAAGCAATTTGTGCGGATCGCCCTCCATAACGGAACGGTCCATAAATGCACCGGGGTCGCCCTCGTCGCCGTTACAAACTATATATTTTGGATTTTCCTTTTGCTTGGCACAGGAAGCCCATTTTTTACCGCAAAGGAAGCCGCCGCCTCCTCTTCCTCGAAGATTTGAGTCGGAAATAACCTTGATTATATCTTCGGGCTGCATATCAAAAAGGCATTTTTCGAACGCCTTATAGCCGCCGACAGCAAGATACTCACGAACAGAGCCTGCGTTTATGTGACCGCAAGAGCCGAGCACAACTCGTGTTTGCTTTTTATAAAAGGGGATTTCCTCCTGCTTTTGATAAACCTTGCCGTCCTGCTTATATGCAAGTCTTTCTATATTTTCTCCGCCGATAATCGTCTTTTCTATGATTTCTTCGCAGTCGTCAAGCTTGACCTTTGTGTAAAGCCAGCCCGACGGCTCAATGCGTACCAACGGGCCCATCTCGCAGAAGCCGTGGCAGCCGCTTTTTTTCATGCCGACAACTCCGTCGTGCGGCTCGTGAGCCAGCTCGACCTCAACGGGTATGCCTCTTTCTTCAAGCAATTCTTTAAGTCTTGCGTAAATGTCAAGCGAACCGCCTGCAACGCAGCCCGTACCTCCGCAGACAAGAATTTTTGTTTTCTCTGCCTCAAATGCTTTGACACATTCCTCACGCAGAGCAATAAGGTCGGCTCTCGAATTAAGTTTGCCCATTATTCTTCAGCCTCCTTTTCAAGCTCTGCTTTAAGCTCATCAAGCAAGTCCAATGCTTTTTCGGGCGTCATGGAAGGATGAACAACGCCGTTTACCGTGATAACCGGTGCAAGACCGCAAGCACCGAGACAAGAAACCGTTTCGACCGTGAAATTCAAATCGTCGGTAGTCTTTTTTTCTTCACTCAGATCAAGAGTCTTTCGAAGCTGGTCAAGTATCGGAAGCGAGCCTCTTACATGGCAAGCCGTACCGTCACAGCAGCGGATAACATATTTTCCCTTTGGTTCAAGCGAGAAGTTTTCATAGAAGGTAGCCACTCCGTAAAGCCTTGCCTCGCCCACACCGATTGCCTTTGCAACATAGGGGAAAACTTCCTTTGGTAAATAGTGATAATAATCCTGAATATCTTGGAGAATAGATATTGTTGACAGCTCCGCTTTCTCGTGCCGTGAGAGAATTTCGTCAACAACGCTGAAATCAAATTCCTTTTCCATAAGCCACCTCTTCAATGTAAGGCATCGAGCCTTAATGTTTATTTGCTGAGATACTCGTCAATCGCCTTTGCGGCGTGTTTTCCTGCACCCATAGCCGAAATGACGGTAGCAGCACCCGTAACAGCGTCGCCGCCTGCGTAAACGCAGTCCCTTGTGGTAAGACCGTCCTCGTTTATGATAATTCCGCCTCTTTCGTTGACCTCAAGCCCCTTTGTGGTGCTCTTGATAAGCGGATTGGGCGATGTGCCGATTGAAACGACAACAGTATCAACATCAAGGATAAATTCACTGCCCTCAATCGGAATAGGACGCCTTCTGCCCCTTGCGTCAGGCTCTCCCAATTCCATTTTAATACATTTCATACCCGTAACAAAGCCGTTTTTCTCATCTCTCGGATTGTCGGGATTGTTATAGCCGAGAATTTCAACAGGATTGTTGAGAAGACGGAAATCAATTCCCTCCTCCATAGCGTGCTCGACCTCTTCCTTTCTTGCGGGAAGCTCCTCCATAGAACGGCGGTAAACGACATATACCTTATCCGCACCGAGACGAAGAGCAGTTCTTGCTGCATCCATTGCAACGTTGCCGCCGCCGATTATTGCGACCTTTCCGCCCTTCATAATCGGGGTAATGGGATCGTCTTTATATGCTTTCATAAGGTTGCTTCTTGTCAAAAATTCATTTGCCGAGTAAACGCCCTTTAACGATTCGCCGGGGATACCCATAAAGTTGGGAAGTCCTGCGCCCGAGCCTATGAAAACAGCTTCATAGCCCATATCGAACAGCTCGTCAACCATGAGAGTTTTACCGATAACGACGTTTGTTTTAATATCTACGCCGAGAGCTTTAAGAGTATCAACCTCTTTTGCAACGATTGACTTCGGAAGTCTGAACTCGGGAATACCGTATACAAGAACTCCGCCTGCGGTGTGTAATGCTTCGAAAATTGTAACCTTGTAGCCTTTTTTTGCAAGGTCGCCTGCACAGGTAAGGCCTGAAGGACCTGAGCCGACAATCGCAACACGGTGTCCGTTTGATTGAGGAGCAACGGGTGCGACAGTCTGAATTTCATTATGCCAATCGGCAACAAAGCGTTCAAGTCTGCCTATTCCGACAGGCTCAAATTTAATACCGAGCGTGCATTTGCTCTCACACTGCGTTTCCTGCGGACAAACTCTGCCGCAAACAGCAGGAAGTGTTGATGAAAGCGATATTTCACGGTATGCGCCCTCAAAATCTCCCTCTTTGATTTTAGAAATAAAATCGGGAATGTGAACGTTTACGGGACAACCGCTGACACACGGTCTGTTTTTACAATTAAGGCATCTCTGTGCCTCTGCGACAGCCGTCTCCTCGGAATATCCGAGTGCGACTTCTTTGAAATTTTTTGCTCTTATCTCAGGGGACTGAGTGGGCATTTCATGTTTTTTCTGTGATACTGGCATATTAACACTCCCCGTTAAGCTTTCTTGAAAAGATTGCAGGTTTCTTCGTAAGCGTGACGTTCAAAATCTGCGTACATTCTGCCTCTTGACATAGCCTCGTCAAAATCGACCTCATAGCCGTCAAAGTCAGGGCCGTCAACACAGGCAAATTTCGTAACCTTCTTGCCGTCTTGATTAAGCGTAAGACGACAGCCGCCGCACATTCCCGTACCGTCGATCATAATCGGGTTCATTGAAACGGTAACAGGTACGCCGAACGGCTTTGCGGCAAGGACTACAAACTTCATCATAACAAGCGGTCCTATTGCGATTATCATATCGAATTTTTCGCCTGCCTCGAGCATTTCTTTAAGCGGAACGGTAACGTTGCCGTGCCTGCCGTATGAACCGTCGTCGGTCATAAGGAACATTCTGTTTGAGCAAGCGGTGAATTCGTCCTCTAATATAACAAGGTTTTTATCTCTAAAGCCGATTATGCTTGTAACGTCGGCACCGAGCTTTTGAAAAGCCTGAGCTACGGGCATTGCAATTGCACAACCCACGCCGCCGCCGATAATGCAGACCTTTTTAATTCCCTCTGTTTTTGTCGGAACGCCGAGAGGACCTACAAAGTCCTGTAAAAATTCGCCCTGCTGCTTGTGATTTAATTTTTCGGTCGTTGCGCCGACAATCTGGAAGATTATCTTAACCGATCCTTCTTCGGCGTTTGTTCCTGCAACGGTCAACGGTATTCGCTCGCCGTCGGCATCAACACGCAGGATGATAAACTGACCGGGCTTTGCCTTTTTGGCAACTAACGGAGCTTCAATTTCCATCTGCGTAACAGTCGGATTTAAGCTTTTCTTTCGCAAGATTTTGTACATACGAAGACTCCCTTTTATAATTGGAATTTTGTTGTTAAAACAGCTTGAGAAAAAGAATGTTAAAAAATTGACAAACTTTTTGCTCAATTATCAATTTTAGCACAAACCTATTGTATTTTCAACAATAAATAGTGAATTTGTCGCATAATAAATAATGGAAAATACGGAAAATTTATGATGCAATATTCCATATTCTTACAAAACTGTAATAGAATTTATATTCTTGTTATGTTACAATAGCTTCGAGGTGATTTTATGAGAATTTTTGTGCTTGAGGACGACGAGGCAATCGGTATCGGTCTTTCATACACTCTCGATAGTGAAAAATACGAGGTAACCCTTGTCAAAACCGTTGCGGAGGCTAAAAAGACAGTTGAAAATGAAGAATTTGACCTTTATATTCTTGACTTGACTCTGCCTGACGGAAACGGATATGAGGTCTGCTCACTCATAAAATCAAAGGGCGATTTACCTGTAATATTTTTGACCGCCTATGATGATGAAATAAACGTTGTTACGGGTTTTGAGCTCGGTGCGGATGATTATATTTCAAAGCCGTTTCGTGTTCGTGAGCTGCTTGCGAGAGTGAAAAGCGTGCTTCGACGATACTCAAAGGACAACGCAGACGGAATTATAAAAATCGGCGAACTGTCCGTGAATACCGCAGAGGCGAGGGTACTGCTTCGTGGCGAGGAGGTAATTTTGACCGCTATGGAATACAGATTGCTTTTATCGTTTGTGAATAATCGAGGCACGGTGCTTACAAGACGCAAGCTGCTTGAGGAGATATGGGATGTTGACGGCGATTTCGTGAACGATAACACGCTTACCGTTTATATTAAAAGGCTTCGTGATAAAATCGAAAACGACCCGAACGATCCGCAATATATAAAAACAGTTCGTGGAATGGGGTACTTGATGAAATGAAAAAATCAGATTTCGTAAAAATAATTATAGTATGCGTTTCGGTGTCGGCGGCTGCGTGTGTCGGCACTGCATTTATAAATCCCGTTTGCAGCTTAATCTGCCTTCTGCTGTCGGCTGTGATTATATCGCTTTTCTGCATTTGGAAGAAAAGGCAGATGGATTATCTCAAGGAGCTGAATAGGTATTTGTCGCTTGTCTGCTCGGGCGATTTTTCGCTCAATGTCAGCGACAACACCGAGGGCGAGCTGTCAATTCTCAAAAACAATATCTATAAGGTAGTTATAAAGCTCAAAACCACAAACGAAGAATTGAAAAAGGAAAAGCTGTTCCTTGTCGATTCACTTGCCGATATTACGCATCAGCTTAAAACTCCGCTTACCTCGATTACCGTTATGACCGACTTGCTCGAAGCAGAGGAAAACAGCGAAAAGCGTGCGGAATTTATCGATATAATAAAAACGCAGGTTGATAAGATGAATTGGCTGACCGCTACATTGTTAAAACTTTCAAAACTCGATGCGGACACCGTGGAATTTAACAAAACCGAGCTTTCGTCGGTTGAAATTGTAAACGATTGTCTTTCTCCGTTCCTTTTGAGCTTGGAATTGAAGGAGATAGAGATTGAAAAGCCTGTAAAGGCGTTCAACTTTACAGGAGACAAGAACTGGACTGAAGAGGCATTAAAAAATATTATCAAAAATTGCATTGAACATTCACAATCGGGCGGCAGGCTTACCGTCAGCGCAACGGATACCAATATATATTCCGAGTTTAAGATAAGCGATACAGGCTGCGGAATTGAAAAAGAGGATTTACCGCATATTTTTGACAGATTTTATCACGGCAAAAACTCATCTTCGGATAGTGTGGGCATAGGTCTTGCTCTTTCAAAGGAAATACTTTCAAAGCAGAACGCCTCCGTGACGGTTGAAAGCGAGGTCGGAAAAGGCTCGACTTTTACCGTAAAATTCTACAAATCGATAATATGACAAAACTGTAACCGTTTTTGTAACCTTATTGTAAGGTTGAGGGGATAATATAGGCGTTGAAAGGAGCAGATGTGCTATGAAAATTCTTGAAACTAAAAATTTGTGCAAAACATACGGCGAGGGCGATACTCTTGTCAAGGCTCTCGACAATGTTTCCTTCAGCGTGGAGCAGGGCGAGTTTATCGCTATTGTAGGACCGTCTGGCTCGGGCAAGTCAACGCTTTTGCATATTCTCGGCGGAGTTGATGTCCCGACAAGCGGCGAGGTAATTATAAACGGAACAAAAATCAGCGACCTTGACGAAACGGCTCTTGCGATTTTCCGTCGCAGGCAGATAGGTCTTATCTATCAGTTTTATAACCTTATTCCGATTTTGACGGTTGAGGAAAATCTGACGCTTCCGCTTTTACTTGACGGCAGAAAGCCCGACCAAAAGCAGATAGAAATGCTTGTTGAAAAGTTGGGACTTGAAAACAGATTAAAGCATCTTCCGAATGAGCTTTCGGGCGGTCAACAGCAGAGGGTGTCGATCGGCAGAGCACTTTTGAACTCTCCGGCACTTTTGCTTGCGGATGAGCCGACGGGCAACCTTGACAGCGAAAACAGCAAGGAGATAATCAAGCTTTTAAGACAGTTTAATAAGGAAAACAAGCAGACGGTAATTATCATCACTCACGACGAGCGAATTGCCCTTTCCGCCGACAGAGTAATTGAAATAAACGACGGAAAGATTTTGAGAGATGAGGTGAGATAAGTGAATATTGTTAACACTCTCACTCTAAGACACCTTAAATCGCACAAAAAACGCAGCGTTTTGACCGTGCTTGCGATTATCGTTTCAGTAGCTATGGTAACGGCGGTGTTTACAAGTGCAATTTCATTTGTAAAATTCTTTCAAAATACAACGCTTGCGGTTGACGGAAATTGGCATGCAAAATTTCAGGAGGCGAATTTTGTCGACAATAGGAGTATTTATAAAAACGATAAAAATATAGAAGAAATATCCCTTTCGGCATTTTACGGCAGTACCGCACCGAAAGGAAACGACAAAATACAGACGCCCGAAAGCGTGTTTATAGTTGACGGAAATTGGTTTGATATGAGAAATGTTACCGTTTCCGTCGGCAGATACCCGAAAAACAGCAATGAAATTCTTGTTGTAAAGGACTTTGCCGAAAAAGACGAAAATTACGCCGTAGGCAATACCGTAACGCTTGATATTCAAAAGAAAAACGGAGAAATTGTAACAAGAGATTTTCTTGTGGTCGGTTACACTCAAAGCAAGGTATCGGGAACCGATAATGTCAATTTATTTGTCGGCTGTGATGACGAAGTGCTAAAGCAGGTTAATATTGCTAATGTCTATGTGCGTTATGACAAGCTCGATAACTCGATTTGGGATAAAATGCAGGCAACCGCAAATGCTCTCGGAAAGGATATTGAGGGTTATTCCTACAATACGGAGCTTTTCACTTTTTCGGGAATTGTGAAGGACAACACAATTTTAGGCTCACTTGTGGGCTTTGCGGGAATATTGCTCTTGATAATTGCGGTTGTTTCGATATTTATGATATATGACAGCTTTGCGGTATCGTATCAGGAGAGGGCAAAATACCTCGGTATGCTCTCGTCGGTAGGTGCGACCAAAAAGCAAAAGAGAATGTCCGTATATTTCGAGGGCTTTATACTCGGCGCTATCGGTATACCCGTGGGAATTTTGTCGGGCGTCGGCGGTATAGCAATCACCTTTGCGTGTATCAGAAAGGCATTTATGGCAACACTGGCGGTTGAATATGACGGCACGCTCAAGGTGTATGTGAATTTGATTGTAATTCTCGGCACAATTTTGGCAAGTGCCTTGACGATATTCATTTCCTCATACATTCCTGCAAGAAAAGCATCAAAGACGACCGCTATCGAGGCAATTCGTCAAAACGAAGCAGTTAAGATTAAAAATCCGAAAAAGCTTCGTACCTCAAGGCTTGTCGGTAAAATATTTGGCTATGAGGGTACGCTCGCCGCAAAGAATTATAAGCGAAACGGCAGACGTTCACGCAACATTGTCTTCTCTCTGTTCTTGAGCGTTGTTGTTTTCCTTACCGTTATGAATTTCAGCTCAATGTTCACGGATGTAATGGAAGCAAGCTTTAACAAAACCGCCGACAGTATGATAAGCACCGATTGCGGACACGCAAAAGAGCTTTCAGACGCAGTGAAAAACACGGCAGGGGTAGAGAAAAGCTACATTATGACCTTTGAGTTCGGCAAAATCGACGCTTCGTATTTTAAGGATTATTCTACGGCTCACACAATGGATGACGGCTTGAATTGTACCGTTGTTTATCTTGACCGCAATGCGTTTGACAGCTATCTTCGTGAGCTTTCGGAAAGCACGGAAAAATATCACGACAAGGACAATCCCCGTGCAATTCTCGTAAATACAACCTACGGCAAAAAGGACTCAAAGACCTATTCCGAAAATCCCTTAAACGATATTTCGGGCAAGAAAATAAATGTTCAAATAAACAAAGATAAAGACGAGCAGGGCAATAATGTATATGTTGATGCACCGATTGAAATAGGTATTCAAACAACGACCTTGTGGTCGGAGGAAACCTTCAACTTCAGACATTCGGCAAATCCTGTGATTATAATGTGCGATGAAGCTATACCCGAATCGCTCAAGGACTACTCGCCGTCAACTGCGTATATATTCGTAAAAGATAAGCAGGAAATTCAGAGCGTTATAGATCAAATAAGCGAAGAGCTTTACAAGACTGATGCTGAGTATCTCAGTGTTTCACAATCCGGCTCTTCAATGAATGCGATAAACAATATTCTTCTGATAACAAAGGTATTCGTTTACGGCTTTATCACACTTATCACGCTGATTTCGATTATGAACATCATAAACACAATATCGAACTCAATGAACGAAAGGCGTAGGGAATTTGCAATGCTTCGTTCTGTCGGAATGACGCCGAAAGCGTTTAAGAGAATGATTTACCTCGAATCGTTCAGCTACGGTGCAAGGTCGCTTGCGTTTTCATTGCCCGTAAGCGTTTTGATACATTTCTTAATGTACAAGGTGCTTGCAAACAGCTTTGATTTCGGCTTTCAGCTTAATATTTCGCCGTACCTTATAGCTTCGGCTGCGGTATTCCTGATTATCGAAAGCGCACTGTTCTATTCGATAGACAGGATAAATGACGACAATATCATCGACACTCTAAAGACGGATGTCGGCTGATATAGATTTTTCACACAGCAAAAGGGAACTGAAAATCAGTTCCCTTTTGTCATAAAAACCTCCGAGTATCAGCCAATACTCGGGGGTTAACCTTGTTATTTTTAACCGATTACATCGGAGGCATTCCGCCGTTTTGAGCCATACCTTCGTTCATCATCTGAGCGAACATACCCGGCTTCTTTTCCTTTTTCGGCTTGTATGCAGGGGGATTTTTAAGCTTTTCTTTAGCTTTCTTTCCTCTTGAGGTTGCAAGGAATTTGTTGACGAGAAGCACAGGCTCCTTCATATCCTCACACATATATTCGGCTGCTCTTTCGCAGAGCACGGGGTCGTTGTTCATTTCGCCGAGAATGGTAACGGCGATAAGCCCCTGAACGTCCGAACTGCCGTTTTCGTAAATGTCGTTGAGAATTTTGAAAAGGCGCTTGATTTCCGAAGCGTTACCCGATCTGATTGTGTTGATAACGGGCTTTGCACCATAGTCTACGAAAAACTCTTCGGGAAGGAACTCATCATACTTTTCAAAGTTTGCTCTGTACGGCTCCTTAAGCTCGGGATAAATTGCGGAAAGTCTGTTGGCAAGGGTGTTGCCGTCATAAGCCTGAGAGCCGTTTTTGGCAGCCGTCTTTGAAACGGGAGTCGGCATCTTCTTTGACTTGGAGGCAGCAGCGTTTGCCGTGCCGAACTTTGCATTTATAGTCTCGTTAAGCTCATTGCAAAGAGATTTAATATCCTTCTGGTCAAATTCCTCAAGATTGAAATAGTTGACCGAAGCCTTAACCAAATCCTCGTCCGTAGCTTCATCCGATTTAACGTCGGTATAGAAGAGCAAAGCCTGATTTCCGAAGATTTCGAAGCGGATTTTACCTTTTTCGCCTACAAAGTCGATATAGCTGTGCTCGCCGTCGTGAATAACGGGAAGCTCGTCGGTTTTTTCTTTCGCCTCAACAGCGGTAAAGCCGTTTGCCTTTACAGAAGAATCAATGCCTGCAAGTACGGCATTGAGGGCTTCATTCAATTCCATCATATACTGAAACCACCTTAATTTTTTTATACAAACGATATTGTAACATATAAAAAGCGATTTGTCATTAAAATTTTTTATTAAATAATTGATAATAAATCGTTAATATGGTATTATATATATCTGTATGTATGAATTTTATGGGGTGATTTAAGTGAAAAAAGCACTTATTATTTTCGGCGGTGCGTCGAGCGAGCATTTTGTTTCCTGCGTTTCCGCTTCATACGTTATCTCACATATCCCAACCGATAAATATGAGGTCGTTACCGTCGGAATTACAAGGGACGGAGAATGGTATCTCTATGAGGGCGATGTTTCCCTTTTGCCCGAGGACAAGTGGCTTGAAAGCGGAAAATGCACAAAGGCTGTTTTGTCGCCCGACAGAAAGGATAAGAGCCTTATAGTTTTCAGAGACGATAAGATTGAAAAAATTAAAATCGATGTCGCATTTCCCGTGCTTCACGGTAAGAACGGCGAGGACGGCACTATACAGGGACTTTTTGAGCTTGCGGGAATTCCGTATGTCGGCTGCGATTATTGTTCGTCGGCTTGCTGTATGGATAAGGCAATCACAAACACGCTTGCAGATTCCGCCGAAATTTGTCAGGCAAAGTGGCTCTCTTGCATTAAGGAAGAATATAACGATATTAAAGACGGATTTTTGAAAAAGGCTGAGGATTATCTCGGTTATCCGATTTTTGTAAAGCCGGCAAATGCAGGCTCTTCGGTCGGCGTGTCAAAGGCGGTTGACAGAGCTTCGCTTGAAAAGGCTATGGAAGTGGCATTCAAAGAGGACAGAAAGGTTGTCTTGGAGGAGTTTATCGACGGCTTTGAGGTTGAGTGCGCCGTTCTCGGAAACTTCGACGCTAAGGCAATGTCGGTAGGTCAAATTAAGCCTGCAAACGATTTTTATGATTACGAGGCGAAGTACGAAAACGACAACAGCGAGCTTTACATACCGGCGCATATTTCCGAAGAGACAATCGAGGAGGTTCGCCGTGCCGCTGTCAGAGCATATACGGTGCTCGGTTGTTCGGGACTTTCAAGAGTTGACTTTTTCGTTACCAAAAAAGATAACAGGGTAGTTTTCAACGAGATAAACACAATCCCCGGCTTTACGCCGATAAGTATGTATCCGAAGCTTTGCGAGCACAGCGGTATAGGTTATTCGGAGCTTATCGACAGGCTGTTTGCTCTTGCAGAGGAGAGAATGTATGGCTAAAAACAATGCGGTTATTCTCATAAAAGGCGAGCAGGTAATCGACGGCGAGCATGACGTTACGGAAATTGATGTAACGGGCGATTTGAGCGAAACCGACGGCGGCTTGAAGCTTGAATTTTGGGAATATCTTGACGATAAAGAAAAGGTACATACCGAAATTGTCATTGACGGCGACACCGTTTCAATGAAAAAAGACGGCTCGGTCGCAACCGAGATGATTTTTGAAAAGGGCGTTCGACACAACGGGGAATACGTTACTCCCGTAGGTGCGTTGAGTGTCGGAGTCAATACAAATGATGTCGTTATTGATATTGAGGACGGCTCGGGCAAGATTTTGCTTGAATATGACCTTGATTTCAATATGGGCTTTTTGGCGAAAAATAAGCTTGAAATTAAATTGAACCCTAAGGAATAATATAGAAAATAAGGAGAAAACAGATGTCTGTATTGGTTAAAAAGACACAGGACGAATTAAGAACTCTTGTACTCGAGGCAGTCGGCAGGGCTGTTGCAGACGGCAAGCTTCCGGCTGAGCCGTTACCCGATTTTATCGTAGAGGTGCCTCAGGACAGGGCAAACGGAGATTACTCGACAAATGTAGCTTTTGTAGGTGCAAGAGTATTCCGCAACGCACCGAGGAAAATTGCCGATATAATCGCAGAGTATATAGACCTTACGGGAACATATTTTTCGGAATGTTCGGTTGCGGGTGCAGGCTTTATAAATTTTAGACTTTGCAGCGGTTTTTATGCCGATATTTTGCTTGATATTAAGTCGCTCAATGAAAAATACGGCAGAAGCGATTACGGTAAAGGTAAGAAATATAATGTAGAATTTGTATCGGCAAACCCCACAGGTCCTATGCACATGGGCAACGCAAGAGGCGGCGCATTGGGCGATTGTCTTGCGAGCGTGCTTGAAATGGCAGGCTATGAGGTTGAGAGAGAATTTTATGTAAATGACGCAGGAAATCAGATTGAAAAGTTCGGTCTTTCGCTTGATATTCGTTATCAGCAGCTCATAAAGGGCGAGGATGCCGTTGAGCTTCCCGAGGACAGCTATCACGGCGAAGATATAATCGAGAGGGCAAAGCAATTCCGTGAGAAGTACGGCGACGAATTTATTGACAAGTCCGAAGAGGAGAGAAGAAAGGCACTTGTTGAGTTTGCTCTTCCGCTTAACATTGACAAAATGCGTGAAAATATGGCGAAGTACCGTATAAATTACGACACTTGGTTTATGGAGAGCACGCTTCATAAAAGCGGCGACGTCAAGGACTGTATAGATTACCTTACAAATAAGGGCCTTACCTATGAAAAGGACGGCGCACTTTGGTACAAGAATATCGAAGTTCAGACAGAGATGCTCAAAGAACAGGGCAAGACTCAGGAGGAAATCGATAAGCTTGAGTTGAAGGACGACGTGCTTATCCGTAAAAACGGCAACCCGACATATTTTGCCGCTGATATTGCTTATCACAGAAACAAGCTTGTTACAAGAGGCTTTGACAAGGCTATTGACGTTTGGGGCGCTGACCACCACGGACACGTTGCAAGAATGAAGGGTGTTTTGAGAGCACTTGACTTGGACGAGAGCAGACTTGATGTTGTTCTTATGCAGCTTGTAAATCTTACAAGAAACGGCGAGGTTGTCAGGATGTCAAAGAGGACAGGTAAGGCAATCACACTTACCGATTTGCTTGACGAAATCCCCGTTGACGCAGTAAGATTTTTGTTCAATATGCGTGAGCCGGGCTCAACAATGGACTTTGACCTTGACCTTGCTGTTGAGGAATCGTCGCAGAATCCCGTATATTATTGTCAGTACGCAAATGCAAGAATTTGCAGTATTCTCCGTAAACTTAAAGAGGACGGAATTACTCCGAGGCCTTGTACAAGAGAAGAGCTTGAAAAGCTTACCGAGCCGGAGGAAAAGGAGCTTATCCGCCATCTTGCTTCGCTCACAGACGAGATTGTTCTTTCTGCGAAGAACTATGATCCGGCAAGGATTACGAGATACGCAATTACCCTTGCAACGCTCTTTCACAAGTATTACAATGCGTGCAGAATCGGTGTTGAGGACGAAGCGCTTATGCAGGCGAGAGTTTGCCTTTGCGAGTGCGTAAGAAGCGTTATGGTCAACATTCTTAATGCATTCAGCATTGAAACTCCCGACAGAATGTGATTTTAATATTATAATTTATAGTTAAAGGTTTATAACTAAAAGCGGTGCTCAAGCGCCGTTTTTTGTTTGTTTATCGGTTAATATGATATTAAAATGCACCTACAACCGCATTTCAGCCTCCCTTGTGTAAAGGTAACTCGGAGAGACTGTGAATTTCAACCGCATTTTCAGGCTCCCTCTGACGAGGGAGCTGTCGTTTTTCGAAGAAAAATGACTGAGGGAGAGATAACGAAAGTTTGATATTTATTGCTTTCTCTCCCTCAGTTT
>SFGA01000014.1 GCA_004556705.1 Ruminococcus sp. | reverse complement strand
TCATAACTTAGTTTTGCTTTAGACATAAAAATTCCCCTTAAAGTAGTCTTGAAATCTTTTTGCTTTTTTCAAGTGTCTACTTTAAGGGGATTATATCAAAACGTATCGGGAGTTAAGTTTTTTATGCGGAGTTATTCCTTAATAATCAAACATAACGGTTTTGCAAGCCTCACATATCGAAGCCGGAATTTTGGTGCGGTGACTCGCTTTAATATCGGTTATTTTAACGAAGCCGTCGGCATTTTTGGCGTTTTCAAAAACTCTCGGCACTTCGTTTGCAAAGCTGAACGCACCGTCTTTACTGCAAAACAAATAACCGTCTCGCATTTCTTTTCCGCATTTAGGGCATTTCATAATTATCGTCTCCTTTTTTGTTATTCAAATAATGCCTGTTGACTTAATTTTAACGCTTCTTGCATTTTTTCTTCAAATATCTCTGCCTTAACAAGCGCAATTCCCTCTTTTTCGTCTCCGAGAACGACAACTCTGTCGCCGTCCTTCAGGTTAAAGACATCTCTTGCCGCCTTCGGAATGACAATTTGACCTTTAGTGCCTATTGTAACCGTTCCCCAAATGTGCTTGCCTATGGGTGCAGGTGCAATTTTCACGTTTCCGATTTTATCGGATTGATTTACAAGGGAGTCAATCGTAACGCCGTAGAATTTTGCTAATTTATCGCATTTTTCCACGTCGGGAATTGTTTCACCCTGCTCCCATTTTGAATAAGATTGACGGGAAATTCCTATGGCTTCGGCGACGGCTTCCTGCGTCAACCCTTTAATATTTCTGAGAATTACCAAATTATCAGCTAACATTTTGTCTGCCTCCTTAACTTTGTTATAATTATAATATCAACAAAAAGGTTTTTCCACCATACAAGCTTGTCGGAAAAGTATTTTTTATGTTAATTTTAACTGCGTGGCATATAAAAAAACAAGCAACAGTCAGTTGCTTGTTTAAGACGGATGATTTGCCAATGCTGCGGTATGCCGCCGGAGGACAGCATTGTCAGCAGGGAAAATCCCGAGCTTGTGCTATATAAGAAAAGATAACAGGCTTGTTTTAGTCATCAAACAGTCCGAAGCCCTCAACCGAGGTTACGGGGAGTGAGAAAAGGACTGCTCCGGCTTCTGTGCCGGGACCTGCTTTTTCAAGGACGGAACGCATTATTTGTGTTTTTTGTTCCTTTTTCGAAACGATAAATATCATTTCCTTTTCGCTTGCTATGGAGATGTTGAAAAAGTGCGCCGCTTCCTCCGAGGCGGTGCCTTTTCCGTGTATTACAGTTCCGCCTGCCGCACCTGCCGCACGGACTGCGTTCATAACCGTATCAGTTCTGCCCTCGTTTGCGACGGCTACAATCAATTCATAGCTTGAGCTTGTTTTCGGAAGCTCCTTTCTCGGAATTTGCGACAGCTATAATTATACGCCGTTCGTTTGAGTCAATACCCAACAGGTCAAGCATGCTCTGAACTGCCGTTCCGTGAGCAAAAACCGTCAGAAAAATCGGGATGTTCATCTGCTTGTGTATTTTGGAAAGCTCTTTTACGTCGTCCGGAGAGACTACGGATATTATGTATTCCAAAGCTATGCCTCCTCCCAAAATTCAATAATATCAAGGTCGTCGTATTCTTCGGGAACAAAAATGTTTTCTTCTTTTCTCTTGCGTTCGGAGATAAATCCGATTGCCTGAATTGTAAGCAGCGGCATCATGGCAACCAATGCAACAAGACCGAATGCGTCACGGAGAATATTACCGCCGAAGGCGCTGCATACGCCGATTATAAACTGAAGCATAAAGGTCGCCGTCATAGGCCCTGAAGCAACTCCGCCCGAGTCAAAGGCGATTGCCGTGTAAATATCGGGAACGAAGAACGAGAGCAGCAGCGAAATCACATATACGGGAATTAAAAACCACATAAGCGAAATTCCCGTTATAACACGAAGTGCCGATTTTACTGCCGATGGGCGTCATAGACATTTCTGCACCGAGAGAAAAAAAGGCCCATGCCGAGAACGAGAAACAATGTGCCGAGAAGAAAACTCAGCATAAGATCTGTCGGTATGGGAGCTATTGTAAGCGAGAGCACAAGGACAACGGCAACAATCGGAATTACGCTTTTTGCCGCCTCCGATAGCTTTTCGCTAATCATAATGTATTTGTTTTTGATAGGGCGATCTGTCATTCGGTCACCTCTTTGATATTGGATTTATATTTTCAATATTGTTATAATTATACTGTATAATAATAAACTCGTAATGAACATTTCAAAAATCGTCGGAAAAACTTTCCAAAGGAAAACGGCAATATTCCACAAAACATTGCCGTTGTGTTTATTTTAATTTGATTTTTGCAAGTCCGCCCTCGGAGGTTTCTTTGTATTCCGACGACAAGTCAAGCCCTGTTTCCTTCATTGTGCGGATTACGTTGTCGAGTGAGATTTTTCTTGTGTTCCAAAGGAAGCTCGAAAGGTTTACGGCGTTTATTGCCCTCATTGCCGCAACTGCGTTACGCTCAATGCACGGAATTTGAACAAGTCCGCAAATCGGGTCGCAGGTAAGACCTAAATGGTGCTCGATTGCGATTTCTGCCGCATATTCAATCTTGTCAATGCTCAATTCAAAAAGCTCCGACAATGCCGAAGCCGCCATAGCGCAGGCACTTCCGATTTCCGCCTGACAACCGCATTCCGCACCCGAAATTGACGCATTTGTCTTGATGAGATTGCCGATAAGCCCTGCTGTCATAAGAGCCTTGATTATCTGTGCGTCGCCAAAGCCGTTTTTCCTCTGCTGATAGTACAAAACAGCAGGCAAAACACCCGCCGCACCGCAGGTCGGAGCTGTAACTATCGTTTCGCCCGAGGCGTTTTGCTCTCCGATTGCAAAGGCATAGGAGCAAACTATTCTGTTCTCTCTTGTTTCGGCTTTTTCGTCTATGTGCTGATTATTGTAAAGCGTTTTTGCTTTTTTCTGTATGTTGAGCCCACCCGGCAAAATTCCCTCGTCGTTCAATCCGTTGTGAATGGAGTGCTTCATAGCCTCCCAAACGGTTTTCATATATTCGTCGAAGCCGTCGCCCTCGTTTTCCTCGACGTATTCCCAAAGGCGCATTTGCCTTGCCTGACAGTATTCCGCAATTTCATTGAATTTGGTGTGGCGATAAACCATACTTTTCTGTGAAATAGGCTCGTTTTCGAAAACAATATCGCCGCCGCCGACGCTGAAAACTCTTTTTGAGCTAAGCTCCTTTCCGTCCTTATAGGCGGTAAAAAGCATTGTGTTGGGGTTGGGGAGATCATTTTGTGAAAAATCAAAGCAAACATCGCATTTCACGGGCGCAAGCGTCTTGCGAATGACGGTGTCCGTTCCGTGTCCCTTGCCCGTCTTTGCAAGTGAGCCGTATAAAACAACCTTAAAGTAATCCGCCTGTTTATTTCTCTCTTTGATGATTTCGCACGCTCTTTCGGGGCCGATTGTGTGAGAACTTGACGGACCTCTGCCGATTTTGTAAATATCGGTAACGGAGAGCATACCCGTAGGCTCGGGCTTAACCGTAACTGACTGCGAACGCTCGTAAAAGGCGCCCATAGGCACATTGAAAATCTCCGCAAGTCTGAAAATATGTGATGCAGACGGCTGTGAAAGTCCGCTTTCCCACTTTGAAACCGCACGGTTACTTATGCCGAGCTGTTGGCTCAGCATTTTTTGAGTCATTCCGTTTTTCAGACGAAGCTCTTTAATTATATTGAAATTAAACCTTTCCAAAATATCAACCCCTTTTTTACTATATTACCACAGTAATCGTCAACTATAAAGTAAAAAAGCAAAAAAATCCGCACAGAGTCAACTTTTGGTTGATTTTGTACGGATTGTACATACGATTGTCTGAAATAAAAGCCGTGTTTTTGATTTTATTCACATTCGCATATAATTTTTCTTGTGTGTAAAATTGAGGAGGGCGTTACCGAGAACTCATCAAGTCCCCATTCGCAAAGCTTTTGAATAAGACGTGTGTCGGCTGCCGCTTCTCCGCACATTCCGACGGGTATGCCTGCTTTTTTGGCGTTTTTGATTGTCATTTCGATAAGGCGAAGCACCGCAGGCTGAGTCGGGTCATACAGCTCAGAAACAGCCGCATTTCCTCTGTCAACAGCCATGGTATAGCCGGTGAGGTCGTTTGTTCCTATGGAGAAAAATGCAACCTCTTTTGCAAGCAAATCCGAAATAATCGCCGCCGACGGAGTTTCAATCATAACTCCTACGGGGATGTCGGCAAACCTGAGCCCGTCGTCCTTGAGCTCGTTTTTGCACTCCTCGATAAGCGCTTTTGCTTTACGAACCTCGTCAAGCGTCGTTACAAGCGGAAGCATAACCTTTATATCTCCGAAAACTGCGGCACGGAGAATCGCACGAAGCTGGGTTTTGAAAATTTTCGGATTGTCAAGACAGTATCTTACCGCACGGTGACCGAGGAACGGGTTGTCCTCTTTTTCAATTTTAAGGTAATCTATCGCCTTGTCTCCGCCGATATCGAGTGTGCGGATTATAACTTCCTTGCCGTCCATTGTCTTTGCAACGGTCGAATAAGCTTCATACTGCTCCTGCTCGGTCGGAAGAGAGCTTCTGTCCATAAACAGAAATTCCGTTCTGAAAAGTCCGATACCCTCGCCGCCGTTTTGCAGTACGTTTTGTGCGTCCTCCGCCTTGCCGATATTGCCGTAGACACGCTTTTTGACGCCCGATTTCGTAACGGTTTCCTTTGAGAAGTATTCGTTGAGGCTTTCCTTTTCCTTGAGATATGCCGCTTGCTTATCCCTGTATATTTTAAGCTCCGCTTCCGTGGGATCGGTAAAAACCTTGCCCTTGAAGCCGTCGGCAATAAGCATTTCGCCGTCTGAAATTTTTTCAACCGCATTGACAACCGATAAAACTGCGGGGATACCCATTGCACGGGCGAGGATTGCACTGTGGCTCGTAACGCCGCCGACCTCTGTGATAATTGCGGAAACGTTTTCCTTGTTTATCTGCGAGGTCATAGACGGGGTAAAGTCTTTGGCAATGAGAACAGAGCCTTTAGGTACGGAGGAAATATCCACGCTTTTTACACCCAAAAGAATACGCAACAGGCTGTCCCGTATGTCCTTTACGTCCGAGGCACGCTGACGGGTCAGCTCGTCGTCAACGCCCGAAAACATATCGATAAACATTGTGCATACGCTGTCTGCCGCCGCTTCGGCAACAGAGCCGTTATCGATTGCCTCCTCCATCTGCGAGAGCATAAACGGATCCTCAAGCATAACAAGATGTCCTTCGAGTATCTCCGCCTCTTTTTCGCCTGCGTTCTTTTTAAGCTCCGCAGCAAGTGCTTTTGTCTCGTCGGAAAAGTCGGCAACTGCCGAGCGCAGACGCTTTTTCTGATGCTCCGAATCGGTAAATTTTACAAAGGAGTAATCGAGGTTTATATCCTTTATAACGACAGCCTTACCTATTCCGAAGCCTTGTGATGCGCCGATTCCTTTAAGCATAAAACCCATCCTTTCTTTTGAGTGCGGCGATATTATTCTTCGCCGAAGCCCGAGGTGATAAGCTCTTCGGCCTTTTTGAGCATTTCGTTTTCATCTGCTCCGTTGCATTCTACGGTAATTTCGCTTCCGCATTTTATGCAGCCTGCCATTATGTTCATAATGCTCTTGCCGTTGATTTTTTTGCCGCCGAAAATTATGTCAATGTCCGAAGAAAATTTTGACATTTCCGTTACAAATGTATTTGCAGGACGCATGTGAAGTCCCATTTTATTAGTGATTGTAAAAGTTTTCTGTACCATAATAATTCTCCTTATGTTCCATGCTTGCCGAGGGATGCTTGTCCCTCGGCATTATTTTATTCAGTTATTTACGGCTTCTGTGCGGTTCTTTTTAAGAAGTCCGAGCATAAGTGCTCCGACTACCGAGCCTGCGATAAGAGCTACAATGTAGAGAAGCGGATGGTCGCAAACTATGAATGTGAAAATTCCGCCGTGAGGTGCAGGGCAGGTAACGTTGAACAGTGATGTAAGAGCTCCTGCAACAGCCGAGCCTACCAAGCATGAGGGGATAACTCTCAACGGGTCGGAAGCAGCGTAGGGGATAGCGCCTTCCGTGATGAAGCAAAGGCCCATAAGATAGTTGACGGGACCTGATTTGAGCTCTTCCGCTGTCCATTTTTTCTTGTTGAAGGTTGTTGAAAGTGCGATTGCAATCGGGGGAACCATACCGCCTATCATAACAGCCGCCATAATCCAAGTGTTGCCGTCAGCTATTGCCGCCGTGCCGAAGACATAAGCTGCCTTGTTGAACGGGCCGCCCATATCCGTTGCCATCATTGCCGCAAGTACGATTGAAAGGAGTATTCTGCTTGTGTCGCCGAGCGAGGAGAGGAATGCGGAAAGACCTGAGTTAATAACACCGATTACGGGGTTTATAAGGCACATGAGCAAGCCCATTATAAGCGTGCCTAAAAGGGGATAGATAAATACGGGTTTAATTCCGTCCATTGATTTCGGAAGCCATGAAAACGCCTTTTTCAGGAGATTTACTATAATACCTGCAAGGAAGCCTGCGAGCAGAGCACCGAGGAAGCCCGATACTGCTTTGTCATTTCCGACAAGGCCCTGATTTTCAATAAGTGAGCTGAATGTGTAGCCGCTTGATGCAAACACACCGCCAATCATTCCGGGTAAAAGGCCGGGTCTGTCTGCAATGGAAGAGGCGATATAAGCCGAAAGGATGGGGAGCATAAGCGCAAAGGCTGCCTTACCTATCCAGAACACGACTGCCGCAACGGGACTTGTGAAGCCGAAGGTGCCGCCGACATCCGCATTGCCTGCAAGGGTGTCGAACAGGAAGCCGAGAGCAATGAGAACGCCGCCGCCGACAACGAACGGAAGCATGTGCGAAACGCCGTTCATAAGGTGCTTGTAAAGCTTGTGCCAGCCGCTTTCTTTTTCGTCGTCATCCACAGTCTGCTTTTCGCTTTCGTCTGCGTGATATACAGAAGCTTTACCGTCAACGATTTTTTTGATAAGCTCTTCGGGCTTGTTTATTCCGTTTGAAACCGAGGTTTTTACAACGGGCTTGCTGTCAAAACGAGCCATTTCGACATTTTTGTCTGCGGCAATGATAATTCCGTCACATTCTGCGATTTCTTTTTTTGTGAGTACATTCTTAGCGCCGCCCGAGCCGTTTGTTTCGGCTTTAAGCGGATAGCCTAATTTTTCGCCTGCCTTTTCAAGAGCCTCTGCTGCCATATAGGTATGAGCAATGCCTGTCGGACAAGCTGTAACGGCAAGTATTCTGTAACCCTCGGGCTTTGCTTCCGGCTTTGCCGCTTCTTCGGGATATTTCTCCGCTTCCTTTTTGTCGATTATGTCTAAAAATTCGTCTGCTGATTTTGCATTGCGGAGAGCTGTGCAAAATTCGGGCTCCATAAGCATTACCATAAGGCGTGAGAGAATTTCAAGGTGTAAATCGCCGTCAAGGGGAGCTGCTATCATAAACAAAATGTCTGAGGGCTTGGAGTCCGGTGCGCCGTAATCAACGCCGTTCGGAACGGTTATTGCCGAAAGGCCGGGAGTTTTTACGCTGTCCGATTTTGCGTGAGGAACGGCAATTCCCTCGCCGATAGCTGTTGAGCCCTGAGCCTCTCTTGCAAGGATAGCATCTTTGTACGCTGCGCTGTCTGCAAGATTTCCTGCTTTTTCGTGCAGGGAAATCAGCTTGTCGATTGCCTCTTGTTTGCTGTCGAGAGAAACATTAAGAGCAATCGCATCTTTTTTTAATAAGTCGATGATTTTCATAAGAATTCCTCCTTATTTATATTCTGCGTTAAAGACGCATTCAATTTCTTCACGTGTTGCAAGCTTTTCCGAAAAAGCCGTTGCGTTACCGCAAGCCGAGCCGAGCCTTAAAGCGTAGGAGTAGTCGGCGGTCTTGATATATCCTGCGGTAAAGCCTGCCACCATGCTGTCTCCGCAGCCGACGGAGTTTACAAGCTTGCCCTTTGCGTTGCCTATCTTGTGAACGTTTCCGTTTTCGTCCGTGAGCATTGCGCCGTCCTTTGCCATTGAAACAAGTACGTTTTTAGCACCCATTTCCTGAAGCTTTTTCGAATATTTCACAATGTCGTCATCGCTCTTTATTTCGACCGAGAACAAGTCTCCGAGCTCATGATGATTCGGCTTTATCAAAAACGGTCTGTACTTGAGTACGTTTTTGAGCAAATCGCCCGTTGCGTCAACCACGCAGTTTACTTTTCTGTCGCTGACACTTTCGAGCATACGTTCGTAAATGTCGTCGGGGAGAGTTTTCGGGATAGAGCCTGCAAGTATGAGATAATCTCCGTCCTTTATGTCGTCAAGCTTTTTGAGAAAGCTCCGCATATCCGCTTGTGTAATTTCGGGGCCGCAGGCGTTGAGGTCAATTTCCTTGTCGGATTTGATTTTGACGTTTATTCTCGTATCGCCGCTTTTAAGGTAATTGAAATCGCAGCTGATACCGTCTGACTTTAGCATTTCCTCAAGCTTTTTCCCCGTGAATCCGCCGAGAAAGCCGAGAGCTGTGTTGGGAATGTCGAGCTGTGTGAGAATGACGGAAACGTTGATACCCTTGCCTCCGTAATAAATCTCTTCGCCGTCCGTGCGGTTTATGTCGTCGGTTCGAAGATTTTTAAGCTTCATCACATAGTCGAGAGCCGGATTGAGAGTTACGGTGTAAACCATTATGCAGTCACCTCTTTCACTACCGTTTTTGCTTTAAGCTGTTCGTCGTCGCATTTGTCGCAAACTATACAAGCCGCCGCAACCGGCGAGAATGATACTGCCGAGACTTTGCCGAATTTCGTGTGGTCGCAAAGCACATAGGTCACAAAGCTTCGTTCCATTGCAACCGCCTTGAGCATTGCCTCTTCGGTGTCGGGGGTTGTAAAGCCCTGCTTTTCGCTTACTCCGTTTGTTCCGATAAACGCCTTTGAAAAATTATATTTTTGAAGATTTGAAGCAGCCACTAAGCCTATAATTGCCTCGGTTGTGCTTTTTAATTCGCCGCCGATAACAAAAACCTTGCAGCCTTTGGCTGTCAGCTCTTTTGCGTGGGCAATTCCGTTGGTTACATAGGTCGCCCTGTAAGCGGTTATATATTTCGTCATAAGAAAGGTTGTCGTGCCTGCGTCGATGAAAACAAAATCGTCGTCGTTTATCTGCGAAGCGGCATATTTTGCGATTTCTTCCTTTTCGTTTATGTTCTGCAGCGATTTTTCGTTGAAATTCTCTTCGTTATTGAGAAATTCCTGACCGAGAGCAGTTGCTCCGCCGTGCACCTTGTTTATTTTTCCGAGCTGGGAAAGAGCTAAAAGGTCACGCCTTATCGTAGACTCGCTTGTTTCGAATTTTTCGGCAAGACCTGAAACGGTAACCGAGCCGTTTTGACGCAGAATTTCAAGTATCTGCGTTCTCCTGTCGGTTGTAAGCATATTCACACCTCCGATATCTCTCTTTTATGCCTTAATTATACAAAAACGCTCAAATACCGTCAATAGTGCGCAAGAAAAATCGGCGATTATACTTATAACTTGCCCTTTTTGTTGTCAAATATGCAATAATATCAAACTGCAAATGCACACTTTTGCGCACTTTGATTTTTGCAATCATAAAAATACGCAATAAAGCAAATAAAAATCCACCGTTTAATTCAAAAATCAAACGATGGATTGGCCGAATTAACGATTCTCTTCATTTGCAGCAGCAACGAGACCATGCCGAGAGAAACGGTAAACAAGCCGAGAACCGTAAAAAGTCATGCATACGAACATTTCATGCGTTGCCGAAGCGTTGTTGTCATAAATACCTAGATATATTAAGTAATAAAATATCTGTAAAGAAAGACACCTAAAAGGTGATATGCACTAACGGACGCCATTGTGTTTGTGTTAAATGTTGACTTTTATCCGATAATGGTATAATATCTTTTAGTATTATTATTTGTGTTATTTTTGGAGGAAAGTATGGGTAAATTAGAAAAAAGGCAGCATAAATACAGCTTTGCCGAAGTAGTCGCATACATAGTGTTCGCTTTGAGTGTTATTGCAACTTTTGCTGTTTCGTGGCGATTGTTTTATCTTCAATATTCTCAATCGGGTGAGGGACAATTTTCAAGCGATTTAGGATCGCACGTAACTTCGGCGTTAAACGGTACCGGATATTCGTTAATGGCGAAGATTTTCCGTGTGTTTTATAAAATTTCGCCAACCGGATTGAGCTTGACTTTTTCAATGGCGTTGATAACTGCATTAACCGCACTTGCAGCTCTGTGGTGCATGCAAGTTGTGCTTAGGCAAATGGGCGTAAAGAAGTACGGCGTTTTGTATATTTTTGCAGGCGTTTCGGCTTTGTTTATGAGTTCGATTTATGTTCCGCAGTATTATCCGTGGTATTATAATAATTCTTTCGGCACTCAACCGTGGCACAACTCGACATTCTTGCTTATGAGACTTGTCGGAACATTGGTTGTGGCATTGTATTTGAAGATGGAGGCAAACTATCTTAAAAAAATCGAGTGGAAAGATGCGATTGCGTTTATAATTCTTCTCACCCTTGTAAACTATGCAAAGCCGAACTTTATTATTGCTTTTGCACCGATGATGCTTATCTATCTTATTGCCGATTTTATCAAGGGCAGGGGAAAAGGTACTGTTCAGATGATAAAATTCGGAATGTGCGTTATTGCATCGCTTTGGATTTTGCTCATTCAGCAAAAATTGCTTTATCCAAGTGACGGTGATTCGGGAATAGGCTTTACCCTTGAGAATATTAAAGCTTTTTTCTCTACTAAGTTAAGCCTTGTATCTCTTGCTTGCGGATTGGCATTTCCGCTGTTCGTTTCCTTGCTTGTGCTTATAAAGAAAATCCGCTTTGGTGCATTGGGCAAAATGTGGATTATGTTTGCTGTCAGTATGGCTCAAAGGATATTTTTTATAGAAACGGGTCCACGACGCGGCCACGGAAACTTTGGATGGGGCTCAATAGTTTGCGCATACTATTTGTTCATAGTGAGCTTTGCAACGCTTGTCGGAATGTATAAAAATAAGAAGATCGGTAAACTTACATTTGCGTTAGGCATAGCGATATTCCTGTTGCATATTGCAAGCGGATTGTTTTACTTAAAGCGCTTATTTGACGGCGATTTTTACATGATATAAAGTTAAAGAAATATAAAACAAACTCCTCGAATGTGTTTTCACATTGTTCGGGGAG
Source organism: Ruminococcus sp. (assembly GCA_004556705.1). Taxonomy (GTDB): domain Bacteria; phylum Bacillota; class Clostridia; order Oscillospirales; family Acutalibacteraceae; genus Fimenecus. Next base: position 25,633 of record SFGA01000014.1, on the reverse strand, counting down.
TTTTTTGAAGAAATAACAAAACTCCCTCTGATGAGGGAGCGTATGCTTGTATGTATTATTGAGTGGTTTTCTTTTCCCGAAAACTACTTATCCTTCTTCTTGTCGAGGATAGCGATTGCTTCTTTTGACATCGGGACGAGGATGATGAGGTTTATAATCGTCATAAGACCGATACCCACGTCGCCGAGATCCCAAACGACCGTGTACTCCTGTAAGCCGCCGATAAAGAGCATTACGAGTGCGATAATTTTATAAATCGTTTGGCTTGTCCAGTTGTTTCCGAAAATATACGCAACGTTCGAGCGAGCGTAGAAAAGTATTCCGAGGAAGGTTGAAAAGCTGAACAGGAAAAGAATTACCGCAATGAATATTGTTCCTGCATAGCCTAAATGATACTGCATAGCGGTCTGGAGCAACTGCATACCTTGCAAGCCGTCTGTCAATTCTCTCGGAACGAGCAGCATAATCATTGCCGTACAGGTGCAGATAACCATAGTGTCGATTATAACGCCGAGAGCCTGTGCCATACCGACTGTTTCAGGCTTTTTTCCCTCTGCCGCAGCCGCCGCACAAGGAGCAGAGCCTGAGCCTGCTTCGTTTGAGAACAAGCCTCTTTTAATGCCGTTCATAAGCACCGCACCGAAGCCGCCGCCTGTAATTTGCTTTATGCCGAACGCCTCTTGGAATATTCTTGAAAATACCGACGGCATAAGAGTTATGTTTTTACAGATAATGAAAAGCGTGATTACAAAGTAAAGCACAGCCATAATCGGAACGATAATATCGAGGATTTTAACGGTTGCGTTTTTACGAAGAACGATTATCGCCGCAAGCGCAACAATGGCGATTGTCGTGTAAAGCGGAGGGATTGAAAAAGCGTTCTCAAAGGACGACGAAACCGAGTTGCTGATAACCTGACTTATACCGCACCAACAGATAAGACCGAAAATCGCAAACAAAACGGCGAGAACCGATTTGTTGATTTTTTTCTTTCTCTTTTCTTCGATGAAATCGTGTATGTAATAAGCAGGGCCGCCGTGATAGCCGCCGTAAAGCGGATCCTTTTTCTTGTGAAGCTGAGCGAGTGCGCCCTCAACATAAGCGGTTGAAGCACCGAGAAATGCGGAAACCCACATCCAGAAAACAGCGCCTGCACCGCCGACGGAAATTGCGGCAACAACGCCGACCAAGTTTCCCATACCTACTCTTGTGGCGGTGGAAACAATCAAAGTCTGAAATGTCGAAAGACTGCTGCTGTCGTCGTTTTTATCGCCGAGCGCCCTAATCATTTGTGGGAATTTTCTAATCGGCATAAATTTTGTTCGGATAGTAAAAAATGAGCCTGCCGGAATTAGCAGGACAACAAGTAGGGGAATTCCTATTGTTGTGTTTGCCAAGTGGATGGTGAACAAATCTCCCCACAGGAATTTGTACACCGCTTCAATAAGCTGTGTCATAACAAATTTGCAAAGGTCGAATTTTCAGACCATTGCTCTCCCTTTTCATAATAATTTAACCCTGTCGCATATTATATCATAAATTACTTGTGCGTCAGCACAAGCGGAACGAAGTGACGGCGGCGACAGCCGCAATTTAGCCATTCAATGTTCTCCGAAACGGTAAAAATCTTTGATTTTGCAAGCGTTTCGTGAGGTTATTATATCATAAATTACTTGTGCGACAGCACAAGCGGAACGAAGTGAGGGCGGCGACAGCCGCAATTTAGTCATTCAATGTTCTCCGAAACGGTCAAAATCTTTGATTTTGCAAGCGTTTCGTGAGGTTATTATATCATAAATTACTTGTGCGGCAGCACAAGCGGAACGAAGTGACGGCGGCGACAGCCGCAATTTAGTCATTCAATGTTCTCCGAAACGGTCAAAATCTTTGATTTTGCAAGCGTTTCGTGAGGTTAGTATATCATATATTTGTTTGAACTTCAATCAAATAAAATATCGGCAGTCAATATTTCTTCCGTTTCGCCCGCTTTTGCGATAATTTTCCCGTTTTTTCCGCAGAAGAGCGAGTTTCCGCCGTAGACGGTTTCGCCTGCCGTACCGCAGGAGTTGCAAACCGCATAATAAACCCCGTATTTTTCAGCGTGTGCCTTTGCGAGTGCTTCAAGCTGATTTACACGCACATTCGGCCATTGCGATACCGTGAAAACAAGATTTGAATTTTCCGAAGCGATTTTTACGGGATTGTCAAAGCGAATGTCAAAGCAGATTATTACAGAGCATTTTATCCCGTCAAGCGTAAATGTGCAAGGACTATTGCCTGCCGTGAAATACCTGTCCTCGCCCATCGGATAGAAAAGATTTGTCTTGTCATATTCTAAAACGAGTCTTCCGCTTCGGTCAAAAACGCAAGCGGTGTTATAACGCTTCCCGTTTCTTATGTTGGCTACGCTTCCTGCGACAATATTTACATTTAATTCCCTTGCCAATGAGCCGATTTGCGATTTAACCCGTTCACAGTCTGTGTCTAAAAGTGCTTCAAAATTGCTTTTCGGTAAAAATCCCGTGTTCCACATTTCAGGCAAAACCGCCGTGTCGCAGCCGCCTTTTGCCGCTTTTCGAATAAGAAAATCAGCCCGATTGAAATTTTCATCGGGCTTTTTATATGTCATATTCATTTGTATAAGACTGATTTTCATAAGCTCACCGTCAAATCGTTTTTTCAGCGTGCCTTGTAACGTGACAGCCGATATTTACCGCCGCAGGCAAGCCTGCAATGTGCGTCGGTGCAACTTCGATATTAACTGCAAGTGCTGTCGTTTTTCCTCCAAAGCCCTGCGGACCTATATCGGTTTCGTTTATTCTCTTGAGAAGCTCTGCTTCCATTTCGCTGTATACGGGATTGGAATTTCTGACGCTGACCTCACGGCAAAGAGCCTCTTTTGCAAGATATGCGCACTGCTCGAAATCTCCTCCGAAGCCTACGCCCACAACCATAGGGGGACAGGGGTTACCGCCTGCCGATTTTACCGTGTCAAGCACGAAATTCATCAAATCTTCTTTTGTCGCCGACGGAGTGAACATTTTGAGCTTGCTCATATTTTCACTTCCGAAACCTTTTGGGCAAGCCTTGATTTTAACGCTTTCGCCCGCAACGATTTTTGTGTGAATAACGGCAGGGGTGTTGTCCTGCGTGTTTACACGGTCAAGCGGATCACGAACAACGGATTTTCTTAAAAGACCGTCTGTGTATCCGTCCGCTACACCCGAATTTATGCTCTCGTAAAGGTCGCCGCCTACAAAATGCACGTCTTGACCGATTTCAATAAAAATAACCGCCATTCCCGTATCCTGACAGATGGGAACATCAAGCTCCTTAGCGCAGTCAAGGTTGTTGATAAGCTCTCCCATAATCTTTTTCGGAAGCTCATCCGTTTCGGCTCTTTGACCGCATTTTATACAATCGCAAAGGTCGTCGGGGAGAACTTTATTAGCCTTGATAACAAGCTCCTTTACGGTATCTCTGACTGTTTGAACATTTATCTCTCTCATTATGTCACCTAAAAAATATGCAGGCAAAAATGCCTGCACCGTTATTTTACTTTCTTCTTGAATATGAGCTGCGTTTGCCGTCGGTCGCTCTTTTAAGGTCGGTCATTTTCTCGTCGCTGACCTGCTTGAATTTAGCCATCATATCCTCAAAGGACATAGGGCCGTCGTTCTTGGGCTCGGGAGTTCCTTTCCAAACGTTGGAAGCGTTATTCCTCGGTTTGCCGTTTTTCTTCGGCTTATCACGCTGCTGTTCGTCTGACTCCGGATTGTCCAAAGCTTTTTTAATCGAAAGGCTGATTTTGCCCTCCGGTGTAACGTCGATAACCTTAACCTTGACCTGCTGGCCCTCTTTAAGGTGATCGTGGATGTCATTAACATAGCTTGATGACACCTCGGAAATATGTACCATACCGGTTTTATTGTCAGGCAAGCTGACGAAAGCACCGAAATTGGTTAATCCTGTAACTTTTCCCTCAAGTATTGCGCCGATCTCGACCATAAAAAAGATAGTTCCTCCCCGAAAACAAATTCAGTTGTTAGGCGTTATATTGTAATATACCTTTTCACCCGGTTTAACATAGCCCAGCTTTTCACGGGCAACACGCTCGATGTAGCTATCCTTATCGCTGTTGTCAATAACGTCCTGCAAACGCTCGTTTTCGGCAACCTGCTGTTCGTATTGAGCGTTCAACTCATCGACCTTGTTTTTGCGGTCTTTTATGTCCATTTGAGTATTGATAAGACTGATTATAAAATAGCCTGCAACAAGAAGTAAACATACGGTAAGGATAAAACTGAATTTCTGCTTTTTAGGAGCTTTTTTCGTTTTCTTCGCTTTCATATTTTTTCTTCACTTCCGTCCTCTTTGGTTCATGACATAATTTATGTATATTATTATTTAGATTATATAACAAAGACTTGTCGTTTTGCAAGAGGATTTTTGCGTTTTTTATTGATTTTTTCGTTGATTTTCGGGTTTTTACAGCCGCTTTTTTTATAAATACGGATACTCTTGAGAAAATTTTACGAAAAGGTGCAAAAATAAAACGAAATATCTTTTTGAAAAACGCTCTGACTTTTTCGATGGTTTTTGTCGAAAACTTTACCGCTATTATCCCGAAAGAAAGGTAATAAATAAAAAAGCCGAGCGCCTCACCGAACAGGATATAAAATCTAAGTTGTCCGTCGGTCACGGTAAGGCAAAAAAGAAAGGTTGCCACCGAGGCTGTGAATACAAATATAAAATCGGTTATATATAACGCTCTTTTTGAGGGGGAAACGCTCATTCTGACGATACGCAAAAGGTCGTAGAGCACACCGATTAAAACGCCGAAGCCGAGAGAGAAAAGAAAATTTTTCGCCTGTGAGGAAAGGCTTGTTATATACTCCATTATCTGAATACCTTAGAGAAAAAGCCGCCGCCCGATTGCCGTTCCTCTTTGTCGGCGTAGATAAGAGCGTAAATATCGCCCTCAACAAGCAATTCGCCCATTTCAAGACTCAGCCTGTTAATATGTAAATCGTTGCCCTTTACCGTGAGCTCGCCCATTTCCGTATACACCACAACCGATTGTTCGTCAAAGCTGTCTATATCGGAAACTCCCGATACCGTTAAATGATGCCTGTCCTCCATAATTATATTGTGAGGGATTCGCTGATTTGTTATTCCGCTGTTTTCTGCCATATAAAAACCTCCTTTGTCCATATAATATGCCTTGATAACATATAATATGAAAACAAAGGAGGTTTAATTACAGTTTGTCTGGTTTTAATGCTTTCTTTCTATTACAAACTCGTAGTCGTCGGGCTCTTTGTTGTAAAGTGCCTGCTTTATCAAATCCGTGCTCTTATGCAAGTCCTTGAATTTCTTGAAGTGCGAGAGCTTGCCCACAATACAGTCGATTATTGCGGAAAATGCTTGATATTCGGGCGTGTCAGGGGAGTAAGGCTCGTTTCCACGGTAAACATTTTGCAAGACCTCAAGAAGAAAATCCCTGATTTTCACATTCTTAACGCTGTCGGGAATTTTCCTTGAAATTAAGAAAAATCTTCCGAGACTGCCAAACGTCCACTTTTTAAGTCCTTTTCCGATTATATGAAGCGGAATTTTTAATTTATATACCTGCTCCTTTGTCATGCTGAAGCCCGAGCCCAGCTCTGCAAGGTGGTCAATGTCGTCCGCCGCAGAGTCAAGTATATCATTTAAGAAGAAAAGGAAATGGCGTCTTAAATATTCGTCAACGGACAAGCCGTTTCTGTCCCAGTCAAAGTCGTCTATGGTCTGCGTTTTGATGTCGATTGTTTTATCGTCTATATGTACCTTCCTTATGCAGGACGGATAGCCTACCATTGACGAGGTGTTTATGTCATAATACACATTGCCCTTTGCCGTAACTTTTTTAGCAATGTTTTGCATGTGCGTATGACCTGTAAACATAACTTCAATGCCCTTGTCGGCAAGGAAGGTGGTCGTTTTATCCCAATCTCCGAGCATATCACGGGCGGAGATAAGCGGATATATCGCAGACGGCGGAAGCGTTGGGTGGTGCGTCATTGCAAATATATAATCGCCTGCCGTGTGCGCCTCGTCAATCTGTTGTTCTATCCATTTTAATTGATTTTCGGAGTATCCGCAGAAAACTCTGTCGCCATCGTCATTGAGGCATAAAAGCCTGTATCCGTCCTGTAATTTTACGCAGTAGGAGTGGCTCTCCCTGTCAATGCTCAAAGCCTTGTTAAGTCCGTACTCAAAGTACATATCAAAAAGCTCTTCCCTTGAGGTGTTTGTCGCAGGAACAGTCTTGTCGCCGACGCATTTTTTTGCCATACCCGTATTGTTGCCCTCAACGTAATAATCGTGCGTTGCGGTTATAAGGTAAATATCCTTGCCTGCGTTTTTAAGGCGTTGCAATCTCGGAAGCAGGTCGAGATGACTTTCCATTGCGCCGTCATTTGTGAGGTCGCCGTCTATCAAAACTGTTTTTGTGTCGGTATCGGCAATCAGCTTGTCGAAATATGCGTCGATAATCGCACCCGTCTCCGCAAGGCACTTTTGCTCTCTTGCGTTGATCCTATCGTAAGCTTTTCCGCTTGTGCCGAGAGCCTCGCCGTAGTGGTGTAAGTCCGTTATCAAATAAAAATCCAAAGGGGAAGCCATATTTTTACCTCCTTAGAGTTTTTTTATTCATTATGAATTACTTGTGCCGAAATGTCAACTAATATAATGCTTCGTAAATCACGCCGAGCCTGTCAAAAAGCAGCTCGTCAATGTCGGGAGTGCGGTATTCGGGGAAATCGTCTGCGTTGACTATCGGTATCGAAAACAGGAAAGAGGTTTTTTCTCCGTCCGAATTCATCAACATGCACCCGTTATAAAACTTTGCGGTCTTTGAAATGAAATTCAAGCCGCCTCTGCCGTTAAGGGAGTGAAAATAATTGTCAATCGGAAAATCCCCCGAGCTTTCAAAGGAAAACACGGCTCTGTCGCCTATCCTTTCAAGACAAATTCCGACATAATCCCCGTGAGAGTGCTTGACGGAATTCGATACGGCATTTAGTATTGCCCTCGTTATGAGTTTCGGGTCGGCAAGTGTAAAAATATCATCGCTGTCGGCTAGGAAAATCAAACGCTTTTCGCTTTCGCACAGCACCGCATCGCAGCAAAAGACAAGATTTTCGGCTAACTGCGTAAGATTGCATTTATATTTGCAGGGCTTTTCGGGAAAATCGAGATTGTTTATTTTGCGAAGCAGAAAGAATGCACTTTTAAGCAAATTCTCCTTGCAGGTGCAGTCTGAAAGTATAATTTCATCAAAAACGGCTTGCAGCTTTTCTCTCACACAAGGGAAATCGGCATCAGGGAAAATCATGCGGTTTATCTGCTCAAATTCGTGACAAAAGTTCATTATATGCACAACTCCTTTGTAAATAGTATATCCTTTTTGCGTTACATAACGCATATTTTGGTTAGTTTGACAAAAATATGTCAACTGACAATAAAATTGCTTGCATATTTGCACTTTTCGGTATAAAATAATATCGCAATAAAATTTATATTCTATTTTGGAGGTAATATCCATGTCAGTTAAAGTTGCAATTAACGGCTTCGGCCGTATCGGACGTCTTGCTTTCAGACAGATGTTCGGCGCAGAGGGTTACGAAGTAGTTGCTATCAACGACCTTACAAAGCCTTCTATGCTCGCAAACCTTCTTAAGTATGATACCGCACAGGGCGGCTACTGCGGAAAGATCGGCGAAAACCTTCACACAGTTTCTGCTGATGATGAAGCAGGTACACTTACTGTTGACGGAAAGACTCTTAAAATTTACGCTGTTGCTAACGCAGCTGAGCTTCCTTGGGGCGAAATCGGCGTTGACGTAGTTCTTGAGTGCACAGGCTTCTACTGCTCAAAGGACAAGGCTATGGCTCACGTTACCGCAGGCGCTAAGAAGGTTGTTATTTCAGCCCCCGCAGGCAATGACCTTAAAACAATCGTTTACTCGGTAAACGAAAACACTCTTACTGCTGATGACCAGATTATTTCTGCTGCATCATGCACAACAAACTGCCTTGCACCTATGGCAAAGGCTCTTAATGACTATGCACCTATTCAGTCAGGTATCATGTCAACAATTCACGCTTACACAGGCGATCAGATGATCCTTGACGGTCCTCACAGAAAGGGCGATTTGAGAAGAGCTCGTGCAGGCGCAGCTAACATCGTTCCCAACTCAACAGGTGCTGCTAAGGCTATCGGTCTTGTTATCCCCGAACTTAACGGCAAGCTTATCGGCTCTGCTCAGAGAGTTCCGGTTCCGACAGGTTCAACAACAATTCTTACAGCTGTTGTTAAGGGTGCTGACGTTACAGTTGACGGCATCAATGCTGCAATGAAGGCTGCTTCTTCTCAGTCCTTCGGATACAACGAAGAGCCCATCGTTTCTTCGGACGTTATCGGTATGAGATACGGCTCACTCTTTGATGCTACTCAGACAATGGTTTCTCACATTGCTGACGACCTCTATGAGGTGCAGGTTGTTTCTTGGTATGATAACGAGAACTCCTACACATCACAGATGGTTAGAACAATCAAATACTTCGCTGAGCTTTAATTCTTAAAATTCAGTAAAAGCCGTCAGTCGAAAGACAGACGGCTTTGTTTTTATTTATGAATTTTTTCGTTATGACTTTACAAATATTAAAGTATGTGCTACAATATAGCTAATTCTATGTTGAGTATCATAGCTATCACTGCTCAACGTTGAATAATATTTTTCTAAGGAGAGTTCCTAACATGAAAAAATTGGCATGCCTCATGGTTGTAGCTGTCCTTCTCGCTGTAAGCATGATTCCTTGCTTCGCTGCTTCAGGAATCAATGATTGCGAGCAGAAGATTATCACGTATGTTAAAACAGCATATGTAGTTGACGGCAAAACAATTACGGTTCCCGCTGAATACATCACAGCACTTGAGAATGTATTCACAAAGGTTGACGTTACAGAGAGCCAGTACAATGAAATCAAGGCTATCCTTGATGAAGCTCTTGCTTACTGTAAAGCAAACAACCTTACAAAGATTGAAGACATCACAGATAAGAATGCGGCAGCTGCCCTTATCGGTTACGCTAACCGTGCTTTGGGTGTAGTTGGTTACCACGTTTCAACACAGGGTAGCCTCACAGATGCTGACCACGGCCTTCTTATCATTGCTGATGCCGAAGGCAACGTAGTTGCTAAGCTTCATCCGGCAATCGTTAAGACCGGTGCTGACTATTCTTCAGCAGCAGTTTGCGGCGTAGCAGCTCTTGCAGTTCTTGCAGCAGCTGGCGTAGCAGCAAAGAAATTCCGTAAGGAAAATGAAGACTAATTCCGATAAAAATCGGAGTAAGAAAGGCTATCGGAAGTATTTTATAATTCTTCCGATAGTTTTTTTAATATGCGGATATATGCTGTTCTTCGCTTGTCTTACCCCGATTATTGACCCCCTGCTTTCGGCCTATAAATTAGCGTTTTCAAACACTAATTTCAATACCATTGACGAATCAGGGACGAGCAGCATTTTCAATGGTTCAACCGGTGTTCACAGCGGTCTTTTGAATTACGACGACTTTGAATTCCCTAATTACGGAAGCGTTTTCGGCAAGATTTCCGTTGAGGGAACTGAAATAAATTGTGACTTGATTTACGGGGACGATACGGCTCTTTTGAAAAAAGGTGCTTGTTTATCTCTTTACAGTCATATTCCCGGCTGCGGAAGAGGCGTTATGATAGCGGCGCACAACAACACGTATTTCCATACCCTGCCCAATGCCAAGGAGGGAGCTTTAGTGCATCTTGAGACCAACTACGGCTCTTACGTGTACAAGGTTTATCGCTCTGAGGTTATAAAGGACAGCGAACGTGCAAAGTATGAAACCGAGCTTAACGGGGATAAGGAAACTTTAATTCTTTACACCTGCTATCCGATTGATACGCTTGCCTCAACTCCGTACAGATATTTCGTATTTTGCGAATTTGTATCGGGTCCGCAGGTTAATTTGTACGAATAGGAGGGCGGAATATGACAACTAAAATCAAAAAAATCCGTTCTTTTGTTTGCGGACTTGTCTCGTTTATTCTCAGCGTTTCATTGACTCTTTTGTTTATGCTTGTAACGCTTCGTTTTACGGTTTTAAACGCAGGCTATGCAAAAATGATAGCGCAGACATCGGACTATTCGACACATATGCAGCAGGAGCTCAAGGAGCAGTTCGTATCATACGGAAGTGCCTGTAATGTTGACGAAAGCTTCTTTGATGACATATTCGAAGAGGTTATAACACCTAAAAGAATTATAAAGGATACACAGACAAGCCTTGAATTTTTCTATAAGCACGATGCCGAGGGCGAAATTGACACCTCCGAGATTGAGGACAAAATTCAAGAAAAGCTGATTGCTTATGCCGAAACAAAGGGCTTTGAGATAAACGACTCGCTTCGTGAAAATCTCAAGGTTATGTGTGAGGAAATGGGCGACCTTTATGTAAAATATGTCGGAATGTTCAACACTTCGTATTTTATGTCCGCTTCCAATATCCTCAAAAGATATATGCCCGTTCTGAACGGCGCAATGATAGCACTTGCCGTATTGGCGATTTTTGCAACGGTGGTTATCAGGCTTTCGTTTGCAAAGGTCAGAAATTACACAAGATTTTATATCTATGCCTGCTCGGGAAGTGCGTTGATGCTTGCCGTTGCACCGATTGCGGCGCTTATTATGCGAATTGGCAGTAAAATAAACGTTGCAAATGCCTCGCTTTTCAGCTTTGCTTCAAGCTTTATAAACTATTCGTTTGTGGCAATGCTTGTAGCGGCGTTGATTATGGGCGTTTTGACAGGCTGCATAGCGTATGTCAGAAATAAGGCAAATAAATAATCATGTTAAATATACGGCTTCTGTTCGTTTCGTTCGGGAGCCGTATTTTTTCTTGCACTTTAGCGTGATATAATGTATCATAATTAGGATATTTGTTTTGAAGGTGAGTATATGTTTAACACAAGAGCTTCGGGAGTGCTTATGCACCTGACGTCCATACCGTCAAGGTACGGAGTGGGAGTTATGGGTGATGAAACGAAGCGGTTTATAGATAAAATAAAGGGAATGGGCTTTTCGTATTGGCAGGTTTTGCCGTTAAATCCGCCTGATTTTCACGGCTCTCCGTACACCTCGGATGCGGCTTTTGCGATTTCTCATATGTTTGTTTCGCCCGACGAGCTCGTAAAGGACGGCTTGGTGTCCGCAGAGGATATTGAACGTTCTGTTTATTACGGCTCTCCGTATACGGCCGATTATGAGTTTGCATATTCCGCAAGGCTTGAGCTTTTGAGAAAGGCATATTCAAATGCAGGCGAAGCGATAAAAGCAAAGTCGGAAAAATTCGCAGATGAAAATGAATGGTGCAAAAGCTATTCGCTTTTTATGGCGGCAAAAGAAAAATTTGACAATAAGCCGTGGTATGAATGGGGCGAGGACTTCGCACGATATGAAAATTGCTTGAAAAATGCCGACAAGCTTAAAGACGAAGCGGATTTTTATGCGTTTGTTCAGTATATCGCTTTTTCACAATGGAAAGAAATTAAGCTTTACGCAAATGATCGGGGCGTAAAAATTTTGGGCGATATGCCGATATATGTTTCAATGGACAGTGCGGACGTTTGGAGCAACAGGCGGCTTTTTGAAATTGACGAAAATAATTTTTCAAAGAAAAGAGTAGCGGGAGTTCCGCCCGATTACTTCTCGGAAAACGGTCAGCTTTGGGGAAATCCGCTTTATAATTGGAACGAAATGGAAAAGGACGGCTTCAAGTGGTGGATTGACAGGCTTAAAGCCTCGTTCAAGCTCTTTGATACGGTAAGAATTGACCATTTCAGAGCATTTGCGTCCTATTGGGCTGTGCCGGCGGATGCGGAAACTGCCAAAACGGGCGAGTGGGTTGACGGCCCCGGTATGAAGCTTTTTGACAAAATTAAGCAGGAGATAGGCGAGCCGCCGATTATAGCGGAGGATCTCGGAACGTTCGGCGAGGACGTAATAAAGCTGCTTGACGATACAAATTTCCCGGGAATGAGAGTAATTCAGTTTGGCTTTGACCCGAATTGCGACAGCACGCATTTGCCGCATAATTACCCGAAAAACTCGATTGCTTATGTCGGAACGCACGATAACACGACCTTGTTGGCGTGGCTTTGGGAGGCAACGCCCGAGAAGAGAAAATTTGCCCTCGACTACTGCAATTTTAAGGGCGATAATTGGGGCGACGGCGGATATTACAGCTCGTCCTGTCGTGCGATAATCGAAACGGTGTGGAGAAGCCCGTCGCTGATTGCGATTATTTCGTTCCAAGACCTGTGCGGCTTTGGCTCTGATGCGAGAATGAATGTTCCGGGCAGGGCGTTCGGAAATTGGCAGTTCAGAACAACCGAGGAAACAATCGGTATGGTTGACGGCGATTATTACAGGTATATAAATTATTTGTTTAAGAGATAAGCGTTTGGAATTTTGTAGGTTAATATACGGTTGTTAGCAAATTGAAAAATACATTGAACCGTAGGGACAGCCCTTGCGGTTGTCCGTGAATGTGATTATACATCAAATTTTTTGCGGACAGGGGCGAGCCTCGTCGTCGTTTGCACCGTATCGTTCGCAACAGCCTTTGGCTGTTTCTCACTCACTATGCAACTCCTCCTCTTCCGCAAAAATCACGCTCGGCTCGCCTGTTCGGTTGTAAACGCCCTCGCAACGGCTCGCTGTCGCTACCAACTTTTGCGGATTTGCGGACAACCGCAAGCCCTGTCCCTACGGCTGTGCGAATATTTTTATATTGTTTTCAGCCGTGAATGTGAATTTAATTGCCTATTTACAAAATAAATAACGTGTGCTACAATGAATATGCAGTGAATAGGTACATATTCATTGTAACCCTTTTCGAATTACTTAAACGATATTGTTATGGTAATTCTTTTAATCGTGCTTAGTAGGTGGCTAAGCACTTTTTTATTGCCATTTTTCCACCCCCTTTGAAGTGGAATATCTATGTAAACACCTCCTATAATCTTCTTAATACAAATATAAAAATCCCACTATGCAAAACATAGTGGGATAAATTTATGTGTAAACTTTTGATTTAATGCGCCGCAATGTATACTAAAATGTTCTTGGCGTCCGCTATCGAAACAGTGCCGTCACAGTTCATATCGCCAGCCCACGCCTGCTGTTCGTCAAGTGTTGTCATTTCCGCAACGGATCTGAGAACAAGCTTTGCATCAAAGAGCGAAATCCTGCCGTCTGCATTGACGTCGCCGTCAGCACCTGAAAGCGGTGAAAGATTGTGAGCGTTCCTGTCATAGTTCATAAACTGCGGATACTTTGCATTGGAATAAATGTTTGTGTCGGGAGTGGCGGTAAGTATCCACTTGAAAAATTCGCCGTTGTCGTTAGCACCCTTGTTGCTGTATTCAACGTGCTTCATATTTTTGATAAACCACGTGTTATCAGGCAGATAAGCCGTGCGTGCATCGATAACCCTATCAAACGAAACGTGCGGTGCTTTCTTAGCAATATCAAGCGTTTTTCCGTATTCGGCAACGGTTGCGAAGCCGCTTGTGTGTATAGTTTCGATTACCTGATCTCCCATAAGGCTTGCTGCCGAGGTAACGGGAGGATTCTGCAAATTGTAGTGCGAAACCACCGAAACGCAGACGCCGTCAGCCTGTGCCGACTTGAGAATTGAAGCGATTTTTGACTGAACCTTGTAGTGATAATCGTCAATTCTGTTTTTGAGAGTCTTTTTTTGCTGTACCGTACCGTCGCTCATTCTCATGAACATATATGTCCTTGCGGAATTGTAGCAAGACTCGGGGACAAATGCCCAAAAGCCCGTGGTGTATCCGAAGGCAGGGATTAAGCAATCCTCGTAAATTCTATCCTTGTTGTATTTGAACAAATCGCCGAGTATGGGAATGATTTTTTCGACAATGCCCGTTGAAGAGAGAACGGCGCTTACCTTATCTGTTCCCAAAACGTCGCTGAGTATATTGTAAAGACCCGGAGCGTCGATTGACACGTCGCCCATAAAGAGCTTGCCGACCATTTCAAGTCCCGTGTAAGCTGACGAAAGCATTGTTATATTGCTTAAATCGTCATACCCGTATTTCGCAAGGTAAGCAGACATAATAACGCCGCCCATACTGATACCTGAAATTGAAATTTTATCGTGACCGGAGGTCTTTTTGATGTTTTCGACATATTCGTGAATTTCATCCGCAAGAATAAGCGGATCAACTCGCCAGTCAAGTCCGTAAACCCAAACATGATCCTTGCCGACCGCCTCACAGGCAATATCAACTATATCATTGTTGAAAATTTCCTTGACGTAGGCATAATCGTAGCTTGAAACAGGCTGTGTAAATTGCTCGATAATCTCGACGTTTCTGTGCTTGGGCGTTCCGTCGGGAGAGCAGGCAATGGGGTCGAGTACCTCGTTTACAATCGGTATAAACTCGTCGCAGAATTTGTCAAAATCCGCCCTCGTTCTCTTTGAAGCAAGAAGAGTTGTAAGGGAGGGTAGAGCCTTTTCGACAGCCTTTGTAATTGTTTCCGCCTCGGGTGCCCAAACGCTCTTGCCTGTTGTGGTGTCAACAAGCGTATATTGTGAAAAGCCCGAGATTACAAGCATGGGATTTTTACCGCAGTTACACACCTTATTTGCCGCAAAAGACGGTGCAACGCAGCTGAACATCAGAACTAAGGATAAAATAACGCTAAAAGATTTTTTGAAGATTTTCTTTGACATTATACTTCCTCCTCGTATATTGAGATACAAAATTATTGTAGCACATAGGCACGTCGAGTGCAATATTTTTATGTTTTACACAAAATTAAAAAACAGTTTCAACCAATTTTGTACATTTACACGGCGAATACCGCCAAAAGTCAATGTGGCCCGAATCAATAAAATATTTGTAATTTCGGTTTTCACAGGCAAAGCTGTCCGTGCCGACGATTATCAGCTTTATTTTCATTTTTTCGGGATTTATGCTTTTGATAAATACGCTTGCACTCTGCCCGACCTCGACGCCCTCTGCGTATTCCGCAAGTCCTGCAAGGTTTGGCGAAAGCTCAACAAAGACGCCGTATGGCTCTACGGAACGGACAACTCCCGTGACGGTTTCTCCCGAATGGAAAGCTTTTGCGTTTTCCTCCCAAGTGCCGAGCAATTCCCTGTGCGAAAGGGTTATTCTGCCGTTTTCGTCAATGCTTCTTACAACCGCCTTTATGCTTTGACCGATGAAAAATCTTGAGTGCGGATTCGGTATTCTTGAGACCGAAACGGAGTTTATCGGCAAAAGTGCGGTTATGCCCCGTCCTATGTCGCAAAATGCACCGAACGGCTCAATATGCGTGATTTTTGCGTCTATAATATCGCCGGTACGAAGAGCTGAAATGTAATTTTTTCGGCAGTCCGCCTGCGCTTCTGTCCTGCTCAAAACAGCGACGGGGTTTTCACTTGTTAAATCGACCTCGGTTATATAAAAGCCCGTAGGCTTGTTGACTCTTGAAATTATCGCAATATCCTTTACACTCGCGTCCTTTACACCCTCGGCACATTCGTCGTGCGGCATAAAGCCTTTTATATTGCCCAATTTGAAATGTAGATTGTGGGCGTTGTCACACATAAGAGCCCTCGCTTCAAGATAAAGCCGCTTTTCACACGCCTCTTTGAGCAAGCTTTCACTTGCAAATATTTTTTCCGTTTCCCTTGAATTGAAAACGGCTCCCTCGGGTAAATATTTTTCCATAATGATTACCGTGCCTTTCAGATTTCTGATATTTTTGCAATTTACTCATAAATTTATATGCCCGAGGAAGTGAAATGAGAATTGCGGTATTTAATTTTTTCACATATTGTGGTACAATATATAAAAATCGTTCGGGAGGTATATTATGGACGTGCGTGTGGGCGACGAGCTTGTGATGAAAAAGGCGCATCCCTGCGGTGAGAACAGGTTTGAGGTTTTGCGTTCGGGAATTGATTTCAGACTGCGTTGTAAGAAGTGCGGACGGGAAGTAATGGTGCCCCGTATAAAGATTGAAAAAAATATTAAGAAAATAATTCGTGAGGAAAGTCCAAATGACCGATAAGCTTAACGGAATAGAAGAAAGATACGAAAAAATCAACGAGCTGTTATGCTCTCCCGATATAATAAGCAATCAGCAGGAATATGCAAAGCTTATGAAAGAGCAGAAGAATTTAACGCCCGTTGTTGAGAAATTCAGAGAATATAAACAATATGAAAGTACGCTCACGGAGTCAAAAGAATTGCTTGACGCAGGCGGACTTGATAAGGATTTCAGAGAGTTGGTTCAAGAGGAATTCGAGCAGGCTAAAATTGACGTTGAGCGTTGCTCGGAAGAGCTTAAGGTTTTGCTTTTGCCGAAGGACCCCAATGACGAGCGAAACGTTATTGTCGAGATAAGAGGCGGTGCAGGCGGAGAAGAGGCGGCGCTTTTTGCGGGCGAGCTTTTCAGAATGTACTCTATGTATGCACAGTCGAAGGGCTTTAAGGTTGAGATTTTGTCGGAAAATCCCACGGAGCTCGGCGGATACAAGGAAATTGTTTTCAGCGTTGAGGGTGAGGGCGCATATTCACGCTTTAAGTTTGAAAGCGGTGTTCACCGTGTTCAGCGTGTTCCCGAAACCGAAAGTCAGGGCAGAATTCAGACCTCGACCGCAACGGTTGCCGTTTTGCCCGAAGCTGAGGATGTGGATGTTGAACTTGATCCTGCAGACTTGCAGATTGATGTTTTCCGTTCGTCGGGCGCAGGCGGTCAGAAGGTAAACAAGACTTCGTCGGCAATTCGTGTAACGCATCTTCCTACGGGAATGGTGGTTGAGTGTCAGGACGAGCGAAGCCAATATAAAAATAAGGATAAGGCGTTGAAGGTGCTTCGTTCGAGGCTTCTTGAAATTGAACAGGCAAAGCATGACGCAGAAATAGCAGGCGCAAGAAAGGCGCAGGTCGGCACGGGCGACAGAAGCGAGAGAATAAGAACCTATAACTTCCCGCAGGGCAGGGTGTCCGACCACAGAATAGGGCTTACTCTTTATAAAATCGAGCAGATAATGAACGGCGACCTTGATGAGATAATCGACGCTCTTATCACAGTCGATACGGCAGAAAAATTAAAGGCAGAGGAAAATTGATGATTACTCGGGTAATTGACATCAGAACAAACGAAAAAGAGGCTTTGAGCGAGGCGGCAAGGCTTATAAAGGATGGCGAGGTTGTGGGAATACCCACAGAAACCGTTTACGGACTTGCGGCAAACGCACTTGACGGCGAAGCGGTTAGAAAGATATATATCGCAAAGGGCAGGCCGTCGGACAATCCGCTGATTGTTCATATCAGCGATATGTCGGAGCTTGCGCCGCTTGTAAGGGAGATACCCGAAAAGGTAAGGCTTATGGCTGAAAAATTTTGGCCGGGTCCCCTTACAATGATAATGAAAAAAAGCGATTTGATTCCCGACGTTACTTCGGGCGGACTCGATACCGTAGCGGTGCGTATGCCGAAATCCGAATACGCAAGGAAGATAATCAAGGCTTGCGGCTTACCGCTTGCCGCACCGAGCGCAAATCTTTCGGGAAGCCCGAGCCCGACAAACGCAAGGTATGTTTTTGGTGATATGGACGGCAGAGTACCGCTGATAATCGACGGCGGAGGCTGTGAAATCGGCGTTGAGTCAACGGTTATAACCTTTGCCGCCGAAAAGCCTACGCTTTTAAGACCGGGCGGTGTTACGGTCGAGCAAATCGAGGCTCTTATCGGCGAAATCGATATTGCTTCGGCTGTTCTTAATAAGCTAAAGGACGGCGAAACGGCGGCTTCTCCGGGAATGAAATACAAGCATTACGCACCGAGCGCCGACATAACAATAGTAAAGGGAAGCTTTGAAAAATTTGTCGATTTTGTAAAGGATAAAGATTGTTTTGTGCTTTGCTTTGAGGGTGAGGAGCAAAATTTTGAAAATGCCGTTACCTACGGCAGAGCCGACGACGGACTTTCGGAGGCTAACAGGCTTTTTGATGCACTTCGTGAGCTTGACGAAAGGGGAGCTAAAACCGTTTACGCAAGATGCCCCGAAATAAGCGGTGTGGGACTTGCGGTTTATAACAGGCTTATCCGTTCCGCAGGCTTTAAGATTAAGGAAGTATAGCGTAAAAAATTCGTCTGTTCAGGCAACGCAGGACGAAACGGCGATTTTTAATAAAATGTTTGTTGCTGAAAGGCTATGGTGATCGGTGTGAAAATTATCGGACTTACAGGGCAGACGGGAGCAGGAAAATCCACCGTCGCAAGGGCGCTTGAAAAAATCGGATATTATCATATTGACGCCGACCTTGTCGCAAAAGAAGTGATAAACGGCGACAAGGCTGTTATCTCCGCACTCGCACGGGAATACGGAGAGGATATTGCTTTGCCCGACGGCAGCGTTGACAGAAAGCTGCTTGCGAAAAGGGCTTTTTCGTCAAAGGAAAATACGGAAAGGCTAAGCGAGATAACTCATCCTGCTGTTGTCAGGCGAATAAAAAGCATAATTTCAAAAAAAGAACAGGAGAACGCTTTGGGCGTAACGGTTGATGCGATAGGACTTTTTGAAAGCGGACTGTCAAGCCTTTGCGATATAAACGTTTGCGTTGTCGCACCCGAGGAAATACGCCTTGAGAGGATAATCAACCGAGATAAAATATCGCTTGAAGGTGCAAGGCAAAGAATATCGGCTCAAAAGGGTGAGGACTTTTTCCTTGCAAACGCCGATAAGGTTATAAAAAATTATCCGCCCTACGGACTTTCCGAGCAGATAAAGGAAATTATCAATGATGACTGATAAAAAGAAAATCGCATTATCAAAAATAATTGCGTTGATTTTGACCTTTGTTGCAGTCATATCGGCTGTAACCGTGCTTTTTGTAAGAGCAGTCTACAAGCATAGATATCCGCAAAAATACACAGAATATATAGTGAAATATTCGGAGGAGTATTCCGTCCCGAAAGAATTATTATATGCTACGGCGCAGGTCGAAAGCGGATTTGACGAAAAGGCTAAATCATCCGTCGGCGCAATAGGTCTTACGCAGATTATGCCCGATACGCTTATGTGGCTTCAGACTAAAACGGGCGAAAAATACACCGAAGCGGATTTGACAAATCCCGAAATTTCAATAAAATACTGTGCGTTCTTTTATTCGATATTGCTTGAAAAATTCGAGGACACCGAAGCTGCCGTGGCTGCGTATCACGCAGGTATAAACAGGGTTGACGGCTGGCTTAAAAACCCCGAATACTCAAAGGACGGCAAAACACTTGATAAAATTCCGTCGAGGGCGACGGCACACTATGTAAACAAGGTAACAAAAGCCGTAAATATTTACGGGAATCTATATAAAGAGGAGCTATGAAAATGAGTAAGGAAAAATCAAGAGCAGAAGAGCTTAAAGAAAAGCTCTTTTACAATCCGAAGCACGCTTCGGAGGTTATTTCGCAGGAAGAAACCGACAAGGCAGACGCATTTTGCGAGGAGTACAAGAGTTTTCTGAACAAGGCAAAGACAGAGCGAGAAGCTGTTGTTTATGTTCTTGAAAAGGCAAAGAAAAACGGCTTTGTTGAGTTTGACAGAGCGAAAAAATACAACGCAGGCGACAAGGTTTACTATAACAACAGAGGCAAGTCAATAATTCTTGCGGTTATCGGTAAAAAAGGACTTGAAAACGGTACCCGTCTTTCGGCGGCGCACATTGACTCTCCGAGACTTGATATGAAACAAAATCCGCTTTATGAGGATACGGAAATCGCATATTTCAAGACACATTATTACGGCGGAGTTAAGAAGTATCAATGGACGGCAATTCCGCTTTCACTTCACGGCGTAGTTGTAAAAAGAGACGGAACAAAGGCTTATGTAAATGTCGGCGAGGATGATAACGACCCGAAATTTGTTGTGACAGACCTTCTTCCGCATCTTGCCGCAGAGCAGATGAAGCGTACCCTTGCAGACGGAATAAGGGGCGAGGAGCTGAATATTTTAATCGGCTCACGTCCGTTCAAGGATGACGAGGCAAGCGAAAAGGTTAAGCTCAATATTATGAACATTCTCTTTGAGAAATACGGCATAATCGAGAGCGATTTTCTTTCGGCGGAGCTTGAGGCTGTCCCTGCTTTCAAATCCTGCGATATAGGCTTTGACCGCAGTATGATAGGCTCTTACGGACACGACGACAGAGTTTGCGCTTATCCTGCCGCAGAGGCTATTTTTAGCATTGAAAATCCCGAATATACCGCAATTACCGTTCTTACCGACAAGGAGGAAATCGGCTCTGACGGCAACACGGGACTTAATTCCTCATATCTCAAATATTTTGTTGCAGACCTTGCAAATATGCAGGGCGTGAATTATCACACCGTGCTTTCAAACACTCATTGCCTTTCGGCTGACGTAAACGCTGCGTTTGACCCTACCTTCCCCGATGTTTCCGAGAGAAGAAACGCTTCCTATATCAACAAGGGCGTTGTTATCACGAAATATACAGGCTCAAGAGGTAAGGCAGGCACAAGCGACGCTTCGGCTGAATATATGGGCAAAATAAGAAGTATGCTTGACGGTGCGGATGTCGTATGGCAGTCGGGCGAGCTCGGTAAGGTTGACGCAGGCGGCGGCGGAACGGTTGCAATGTATCTTGCGGCACTCAATATTGACGTTGTTGACCTCGGTGTTCCGGTGCTTTCAATGCACGCCCCGTTTGAGGTTGTCTCAAAGCTTGACGTTTATATGGCATACAGAGCGTTCAAGACATTCTTCGAGGAGAAATAAATTGATTTCAGAGCAGATCTATACGATCTGCTCCTTTGTTTATAAATTCTTACCGATTTGTTAACAAAGTGTTAAACATTGCATAGTATATTGCATTACAAGATAGTATGTGATATATTATAATAAAGACAGTAATGCGGATAGTGCGGAAAGGAGAAACGCAATGAATACGCAGTTCAAAAAGGGCGTGCTTGAGCTCTGCGTTTTGTCACAGCTGCGGCAGGGAGACAAATACGGCTATGAGCTCGCAGACGCTGTGGGAAAGCAGATAGATGTTTCCGAGGGAACGATTTATCCGTTGCTGAAGCGTTTAAGAAACGAGGGATATTTTGAAGTGTACCTCAAGGAGTCGCCCACGGGACCTGCGAGGAAATATTACAGACTTACCAAAAAGGGTTGCGACACACAGGCGGCACTTGAAAAGGAATGGAACGAATTTACCCTTTGTGTTTCAAATTTGTTAGGAGGCGACGGTAATGACCAAGGTTGAATTTTTACAGGAATTATATAATTATCTCTCAGGCTTTTCGCCTGCGGACCGTGATGAGATAATACAGGACTTTGAGGAGCATTTTTCCGCCGGTCTTGAGCTTGGAAAAAGCGAAGAGCAGATTTGCGAGGAACTCGGTACTCCGTACAGCTGTGCTATGCAGTATGTAAATTCGCAGCAGGCTTCGCCGTCTGATTGTGCAAAGGAACAGCCGAAGCAAAGTCAGGCGACCTTAGGTGTCGGCTCGCAGACAGCTCAAAAGCCGAATTTTGACAGACGCAACAAAACCTTGTGGACAGTAATGTTCATATTACTTGTTTTGTGTGCGTTCGGCGTTTATCCTGCTTCGGTGGTTCTTATGCTTTCTCCGATAGCGGTTGCGTTAGGCTCGATTTTTTCAGTTTCGGCACCGTTTACGGGAGCAATGATAGGTTTTCTCGTTTCATTTAGCGTGATGCTTTTTTCGGCAGGTTTGCTTGCTTTTGCGGTTATGACCTATCTTTTAAGATTGAGCTTCCGCAAAGCCGGAATATAAGGAGGAACGGATATGAAAAAGCTGATAATTATAACAACGGTTGTCCTTTTAGCTTCGATTATATCAACTCTTTGCTTTACGGCGGCGCTCGGAAACGACTTTATAGCGTTTGCTTCGGGCAATAATATGAGCATAGAGGAAGAACTTGACAGGCTTGAGGATGACTTTGAGAATAGGTTTGATGCGCCGGATAACGACGACCTTGACGAGCCCGATTTTGATGATGATTACGATATGTATGATTACGATTAAGGCGTTTACGGTATAGATATAGAAAAATACAGAGTGTATTTAACGGATGGGATAATTATGGAGAGGAAAAACAAGCTCGATACAGAGTTTGTTTTGACAGATGGGGCGGAAAGCAAGCAGCTCACATACGATAAGCTGTTTTGGCTGTTTATTGCAGGCACGCTTTGTCGAATGGGAGTTCTTGACAGATATTGATTTTTAGTTAAAATAAATAATAATAAAAATAAAATTAAAAGGAGTAATAAATATGAAGAAAAAACTTTATAAAAGCAACAGCGACAAAATGCTCGCAGGTGTACTCGGCGGATTTGCGGAGTATATCGGAGTAGATTCAACCCTTGTAAGACTTGTTTATGTTCTTATTGCAATGTTTTCGGCAGGCTTCCCCGGAATTCTTTTCTATATTATATGTGCTCTTGTAATTCCCGACGAGCCGTTTAATGTTGAGCAGTAATTTCATATTTCGTCCGAAAACGTCTGCGATTTCGAAAAAACAACAGCATAAGGCGACACGGTTTTCACCGTACCGAGGATATAATTTTTTTGTAAAATTATGTATAAGGTACGGTGATTTTTTTGAAGGCTTCACAGACGGCAAGACAGGTATATCTCGACGCAAACGCCGAAAAAATAGAGAGAATATCAAAGCAGATCATAGCTCAAATGCTGTGCTTCCTGCTCGGACTTTTATGCGGCTCGATAAATGAGCTCAATGCATTTTCGCCGTTTGCGGTTGCATTTGTAACGGCTGTATCGGGCAAACATACAATTTCGGCAGGCTTGGGCGCAGCGGCAGGCTATATTTTAACTCAGGACAACCTGTCGGCACTTCGGTACATAGCGGCGATAATCTGCTCGGTGATTTTGATAAGACTCACAAATGAGCTTGAAAGGCTTAAAAAATTCAGGCTGCTGCCGTCATGTATCAGCTTTATGTCGTTGTTCCTGACAAGTATGGCGGTGCTTTTCGCAGACGGGACTTCCGTAAGGTCGTTTTTTATCTTTTTAAGCGAGGCAACTATCGGCTTTGCCTTGTCGTTCGTGTTCTCGTCTGCGTTTGATGCTCTGACGGTCTATTCCTCACAGGGCGGATTTACGGCGAGAGATATTGTAAATGTGGGCGCATTACTGTCCGTTGTTCTGTTGTCGCTTTCGGAGATTACCGTGTTTTCTGCTTCGCCGGCGAGGATAATCGGAATTTTTTTGTTACTGCTGACATCTTTCATTTACAAGGAGTCGGCTGGGACAAGCCTCGGGGTGGAACTCGGTCTATCCCTTTCTTTAAGTCAAAGCGTAGGTGTAATGGGCATTTCCTATGCCGTTGTCGGACTTGCCTCAGGTCTGTTCTCACGCTTCAACAGATTTGCCGGTACGGCGGCAGGACTTCTTGCCTTTTTGGCGGTGCTTTTATTTGAAAACGGCACTTTAGATAAAATTTATCTAATTGTTGAATTCGTTATTGCCTGCGTTGCGTTTTTGTGTATTCCGGAAAAGTATTTGCGTGTCATCACAGGCGGCTTTTATGAGAAAAGAGAGCCTGTAAATATTAACTCTCAACGTATTGCATTGCTTGAAAGGCTTAAAAATGCGTCGATGGCGGTCGAGGAGGTATCGGAGACCGTGAATGCCGCTTCCTCGCTTCTCAAAAGCAATATCCCCGAAACGGAGCTCGATGTTTATTCGAGAGTGAGAGCAAGCGTTTGCACGGGATGTCGGTTAAATTCGTTTTGCTGGAGCAAGAATTTTGCCGACTGTAAAAAGGCGTTTGATACTATGAGCGAAGCACTCAAAAATAACGGAGTAGTAAATCCGAATAAGCTTCCGCCGTTTCTCAAGGGCTGCTGCGTGAAATCGGACGAGCTGACGGACAGCTTTAATAAGCTCTACATAAGCTTTGTCTCGTCGAGGGCAGCAAAGGAAAGGGTCGAAAGAATGAGGAGCGTATCCTCACGTCAATTCGGCGGCCTATGCGATATGCTTACCGAAATATCCGAAGAATTCACAAAGGAAATTGACTTTGCGGATGAGCTTTCGGCTGAAATTGAGGAGCTTCTTATTTCTTCGTTTAACATTACACCGTCTGCGCTCGTGTGCAGGAATTCAGAGAACGGCAGGCTGAAAATAGAGTTTTCATTTATAAAGACTAATGAAAAAATAAACGAATATGAGCTTCGAAAGGCACTTGAAAAGACCTGTCGGGTGCAGCTTGACAGACCGTCAATTACAGCTTCGGGCGATGAGGCGTGCGTTTGCTTTTGCGAAAAGACGTTTTTCAGAGTGGAGGCGGCGGCTTCAAGGAGCACGGCAAACAAGGATAAATATTGCGGAGACAGCTTTGAGAGCTTTTATGACGGCAAGGGCAATTTCAATGTTGTTTTAAGCGACGGAATGGGCACGGGAATGAGGGCTGCCGTCGATTCCTCACTTGCAAGCTCAATGACGGCAAAGCTTTTGCGCTCGGGCTTCTCACACTCTGCGGCATTCAGGCTTGTAAACTCCGCACTGCTCTTGAAATCCACCGAAGAGTCGCTTGCAACGCTTGACGTGCTTTCCATAGATCTGTATTCGGGCAACGCAACACTGTGTAAGGCGGGTGCTGTGGCAACGCTTGTGCGTAAAAACGAAAGCGTGACGGCTGTAAACCGTGCGTCAATGCCGTTGGGAATTCTCGACGAAGCGGATTTCGTATCAACACAATTCAAGCTTCGCAAGGGCGATACAGTCGTAATGGCAAGCGACGGCGCATTCGAATACTCTCTCGATACGGCGAAAAAGCTGCTTTCATCTGAAAAAGCCGCTTCCGTAGACAGCCTTGCGGAGAAAATAGCCGAGGAGTCAAAGCATGAAAGAAGCAAAAAACCGAAAGATGACGTTACGGTAATAGCACTCAAATTAGTGCTAAATGAATAAAAAGTAAAGAAAAAAACTGAAATTTTACATAAAAACCAAAGATTTGATTGACAAGCGGCAAAATTTATTGTAAATTTTATATGTATCGATTGATAATGTGCAATTATACGCCAAGAAGAATTTGAAAGGGGATATTTTTCAGATGGCAAAAAACAAACCAGTTCTGACTCCCGAGGAGTTGGAAGCTAAAAATGCAAGGAAGGAAGAGAAGAGAAAAATCTTCGGAGAGACCTTCTTCAAATCGCTCGCAGTTCTTATGTCTATTGTACTTGTTTATTCAATAGTTTACATAGCATTCGGACAGGGTACGACAATCGAGCAGAAGGTTGTCACACAGGGCACCTCAAACACCGGTAACGGCGGTGCGGCTCAGGGCAGCTCAAGCACAGGCGGCAACACAGCAGGCGGTGCTACTTCTAATACAGGCACATCAAGCGACGCTCCCGCTTCCGACGCTTCAGAGGCTAAGACGGTAGCTGATGCTCTCAACAGCGCAACAAAGGCTGTTGTTGACTCAAAGGCAGGCTAC
>SFGA01000059.1 GCA_004556705.1 Ruminococcus sp. | reverse complement strand
CGAAGTCACAATATCACTTTTGCGAAAGCAAAAATATCACGCCGAACAAAGTGAGGCATATCATAAAAAATGAAAAAATAATTTCCTACAATCGTATTTCCCTCACAACGGCTTTGTTCGCTACCACTCTGTTTCGGGTTGTTATTAGTTTTTCAGACACATTTTTGCATCTGCTGTTTTTTGTTGATATATCAAGGTTTTTCGGACTTTTTTGGAATTTCGACAGCCTTACGAATTTTTGTGTTTTACACGAAAATATACGAGAAAGTGTAAACGATAGTGTAAGCAGATACGAATTCATCAATGTTCTCGTAACGGTCAAAATCTATGATTTTGGGCACCGTAGAGGTTTATCATAAAATAACCGAAAATAACATCCAATATGAAATATTTACAAAAAAATATTATTTCGCTTGCAATAACAGGGTAAAAAAGGTATTATATTCATGGAAAAATATTCACTCGGGGAGGCAGCTATGAATAACTTTCATTTTTCTAATGAAACAGAGAAAAAATATGCCCTTGCTTGTCTGGAATTTGCAAAGATAATAGGCCTTATTGATGACAGCAGTTTAGATGCTGTTGAGAAAAGATGCAAAGCAGAAAACGAGAAACGGAGAATCCAAACAGAAAACGGCGAAACGGTTTACGGATTAGTTGAATTTCCGCTATCTGTGTATCTGGACTATGAACTTACACGCATAAAACTTGATTTTGCAAGTGAAAAAAAAGAAATCAACTATAGTTTCGCACCAATCTCAAAAAAAGAAAAGAAAGAGTTCTATAAAAACAATACAGACCTTTTCACAAGATACGGCGGCGACAAATTCCGCTTTAAAGAAGTGGATATGATTGTTGAAAAGAAAATAAGAGAGGAGCAATTTGAAAATGAAATCAAGAACATTTTATATAAGTTCGATTAACGGAAATGACGCTAACGACGGACTGAGCGCAAATACTCCTTTTCTTACTCTTAATAAAATAAACGAAATTGAAATCTGCGCAGGTGACAAAATTCTCCTTGAAAAAGATTCTGAATTTTCGGGTGAATATTTGCATCTTAAAAACTGCGGTGATATAAACGGCGAAATAATCGAGATTGCTTCATACGGTGACGGTGATATGCCGATTATCAAGGCAGACGGCACAGGCGTTTGGTATCAGGATTACGGAACACCGCTTGACAGCAAATGTCATATTTATAAAGGTGATGTTTCATCGGCAATTCTGCTTTTTGACTGTGAAAATATCATAATTAAAGATATTGAGATTACAAATAAAGACAGCGAAAAATCTCTTGAAGAATACTCAAACCCCAATAAAACGGACAGAACGGGTGTTGCGGTTGTAGCACAGAACAGAGGCACTCTTCACAATATCACGCTTGATAATTTGTACATTCATGATGTCAACGGTAATGTTTATAACAAGCACATGAATAACGGCGGAATTTATATGACCTGCTTTAAACCCGATGATGAAGAAAAAACGGGTGTTGCAAGATATGACGGCGTAACGGTGAAGAACTGTTATGTGAAAAAAGTCAGCCGTTGGGGTATTGCAGTCGGCTACTCATATAAGCACAAGAAATTTGCAACAAAAGAACTTTCTGCCGACACTTTCAAGAAATACGGTCACGAGAACATTTTAATATGCGGTAACTATGTGAAATTCGCAGGTGGAGATGCCATTACTCCGATGTACGCCTTGGAACCGTTGGTTGAACATAATGTTGCGGACAGTTGTGCCTGTGAAATGAATGACAGAATTTACAGTAAACCTGAAAAACGAATGGGTAAAGTTGCGGCGGCAATATGGCCATGGAAATGCAAAAATGCACTTTTGCGTTATAACGAAGCAGTTGACACGAAACTTAATCAGGACGGAATGGCTTATGATGCGGACTCAGGCGACGGAACTGTTTACGAGAAAAACTATTCCCGTCTTAATGAGGGCGGTTGTATTATGTTCTGTCTTCAGGAAGCAATTCATAACACATTTAAAGACAATGTAAGTTATGACGATTTAGGCGGTACTGTCAGTGCCGTGGGCAACCCCGACGCATACATAGCAAACAATAAATTCTATGTGCGAAAAGGTGTTCCGTTCAGACGCAAAAAAATGCGCAGCGGTAAGATTACATTAAAAAATAACGAGATAATTACTATTGAGAAGTGAGGTTAATATATGGCTAACAGTAAAGGCAGAGTAACAATCCCGACAGATATGGACGTCATAAAAGAAACCCTTGAAATTATGGATATCTGGGGTGCGGACGCTATCCGTGACTGCGACGGTACCGAATTTCCGCAAGAGTTAAAAGATGCAGGCGGAAAGGTATATGCAACATATTATACAACCCGTAAAGATAATGAATGGGCAAAAGCAAATCCGGACGAAGTTCAGCAAATGTATATTATGACTCCGTTTCACACCGCAACGGAAAATTCACTTTCAATTCACTTGATGGACCATCTTTATCCCGATATGCTCAAAGTCAATAACCATGACGACATCACAAGATGGTGGGAAGTTATGGACCGCACAACAGGTGAGCCTGTGCCCACAGATATGTGGTCATATAACGAAGAAACAGGCGATGTTACTATCAGCACAACACCGTTCCACGAATACACGGTGAGTTTCTTGGCTTATATTATGTGGGACCCGGTACATATGTATAATGCGGTTGTCAACAAGTGGGACATTGAACCGCAGATAACCTTTGATGTGCGTCAGCCGAAAACAAGGGCACACTCAATGGAAAGACTGCGTAAATTCTTAGATACTCACGATTATGTTGATGTTGTCAGATTTACAACTTTCTTTCACCAATTTACCCTTATATTTGACGAGCTGGCAAGAGAAAAATTTGTTGACTGGTACGGCTACACCGCTTCAGTCAGTCCGTATATTTTGGAACAGTTTGAAAAAGAAGTGGGTTATAAATTCCGTCCGGAATTCATTATTGACCAGGGCTATATGAATAACACATACAGAGTTCCGTCAAAAGAATTCAAGGATTTCCAAGCATTCCAAAGACGTGAGGTTGCAAAACTTGCCAAAGAAATGGTTGATATTGTCCACGAATACGGCAAAGAAGCAATGATGTTTATGGGCGACCATTGGATTGGCATGGAGCCCTTTATGGAAGAATTTGAAACAATAGGACTTGATGCGGTTGTAGGCAGTGTGGGCAACGGTGCAACACTTCGTCTTTTCAGCGATATTAAAGGCGTAAAATACACAGAGGGCAGATTTTTGCCGTATTTCTTCCCCGATGTATTCTGCGAAGGCGGTGACCCCGTTTACGAAGCAAAAAACAACTGGATAACCGCAAGACGAGCTATTTTAAGAAGTCCCATTTCCCGTATCGGCTACGGCGGGTATCTTAAACTTGCGCTTAAATTCCCCGAATTTGTTGACTATATCAAAAATGTTTGCGACGAATTCAGAACTCTTTACGATAACATTTGCGGTGTAACACCTTATTGCGTTAAGAGGGTTGCGGTTTTAAACTGTTGGGGCAAAATGCGCGGTTGGGGTAACCACATGGTGCATCACGCACTTTATTACAGACAAAACTATTCATATT
Organism: Ruminococcus sp.; assembly: GCA_004556705.1. Classification (GTDB taxonomy): domain Bacteria; phylum Bacillota; class Clostridia; order Oscillospirales; family Acutalibacteraceae; genus Fimenecus. The sequence continues at coordinate 3,232 of SFGA01000059.1, read as the reverse complement.
TCGGCATTATTGAGGCATTAAGCGGAGCACCCTTTGATGTGAAGTTTATTAGTTTTGACGATATGAAAAAAGATAAAAATCTTCTTGATAATTTTGATGTTATTATCAATGTGGGTGACGCTGATACAGCACAAACAGGCGGCGAGTATTGGAAAGACGAAGAAATTATCACCGCAGTTAAAAAATTCGTCTATAACGGCGGCGGATTTATCGGTGTGGGCGAACCTGCGGCACATCAATGGCAGGGTAAATTTTTCCAACTTGACGACATTTTAGGTGTTGAAAGAGAAAACGGATTAACACTTAATACCCGCCGTTATAATGTTGAAGAACACCGTGACCATTTCATTCTTGCCGATGCAGAGGGCGAGGTTGATTTCGGCGAAGGAAAGAAGAATATTGTTGCCCTTGACGGCACAACGGTACTTATTCAGAACGCAACCGAACTTCCCTTTATGGTAAGACATGCGGAAGAAGTACAAATGGCAGTCAAAGAGTTCGGCAAGGGTAGAGGTGTTTATATCAGCGGTTTGCCCTATTCATTCAAAAACAGCCGTGTTCTTCACCGTGCAATTCTTTGGAGTGCTTCAGCCGAAGATGAACTTTATCGTTGGTATTCAACAAACTATAATGTTGAAGTCCACGCTTATGTTAAAAACGGAAAGTACTGCGTTGTGAATAATACTTATGAACCACAGGATACAACCGTGTATTTAGGTGACGGAACAAGTTTCGACCTCCATTTAGAAGCAAATGAAATTAAATGGTATCAAATATAACCTTCAATAGAAAAACTCCCGTTCGTTTCTGCGGACAGGAGTTTTTCTATACATATAAACGTGTTTGAACAAGTAAACAAATCGGACACCGATTGTAACTCATTAAATATATGATCATCACATATAAATCAACCCGAAAGGCTACAGTAAAAAGGAGCGTGATAGTTATTCCGAGAATGACAAAAAGTAAAAAAACAGAATGGAGCCTGTTCCTGAATGAACGAAACAGAATCTGTTATAACGAGCTTTGCAGAAGATGTGGAAACAACCGCAAGCAGAGTTTCAGGGTTGTGGTTATATCCTGAAATTATACAGCAAGTCCTGCTCGCGTGGCACCACGCAGGGTGCCAAAAATGGCACCATTTATTCAAAGCGGAACAAAGCTACTATTTCGAAGACGCGTCGCCCGCGTCTTTTTCTGTTTCTGCGATCGATATATAATAAATCAAAAGTCATTTTCAAAATGTCCGCTCGAAAGTGAATTTGTTTTCAAAATTGTATTGACTATTCGAAGCGCTTTGGTTATAATAGATAATACAAAAATATCCGCTTTAGCGGTCAATCAGGTTGAATTTAGAAAGGACTGTGAGCTATGCACGATGTCCAATATTATAAGAGCATATTCGATAAGTACGGCGGCATGATGCGTACCACGCAGCTTGCAGAGGAAAAGATATTCTATCCGCAACGTGAAAAGCTGATCGCAGACGGTTACGTGGAAAAAATCCGCAGAGGCTATTATCAGTGGATCAACCCGAACGATTTCAGCGAAGTGGGAACCGTGATTCGCCTATTCCCTGATGCCATACTCTGCATGGACACAGCGCTTCGCTATTACGGTTATAGCGATCGTACCCCGGGCAACTGGCACCTGGCAGTCAGCAAAGACTCCGGTAAATCCCGATTTAAAATTGATTACCCCTTCGTAAAACCGTATTACGTGGAGCCTGCCGTACTGGAGTTGGGTTTGACAACCGGAACCATGGATGGTCATGCCATTCGTATCTATGATAAAGACCGTCTGATTTGTGATTGCCTGCGCTATCGCAACAAGATGGACAAAGAGATATTCAACAAAGCCATTCAGAAATATATCGCAGATCCGGAAAAGAGCATCCCAAAACTGATGGAATATGCCGGACCTCTGCGTGTAAAGAAACTGGCAAAAGATTTGATAGGAGTGTGGCTGTGATGGCAGATATGGCGGCATCCGTTCTGGCAAAACTAAAAAACAAAGCAAAATCATCCGGCATCAGCTATCAGCAGTGCCTGCAGCTATTTTTCCAGGAGGAATTTCTGCGCCGGTTGGCATACTCTAAATACACAGAGAATTTCGTGCTCAAGGGCGGTCTGTTCATTTACACACTGACCAACTTTGAGAGCCGAGCAACGGTTGATGCGGATTTTCTGATGCGCGGTTTCAATAACGACCTCGTCCGCATGGATGAAATCATAGCGGAAATCCTGGCAGTGGATACCGGCAATGACTTTTTGACATTCAAAGCCGGCAAAACCGAACCGATTGCAGTGCAGCGCAAATACCATGGTGTCAGCACGCAGATCACCGGATACATAAAGAATGTTCGCGTGCCTTTTAATGTTGATGTTGGCGTTGGCGACGTGATCGTACCGAGCGCCGAGCGCCGAAATATTCAGACACAGCTTGAGGGTTACGATAAGCCCGAAATTTTGACCTATTCCCTGGAGAGCACAATTGCCGAAAAGTTCGATGCTATCCTGCAGCGCTTTGAGCTGACCGGACGCATGAAAGACTTTTACGACATTTATTATTTATCCCGCTCCTTTGACTTCGAGGGTCTGAAACTGCAGACCGCAATCCAGGAGACCCTGCAAAACCGCGGCACAGCCTATGAAAAGGATAGCTTCGACCGCGTCCTCGCCCTTGCGGAGGATGAAGATATGCAGGTAAAGTGGCGCTACTTCCTAAAAACGCTTGGAAATCCCGATATGGCCTTTGCAGATGTAATGAAAGGCATCAAAACCTTTCTGCTGCCGGTTTGGGAGGCAATCACGACAGAGGAAGATTTGCTTAGAAACTGGAGTTCCAAGACATTAAATTGGGTGAATGGAGGAAAATGATATGACGATTGATAAGAAACAGTTGTTAGAAACCGATATCCGAACTAAATATATTACTCCGGCGATCGAGGCTGCAGGCTGGAATAAGATGACGAAGCATCCTATATCACGGGCGTTGTGCTCAGTGTAGACGGAAGGGCAAGAACATAAAAAAGGAAACAGGGCAGTTGGAAACGGCTGCCCTATTTTCGAAATATGGAGGTATACACATGAAAAGAATCATTCCCATTTTAATGACTTTACTGCTTCTTTCCGGTTGTGCAACGCAATCCGCTGAAAAAACCTATCGACAGATTACTATGGAGGAAGCTATTACGATGATGGAGGAGGAAACCGGATACATCATCCTCGAT
>SFGA01000013.1 GCA_004556705.1 Ruminococcus sp. | reverse complement strand
AGAAAAATGACTGAGGGAGAGATAACGAAAGTTTGATATTTATTGCTTTCTCTCCCTCAGTTTCGCTACGCTCAACAGCTCCCTCGTCAGAGGGAGCCTAAAAATGCGGCTGTGCACAAATCGCAAAAGTTGGTGTTTCGCACGGAGCGAAAAATATATCCCACACGGTGGGGCAGGGGCTTGCTCCTGCCGAACGAATTAGCAAATATGTTACTGCTTTCGGCTGTTATCAAATTAAATTCAATATCATACCGTAGGGACAGGGCTTGCCCCTGTCCGCAACAAATTTCATATAAAATAAAATTGACGGACAACCGCAAGGGTTGTCCGTCACAGGCTCATTTGTAAAGGGAGCTGTCGTTTTTTTGGAACAAAAAAATGAATGAGGGATTTTTATAAAATTATATAAAATCAACCTTACAATCCCTCCGCCCACATTCGTTCGGCACCGCTCTTTACACAAGGGAGGCTGAAAATGTGATTGTCCGTGAATTTTGACACAACAAAAGCTTATTGAATTAGCAATAGGCTTAATTTTTTATTCGTCCCATTTCAAATCGTGGAGCTGACCCTCGCAAAGAAGCTCGGGGAAATTCCATTGCCTTAACACTTCGTAGGTTGCAATCGCAACGGTGTTTGAAAGGTTGAGGCTTCTTGCCCTTTCGTGGTTTAACATCGGCATACGGACGCAGGTGTCGGGGTGGTCGTAGAGCAAACTTTCAGGTAATCCTTTTGTTTCTTTTCCGAAGAAAAGATAGCAGTTATCGGGATATTTTACATCCGAATAAATGTGCCTGCCCTTTGTTGTGAAGAAATAGAATTTGTCCTTGTGTTCTTTGTTTTTTTCAAGAAATTCATCAAGATTTTCATAATATGTAATATCCAAAAGATACCAATAATCAAGACCTGCTCTTTTGAGCTTTCGGTCGTCAATTTTAAAGCCCATAGGACCTACAAGATGAAGTCTTGCGCCTGTCAATGCACAGGTTCTTGCGACATTGCCTGTGTTTTGCGGAATTTCAGGCTCAACCATTACTATATTTATTGACATTTTATACTCTCCCGAATTTTTTTATCTATTTTAACATATTTTTCAAAAAATAAAAGAACTATACAATAATTATTTTTCTGTTTGTGTAAAGAATATTAGTACATCATAAAAACAAAGAGGTGAAAACAATGAAAAAGCAAACAGAAAAAACAATGAAGGCTGTCGGTGCAAGTCTTGCTTTAGGTGCAGCAGTTGCAATGGCAGGCTCTGCTATGAACGACAATCCGATGAGAAATGTTAAAAAGACGGCTAAAAAAGCTATTAACACTTTTTCAAATATAGTTGAAAATATGCAAAGTATGATGTAAAATCAAAGTAAGTCCGTTGCCGACGGTAACGGACATTTTTATAAGGTGATGAAAATGAAAAAAGCTATAGCTGTACTTATTTCTTTAATATTCGTGTTTTTGTTATGCTCTTGCTCAAAAGAGCCGATCCCCGACGAAACAACTCCGTCAGACTCTTCCGAGACAATCACAGAAGCTACAACCGAGGAAATGAAAACGGAATTGCTTACAACGACAAAAAAGAATGATAAAAATAACAGCTCAAAATCAAATGTTTTGCAGGCAGGCTCGGGCTCTGCCGTGCTTCAGGACGGAAAGACCTACACCGGCAGAGAGCCGCTTCCCTGCGTTGAATTTAAGGTTACAGACCCCGAAAATACAAGGAATTTATCGACGGAGAAAAAGGGCTACGGCTTCGGTGTCGCAAAGGACGGAAAGCCGAATCAGGTTTCCGTAAACAATCAAAAATATTTTGACGAACACAATTTTAATGCTCTGTGCCTTGATACCGTTTCAAGCGAAAAGGTGCTTTATCTTACCTTCGACTGCGGATATGAAAACGGCTATACCGCAAAAATTTTGGACACGCTAAAAGAAAAGAACGTTCCGGCGGCATTTTTCTGCACTTTGCCTCAAGTAAAGCAGTATCCCGAGCTTATATCGAGAATGATAAACGAGGGTCATATTGTCGGAAATCACTCTGTTAAACATCCGTCTTTCCCGTCGCTCACGAGAACTGAAATGGCGCAGGAAATAAAGGGGATGGACGATTATTTGCGAACTAATTTCGGATATTCCGAGCCGTATTTCCGTTTTCCGATGGGCGAATATTCCGAAAGTGCGCTTGATTTGGTCGGCTCACTCGGTTATAAAAGCGTGTTTTGGTCGCTTGCGTATTCCGATTGGGATTTGAATAACCAAAAGGGTGCGGACTATGCTTTTAACACGGTAACTGCAAGACTTCATCCGGGCGCTGTGATACTTTTACACGCAGTTTCGCCCGATAACTCGAACGCTCTTGCTCAAATAATCGATTACGCAAGGGAAAACGGCTATGTTTTCAAGTCCTTGCGGGATTACGGTAATTGACATAGCGATAAAAATATAATAAAATATATATGTGAGTAGATTGAGCAATTACGGGGGCGCAGCAATGCGTCAATGAGGAAAGTCCGAGCATCACACAGCAGGGTAACGGCTAACGGCCGCCGAGGGCGACCTCCGGGAAAGTGCATAGAGATATACCGCCGTATTTATACGGTAAGGGTGGAAAGGCGAGGTAAGAGCTCACCGGAATATTGGTAACAATATTGCCAAGTAAACCCTACCCGATGCAACATCGACCGAAGTTGTCAGCTGGGCAGATACTTCGACGGATGGCTTGAGCGTATCGGCAACGGTACGAGTAGATAGATAATTGCTTTCAATGACAGAACTCGGCTTACAGGTTTACTCACATTGTTGAATTCGCCTCATACTATGTTATGGGGTGATTTTAATGTTAGAGGCGTTTTTTGCATCGGTTTTCGTCGGATTGATACTTTTAGGCTTGCTTGCGCTGTCTTACGGAATAATGTTCAAGCTTTTAATGCCAAAGGGCAAGTACGACTATTACATAATTATTCCGTCGGAGGGCTGCGGAGAGGAGATAACTCAAGCGGCATATTCCGCAAGGACAAAGCTCAATCTTATCGGCGATGAAAATCACGGTAAGGTGCTTGTTCTCGATAAGGGAATGAATGAAGCGCAAAGGCTTTCCTGCTTGAATGTTTGCAGACAGACAAACGGAATTTATCTTGTATCGGTTGAGGAATTAGAGGAATTGTTCAAATGAGTGAAGAGCTTAAAAACGAAATAATAAGCGGTACGGTTGAGGATGTTAAGTTCAGAAATGAGCAGAACGGATATACCGTGCTTGAAATTGGCTGTGATGACGAGCTTATCACGGCCGTTGGCATTTTCTCGGGAATTTCCGTCGGCGAAACCGTTAAATGCTCGGGTAATTGGACTTTTCACAACGCGTTCGGCAGACAGTTTAAGGTGGAAAGCTACGAGAGAAATATGCCTGCCACAACGGAACAGCTTTATAATTATCTCAGCGCAGGTGCAGTAAAGGGAATAGGTCCTGCGACGGCTGAAAGAATAATAGAAAAATTCGGAGAGCGTTCGTTTGAGGTACTTGAAAATGAGCCTGAAAGCCTTGCTCTTATAAAGGGTATATCCTTAGAACGTGCAAAGAAAATGTCGAGCGATTTCAAGAGTCAGTTTGCCGTAAGAGGTATTATGATGAATCTTGAGGCTTACGGAATGACGCCGAACGAGTGCATTAAGGCATATAAGCTTTTCGGTGCAAAAGCGGTTGAAAGAGTTATGGAAAATCCGTTCGATTTGTGCTTTTCGGGTACGGGAATAGGCTTTGAAAGGGCAGAGGCGATAGCAGATAAATTACCCAACGGCATAAACCAGTCATATAGAATTAAAGCAGGTATTTTACATATTGTTACGCACAATTTATATTCGGACGGTCACACTTGCTTACCGAGAGAAAAACTTGTAAAAATTTCAGCACAGTATCTTTCTGCAAACGAGGATACCGCCGACATTATGATTGATGAGCTTATAGGCGAAAGCAAGCTTGTTTCAAAGGAAATGAACAATAAGGAGTTCATTTTTCTAACCTCGGCTTATTTTGACGAAAAGTCAATAAGCAACAGGATGAAGGTGCTTTTGAAATTTCCGCCTCCCGAAAGAAAAACGCTTTATAAGGAAATCGAAGCGGTTGAGGCTTCGCTGAAAATCGAATATGCCCAAAAGCAAAAAGAGGCTATTCAGACCGCAATAAATAAGGGTATGCTCATTTTGACGGGCGGACCGGGTACAGGAAAAACAACAACGCTAAAGGGCATAATCAGTGTGTTTGAAAACGAAGGACTTGAAATTGCACTTGCAGCGCCAACGGGCAGGGCGGCAAAGCGAATGAGCGAGCTTACGGGCAAGGAAGCAAAGACAATTCATCGCTTGCTTGAGGTCGAATGGGACGAAAACGACAGACCTGCTTTTCAGCGCAATTTACGCAATCCGCTTGACTGTGAGGCGCTTATAGTTGACGAGCTTTCAATGGTTGATACAAGCCTTTTTGCAAGTCTTTTGTCAGCACTTCCGTTCGGTTGCAGATTTATAATGGTCGGCGACTCCGATCAGCTTCCTGCAGTCGGTGCAGGCAATGTTTTGTCGGACTTAATCGGCTCGGGACTTTTACCCGTTGTCGAATTGAAAGAAGTTTTCAGGCAGTCGCTTGACAGCTTGATTGTTACAAACGCACATAGAATAGTCAACGGCGAGCAGGTTATAATCGATAAAAAGGACAGCGACTTTTTCCTTATGGAGAGAAGAAATGCTTTTGATACCGCACAGACGGTGGCAGAGCTTTATTCCAAGCGTTTGCCTGCAGCTTACGGTTATTCTCCGCTTACGGATATTCAGGTGATATGTCCGTCTAAAAAGGGCGAAGCAGGTACAAATAATCTTAACAAAATGCTCCAAGAGCTTGTTAATCCTCGCGAAAAGGGCAAAAACGAAATAACCGTCGGCTTTAAGGTGTTCCGTGAGGGCGACAAGGTTATGCAGATAAAGAATAATTATAATATCGGCTGGGAAAAGGGCAAGGACTCGGGCGAGGGCATTTTTAACGGCGATATCGGCATAATCGAAAAAATAGATATAAAAAACGAATGTGTGATTATCTGCTTTGATGATGACCGCAGAGCAACATATATGAAAGACCAACTGATTGAACTTGAACTTGCTTATGCCGTTACTGTACATAAAAGCCAGGGCAGTGAATTTAAGGCGGTTATTTTGCCGATAATATCTGTAATTCCACAGCTTAAATACAGAAATCTTCTCTATACCGCCGTTACAAGAGCAAAGGAAAAGCATGTTATTGTAGGAAGCTCGGCAGAGGTTTTTGAAATGGCGCAAAACGATAAAAAGACACGCCGATATTCTGCACTCAAATATATGCTTTTGGAGAATAACAATGAATAAGGACAAGCTTAAGGTCTTTGCCGTCAGCATTTTCTTTCCGAAGCGGTGTAGATATTGCGGCGAGCTTATTCGCTATGATGAAACGCTGTGCGAGGAGTGTAAAAAGGGCTTGCCTGTAATCGAAGCACCCGTTTGTCACGATTGCGGTATGAGTAAATCGGATTGTGATTGTAAGGGCAGAAAGCATTTTTACAATTCGATTGTCGGCGCATTTTACTATGAGGGTGCTATTCGTAAGGCTGTATCGAGAATGAAATTCAGCGAAAAGAAGTTTATTTGTAAAATTATGGCAGAGGATATGTACAAGGCCTTTTTAAGGGAATATTCAGATGACAAGTTTGATTACATTTGCTATATTCCGTTTACTAAAAGCAAGACGAAAAAGCGTGAATTTAATCAGGCGGAGCTTTTGGCAAACGAACTGTCGGCTCTTACGGGAATACCCGTGCTCGACGCATTGGAATGTATATATGACACACCGTCACAGCATTCTTTATCGGGACTTTACAGAAAAGGAAATGTGTTCGGTATTTATGATGTAAAATGCAAGGACGAGATAAAGGATAAGAATATTTTGCTTGTTGACGACGTCAAAACTACGGGTGCTTCGCTTGATGAATGTGCAAAGATGCTGCGCATTTTCGAGGCACAGAGCGTTAGCTGTATTACCTTTGCCGTGGCACACCGAAATAAAAACGGTGTTGACAGTTAGGGATAATATTGCTAAAATACCTTATTGAGGTGTGAAAATGAATAAGACAGAACGCAAGGCGGTTGTTGTTATTTTTGAGATACTCGCCGTTGTCATAATAATAGGGCTTATTATTTTAGGCACTAATGTACTAAAAAACCGTTGGCATAAAATCGATTTTAATGTTACTGAAATCGTAGCGCAAAGGTCTGAGGATAACGAGGAATTGTATCACGTTACGGTTCACGGAACCGCAGACACTTGGTTTTATGACTTTAACACATATAAATTTAAGCTTGTAGCAGGCACTTCGGGTTATTATATCGCAAAGAATTCTCCCAATACGACGTACCTTACCGTAAATCACAATCATACTGCGGAATTTACTTTGGAATTTGATACGTACAATCTCGACGATATAAAGAACTATACCTTTTACGGCAGAAGCATTTATATTAACGGCAACAGTAAAGAGGGCACGGATATAAGAATGTTTATGTCCGAATTTGTCGATAAGCTTGAAATAGCGGAATAAATCAGTTGACACTTTGTGCCGCAAATGATAAAATATTATATGATTTAATATTAAACACAGTGAAGAAGTTAAGATTCGCTCCCACCGTTTCAGAGAGTTGCCGTTCGGTGCAAGGCAATACAGCGTGCGTTTCGTCGTCACTTCGGAGTGGTTTCGCCGATATTTAAGCGAAAACGGCTTATTCCCGTTAAAGAATATAAAAGCGGTCGCCTTGTGCGGCAATTTGAGTGGTACCACGGAATTTTTCGTCTCATACTTTGTATGGGGCGTTTTTTTATAAAGGAGATATGATATGTCAAAAGAGCTTGAAAAACAGTACAATCCCCAAAATGTCGAGGAACGAATTTACGGCACTTGGGTTAAAAACAAATATTTTCACGCAAAGCGTGAGCAAGGGAAAAAGACTTATACAATTGTCATTCCGCCACCCAACATCACGGGTCAGCTTCATATGGGACACGCCCTTGACAATACATTACAGGACATTCTTATCCGCTATCACAGAATGGCAGGATATGACACCCTTTGGCTTCCCGGAACAGACCACGCTTCTATTGCGACCGAGGCTAAAATTGTCGAGGCTATGCGTAAAGAGGGAATTACCAAAGAGGATTTGGGCAGAGATAAATTCCTTGAAAGAGCTTGGAAATGGAAAGAGCAGTACGGCGGAAGAATTATAGAGCAGCTTAAAAAGATGGGCTCTTCATGCGATTGGGACAGAGAAAGATTTACTCTTGACGAGGGCTGCAGCAAGGCTGTACGTGAGGTCTTTGTTCGTCTTTACGAAAAGGATTTGATTTACAGAGGCAACAGGATGGTAAACTGGTGTCCTCATTGTAACACGTCAATTTCAGACGCAGAGGTTGAGTACGAGGAAAAGGACTCTAATTTCTGGCATCTTCTCTATACAGTTAAGGAAACGGGCGAAAAGCTTGAGCTTGCAACAACCCGTCCCGAGACAATGCTTGGAGATACGGCGGTTGCAATAAACGGCGACGACCCGAGATATGCGCATCTTCACGGCTGTCACGTTATTTTGCCGCTTCTCAATAAGGAAATTCCGATTGTTTGCGACGAGCACGCTGATATGACAAAGGGTACAGGTGTTGTTAAAATTACACCTGCACACGACCCGAACGACTTTGAGGTCGGACTTCGTCATGACCTTCCGATTGTCCGCACATTTACCTATGACGGACACATGACGGGTGCTGCCGACAAAGCAGAAGCTGATGAGCTTCGTGCATCGGGTAAGACAGCACAGAACGAGCCTGAGGTGCTTGACTGCGGTAAGTATGCGGGTATGACTACGCTTGAAGCGAGAAAAGCAATCCTTAAAGATCTTGAAGAGGGCGGATATATCAAAGAAATCGAGCCTATCAAGCATGAGGTCGGCACTTGCTATCGTTGCCATACAAGCATTGAGCCTATGGTTTCAAAGCAATGGTTTGTAAGAATGGAGCCGCTTGCCAAGCCTGCTATTGAGTCGGTTGAAAAGGGCGATATTAAATTCATCCCCGAGCGCTTTACAAAGAACTATATGAACTGGATGCGTGGCACAAGAGATTGGTGCATTTCACGTCAGCTTTGGTGGGGACACAGAATTCCTGCTTGGTACTGCGACGATTGCGGTGCTACAACGGTTTCAAAGACTGATATTGATACTTGTCCGGAATGCGGCAGTAAGCATATAAATCAGGATCCCGATACGCTTGATACATGGTTCTCCTCGGCTCTTTGGCCGTTCTCAACTCTAGGTTGGCCTGAGCAGACAGAGGATTTGAAGCACTATTATCCGACAAATACTCTTGTAACAGGCTATGATATAATCGGCTTCTGGGTATCGAGAATGATTTTCTCGGCTCTTGAATATACGGGCAAAGCACCGTTTGACACAGTTCTTATTCACGGTCTTGTTCGTGACGCACAGGGCAGAAAGATGTCAAAATCTCTCGGTAACGGTATTGATCCGCTTGAGATTATTGACAAATTCGGCGCAGATGCATTGAGATTTACCCTTGCAACAGGCAACAGCCCCGGAAACGATATGAGATTTTCCGACGAAAAGGTTGAGGCGAGCAGAAACTTTGCAAACAAGATTTGGAATGCGGCAAGATTTATTCTTATGAATCTCGGTGAGGACGAAAAAGCTCCGCACATTCCCGAAAAGCTTGCGATTGAGGACAAGTGGATTTTGTCGCAGTACAATGAACTTATCAAAGCTGTTACAGAGTCTCTTGAAAAATATGAGCTCGGTCTTGCGGTACAGAAGCTGTATGACTTTATTTGGGACGTATTCTGCGATTGGTATATCGAGCTTGCTAAAATCCGTCTTAACGGCGAGGATGAAAACGCAAAGCAGACGGCAAAGGCAGTACTTGTTTATGTAATGAGCAACACACTCAAGCTTCTCCATCCGTTTATGCCGTTCATTACGGAGGAAATTTGGCAGACGCTTCCGCACGACGGCGAGTCAATTATGATTTCCGAGTGGCCGAAGTATTCTCCCGACCTTGATTTCAAGGCGGAGGAGGCTGAAATGCAGAGGGTTATGACCGCTGTTAAGACTGTTCGTAACAGAAGAAGCGAAATGAATGTCGCTCCGTCCAAGAAAGCACAGGTTATTATCGATACTCCTTATATTGACACCTTCACAAACGGCGCAGAGTTCTTTAAGAGACTTGCGTCAGCAAGCGAGGTCAAGATTGTTCCCGGTTATGAGGACTCTTCGGCAGTTACCGTAATTACCGCCGACGCTAAAATTTATATTCCTATGGACGAACTCGTTGATTTCAAAGCAGAGCTTGAAAGACTTGAAAAGGAAAAGAAAGCCGTTCAAAAGGATATTGACTTTATTTCCAATAAGCTTAACAATCAAAGCTTTGTTGCAAAGGCACCTGCGAAGCTTGTTGACGAGCAGAGAGAGAAGTTCAAGGCATACACCGAAAAAATGCGTATGATTGATGACTCAATCGAAAAAATTAAATCAAGATAAACAAATTTCCGCAAGAATTATTCTTGCGGAAATTTTACTGTAAAAAAATTCTTGCAATGCATAAAACTATGTGATAAACTGTTTTCGTATTAAAATTTTTCTTATTAAGGAGAGGGTTCCAATGGCAAAATTAAAGGACATTGACAACGCTGCTGCCGAAAAGGGTAAGGGCCTTAAAACTCTTTGGCAGTTTGTAAAATTCATTTTCGTTTCACTTATCGCATTTGTTGTGCAGACATTCCTGCCGCTTCTCATCAAATTGTTTATGAGCGACGAGCTGCTTACAAGAAGCTATGATATTTGGGGCATTTTTAAGTCATCTGTTGACGCTAAAACAGGTGCAATGCTCGGTCTCGGCGTGTTCATTGCGGCTAACGTTTCAAATGTTATCGCACAGATCGTTTCTTTCTTTATCAACCGTGAAAAGACCTTCAATTCAGATGCGAACATAGCTGTAACACTCCCGATTTACATCGTTTTTACAATCGCACTTATTATTTTCTCGGCTTGGCTTTCAACAAAGTTCATTCCGTTCTTCACAGGTCTTACAGGCTCTGCCGATACCGCAATGGCAATTTCGGGCGCATTGTGCGGTGCTGTTCAGTTCTTTATTTACTTCCCGTTTGATAAGCTTCTTTTCCCTGAAAAGAAGGAAGATAAAGAGAAAAAGGCTGAAAAAGAAAGCAAATAATTACAAAAACGTTAAAAGCGACTTGAAAAAGTCGCTTTTTTCTTTGCTTTGGTGTTGTAAATCTGTATTTAATTTGCTAAAATAGGTATGTTGTAAAATTTGTAAAATAGGTGGAAATTATGGCGAATACGCTTATTGTAATAGAAGGACTTGACGGAAGCGGTAAATCTACACAGGTTGAGCTTTTGAAAAAGAGATTGACAGATAAAGGAATTTCCGTGAAACAGATCAAACTGCCCGATTACGAAGACGATTCAAGTATGCTTGTGCGTATGTATCTTTCGGGCGAGTTCGGAAGCAAGCCCGAGGATGTAAACATTTATGCAACCTCATCATTTTATGCGGTTGACAGGTATGCAAGCTACAAGCGTCATTGGAAGGACGAATATCTTTCGGGCACGGTTATTTTGGCTGACAGATATACCTCATCAAACGCCGTTCATCAAACGGTTAAATTGCCGAAGGAACAGTGGGATGAATATCTTTCATGGCTTACCGATTACGAATACAATAAAATGGGTATTCCGAAGCCAACGGCGGTAATTTATCTTGATATGCCCGTCGAAATTTCGCAAAGACTTATGTCGAAGCGTTATGACAACGACGAGAGCAAAAAGGATATTCACGAGGCTAATGTCGAATACCTCAAAAAGTGCCGAGAAAGCGCAATGTTTGCCGCAGAAAAATTCGGCTGGTCGGTAATTAAATGCTCCGACGGAAAAGAGCCGTTATCAATCGAGGAAATAGGCAATAATATTTACGAAAAAGTCGTAGAAAAAACAGGAGATCTTTTAAGTGATTGAATTTAAGAAGCCCGATATTACGGATTTGGATTGGGTAAAAAAAGCGATGGCAGAATCGGAGGAAATATCCTGCGAATACTGCTTCGGAAATTTATATATATGGTCGCAGGTGTATAACACCACAATTACCGAATATGACGGTATGTTTTTGGCAAAAAGCGAGTCACCGAAGGGCGTTTCGTTCCTCTATCCCTGCGGAAAGGGTGATAAAAAGGCGGCTATTGAGGAATTGATTGAAATTTCACGGCTTGAGGGTAAAGAGCTCTCAATGTACAGTCTTTCGGAAAAATCGGTCAAGGAATTGAACGAGCTTTTCCCCGATAAATTTGAAATTATCCCGACGAGAAGTTTTTTTGATTATATCTACACCTCGGAGGATTTATGCGAGCTAAAGGGCAGAAAGTACCATGCAAAGAGAAATCATATTTCATATTTCAAGAACAACTTTAATTGGAATTATGAAAGGATAACGCCCGATAACATTAAAGACTGTATTGAAATGAACAAAAAATGGGAAGCTATCAATGACGACAGCGTCGGACTTGACAATGAGCTTGATGCAATAAACAGGGCGTTTGATAAGTATTTTGAGCTTGGCTTTACAGGCGGACTTATAAGACGTGACGGAGAGGTTGTTGCTTATACCTTCGGTGAACCGATAACAGATGAGGTTTTTTGCACTCACGTTGAAAAGGCTTTTTCGGACGTCCGTGGCGCATACCCGATAATAAATCAGCAATTTTGTGAAAATGAATTGATGTCATATAAATATGTAAACCGTGAAGACGATACGGGCGACGACGGATTGAGGCAGGCTAAGCTGTCGTACAATCCCACAATTTTGCTTGAAAAGTTTGATGCAGTGTTAAAGGAGTAATTGCTTTGTTGTACAGACTTGCCGAAAAAGAGGATATGAAAGCCGTTTGCAGCTTGTGGAAGCGTGTTTTCGGTGACTCTGACGAGGCTTTGAAATTGTTTTTCACTACATTTGACAGCACGGAAAATGTGCTTCTATGTGAAATTGACGGTAAGGTTGTTTCAATTTTAACGCTGTTAAATGCGAAAATCGTTTCACCCGACAATGAGTACAACGCATATTGTGTTTATGCCGCCGCAACGGATGAAAATTATCGAAAAAACGGCATTATGTCGGGACTTTTATCCTATGCTTGCAAAATCGCAAAAGAGCGAAATGCGGATTTTCTCTTCTTGAAGCCTGCAAATGAAAAGCTGTTTTCTTATTACCGTAAAAACGGCTTTGAGGATGCTTTTTATAGAGCTGAAAGGCTTGAATATAACGATAAAGAAAAATATAATTATTCGTATGTGCAATGGTACGAAAATGCGATAAGTGTTGATAAGGTCTTTTCGGAGCTTAATTCATACGAGACGAAAAACGGCTATTTATCCTTTACGGCAGAGGGCAAAATTATCACGGTTGACCATTTTGTAAGCGGAAATATATTCGCTTTGCTCGACGAGCTGAAAAATGACCTGCATCCTGAAAAAATATATGTGAATTTACCCTGCAAGGCAGACGAAATTAAAAAAGAGGCTACGGGAATGATAAAGCCCTTAACCGATAAAAAACCACCTGAAAATATTTATCTCGGAATTACTTTGGAATGAGGCGAAAATATGATTTATTTGTTTTTGGCAAACGGATTTGAGGAAATTGAAGGCTTGACTGCTCTTGACGTTTTGAGAAGAGCAGGCGAGGAGATTATGACCGTAGGCGTCGGCTCCGAAAAGATAGTCGGCTCTCATAAGGTTCCCGTAATCTGCGATACAACCGTTGACAAAATTGAAAAAACAGATGACTTAAAAGCCGTTATTCTTCCCGGCGGTATGCCCGGTACGCTTAATCTTGAGGCTGACAAAACAGTACAGGAATATATCGACTTTGCAAATGAAAAGGGTGCGCTTGTATGTGCTATATGCGCCGCACCGTCGATTTTGGGTCATAAAGGACTTTTACAGGGCAAAAAGGCTGTTTGCTTCCCCGGCTTTGAAAAAGATTTGGCGGGTGCAGACATTTGCGAAAACGGCGTTGTAAGAGACGGAAATATAATAACCGCAAAGGGTATGGGAGTTTCGCTTGAATTCGGACTCGAAATACTTGCGGTATTACAGGGAAAGGAAAAGGCTGACGCTGTAAAGGCGGCAGTTCAATCAAACTGAGAATAAGTGAACGACATAAGACCGTTAAAACAGAAGCTGCGTGCCGAGTCAAAGCTGTATAGAAATGAGCTTTCAAGCAACGAAAAGGCTGAGCTTGACTCGAAAATATCCGACCGTTTATTCAACACTTGGCAGTATAAAGGCTGCGAGGTGCTGTTGACTTATGTTTCAACTGAAATTGAGGTTGACACAAGGGAAATTATTTCCCGTGCGTTGGCTGACGGTAAGCGTGTTGCAGTTCCGAGATGTATTGACAACACACGGCTTATGGACTTTTATTTTATAAAAGACTTTGACGACTTTGAAAGCGGATATATGGGCGTGCTTGAGCCTATTCCCGAAAAATGCGAGAAAATGACCGATTTTTCAAAGGGACTTTGTATCGTTCCTGCGCTTATGTTTGACCTGTACGGATACCGCTTGGGGTACGGAAAAGGATATTACGACAGATTTTTATCAAATTTTTGTGGCGAAACGCTCGGATTATGTTATAATAGATGTGTTAGGGAAAAATTGCCGCATGGCAAATTTGATAAATGCGTTGAAAGAATTATAACGCAAAGCAGAATTATAACCGTTAAAAATGCGAAAGGAGGCAGTGCGAAATGAATAATGACGAGAAAAAACCGTACAAGCGTGTCAGCAGCGACGAGCAAGCTTATGACGATTTGTTGAGCTTCTATTCCTCCGACACAAAGCCGCACAGACCTTCCGAGCACTCAAGCACTCAAAGTGCAAAGGCTCCTGCTTCAAGACCTGCAAGCAATAACGCCAAAAGCTTTAAGCTTGACATAAAGGATATTGACAGCGAGTTTAATAAGCCTGTCAGACGTGCACCGGTTAAGCGTGAGCAGTCGCCACATACTCAAATTTATAAAAAGCCCGAGCCTGCCGCTAAACGTCCGACACAGCGTAATTCCGAAAAGCCTGTCAAATCGGCAGACGAGTATGGAAAAATTGATTTAATGCCCGCTTTTGAGGACGATAGACGTTATATCAAAAAAAGAGAGGCGGTAAAGCCCGAGTATAAGAGCGAGCCGCAGAGGCAGGTTGCTCCCGAGAGGAAAAAACCTGTACAGAAAAAAGCAAGCCTGTTTTTAGGTAAAAAGAAAAAGCCGCAGGGCGACGTTCCCTACAAAAAGCCTGAAATCGTGCATGACGAAAACGGCAGGGCGATAATTGTCAAGAAAAATGAAATTCCGCCTAAAAAGAGAATAGAGCTTTTCTTTAAGCAGAATAAAAAAGCGTGGGTGCTTATTGCCGTTTGTATTGCGGCGGCGGTACTTATTTCAACCTATGCGATAAGCTGTATGAACGATATTCTTGCAATCGGCAGGGACAGCGAAACCGTCGTAACCGTAAATATTCCGGCACAGACGGACACTAAGGGCGCAATAGAAATTCTTAGGGATAACAAACTGATAAAGCATAAATATTTTTGCAGAATTTGTGCAAAAGTGCTTGAGTACAGAGACGATAACTATTTAACGGGTATTTATTATCTTACCGAGTCAATGGGACTTGAAAATATGCTTTCATCCTTTAAGAAGCCGACCGTTACGGGAGAAACTGTTACGCTTACCTTCCCCGAGGGCTATACGGTCAATCAGATTGCCGAAAAGCTTGAAAAATATGAGGTTTGCTCACAGACCGCTTTCTTTGCGACGGTCAGAGACGTTGACTTCAGCACCGAGTATTCGTTTATCGCTCAAATCGATAATAAGGATAAGCGTTATCAGGTGCTTGAGGGCTACCTTTACCCCGATACCTATGAGTTTTATATCGGTGAAAATGCTTCGAGCGTTATCCGCAAGTTCCTTGACAACTTTAAGAATAAGTGGACTGACGAATATAAGGCACAGGCTGATAAAATCGGTATGAGCATTGATGACGTAATCACACTTGCTTCCATAATCGAGAAGGAGGCTTACGGCGCAGACCAGATGCCGCTTGTTTCCTCGGTATTCCACAACAGACTTAACAAGTCGGGAATTTATCCGACTCTCGGCTCTGACGCTACAAAGGAATATGTCAGTGAGTATATTTCAAAGAGCGTTACAAACTCTGCGGAGTTGAGTAGTTATCAGAAGAATTATGATACCTATAAGTGTGCAGGACTTCCTGTCGGTGCAATCTGCAACCCCGGTAATGACGCTATAAAGGCGGCATTGTTCCCAGCAAACACAGGATATTACTATTTCTTGCACGATAACGACAAGAAGATTTATCTTGCCGCTACGGACTCCGAGCATAACCAAAATTCACTTGCCGCATTAAAGGCGAACAGTAAAAAGACTAAGTAAATAAGGCGGAGACATTGTTCTCCGCTTTATATATAACAGGAGAAAAATATGACAAGACCCGAATTATTGGCGCCGGCAGGCGACAGAGAACGATTTGATGCCGCCTTGAGTGCAGGAGCAGACGCAATTTATGTCGGCTCAACGCTTTTTTCAATGAGAGCCGCACCGAAAAATTTTGATGCAAACGCTTTGAGAGAAATTTGCGAAATCGCACATAAAAAAGGCGTGAAAATATATCTTACGCTCAATACCGTTCCGACGAATGCTGAAATAGATATGCTTCCCGCTTATATCAGAAGCTCGGCAGAGGCAGGAATTGATGCGTTTATCGTGGCGGATATAGGTGTGCTTTCATATTGTAAAAAATATGCGCCTGATGTTGATATTCACATTTCAACGCAGGCAGGTATCGTAAACTATCTTTCAGCAAACGAGTTTTATAATCTCGGTGCAAAGAGGATTGTTACCGCACGTGAAATCTCGCTTGACGATATAGCGGAAATCAGAGCGAAAACACCGAAAGACCTTGAAATTGAGTGTTTTGTTCACGGTGCTATGTGTGTTTCGTTCTCGGGCAGATGCCTTTTATCGCATTATCTTGTCGGCAGAGATGCAAACAGAGGTGCTTGCGCCCAACCGTGCAGATGGGAATATGCGCTTGTTCAAAAGGACAGACAGGGGCATTATTTCCCGATAGACAACAACGAAAACGGAACATATATCCTCAACTCAAAGGATATGTGTATGATTGAGCATATACCCGACCTTGTAAAAGCAGGAATTGACAGCTTTAAGATTGAGGGTAGGGCAAAATCGGCTTATTACACCGCTGTTATCACAAACGCATACCGTGCGGCGATTGACGGCTATCTTGAAAATCCGAGCGACGATTACAAGCCCGAGCAATGGATAATCGACGAAACAAGAAAGGTAAGCTACCGTGAGTACGGAACAGGCTTTTTCTACGAAGCACCGAGGATTGACGCTAATGTATCCTATGAGGGCGGTTATCGCAGAGAATGGGACGTTATGGCGGTCGTTGAGAAATGCGAGGACGGATATATTTACATTGAGCAGAGGAATAAATTCTCGCTCGGCGATACTCTCGAAGCACTTGAATTCGGTAAAAAGCCCGTATCCTTTGTTGTTACGGAAATCATAAACGCAGACGGCGAAAAGGTTGAAAGCGCACCGCACGCAATGATGAAAGCAAGGCTTAAATCAGACCTTGTTTTTCCGCAGGGTACGCTTCTTCGTAAGCAGGCGGATTGATTATGGATTTGCGATTTATATCAGAGCTTGCAAAACGCATTTTGCTTGATAAAACAGCGTTCGATAAGGCAATATATGAACTTGAAAACAACCTCGACGGTGTGCTGTATATCAAAGAAAACGCTTCTCTTAATAATATGAAGCCTTTTGTCAAAGCTTTGAAAAAGGACAGGGAAAAAGGTGCGCCCGTGTGTCTTGCAGCGGCACTTTTGATAAGCGAGGATGCATATAAACAATACAAAAAGCGTGGTATTCCCGACGAGGTGTTTTATGACACGTTCAGCGATATTTCCGTATGGGTAAACACCGCAAAAAGAGAGGAAAATATCGACGGACTTTTAGAAGTTTGGTGGATTAGGCACATTTTGTATCTCAATATGTTCAAGCTCGGCAGAATGCAGTATCAGTTTTACAAAACCGATTATATTTTATCGGGATTGTCGCCGCTTCAGGATCTCAAAGCACCGATAAAGAACAAAAGCAGGGTGCTTAATATCCATATTCCCGAGGGTGCCCGTCTCGACTATTCTGAATGTGAAAAATCTGTTTTGCTTGCAAGGAAGTTCTTTTCCGAATATTTCCCCGAGTACGATTACAAGGGCTTTGTCTGTGACAGCTGGTTGCTTGACCCGAGAAACGCAGAGTTTATGAGCGCCGACTCTAACATAATGAAATTTTCAAATTTGTTTTGCACGGTGCTGAAGCCTCATAAGAATAACAAGGAAATTATACGCAGACTTTGGGGAAAGCAAAACGAAAAAACCGATTTTTCTCTGTTGTCGGAGGATATCGATTTGCAGAAACGAACAAAAAAATATTTACTCTCCGGCGGTAAAACTGGAAACGGATACGGATTTATTCTTAAATAAAAATTACACCTTTGCCAATAATAAGGCAGAGGTGTTTTTATGTATAAACGCATTGCTGAAATGTTTTTTGTCTTTTGCCTGCTTTTGGGCGTGCTGCTTGCGAGATTGGTTATTATAAACTCAACCGATATTAAAGCCGCTTCAAAAGCTTCCAATTCAATGAGCATTACCGCCGATATAAGCAGGGGAACAATATACGATTGTAATATGCAACCGCTTGTGAATGAGAACAAAAGCACGTATATTGCGGTTAAACCGTCAATTTCGGCGCTTTCGCAGGCAAGTAGTGTAATTTCACCCGAGGAGCAAAATAAGGCGTATGAGCGAATTTCAGGCGGAAAAATAGGCATTGTAAAGGCGACGAGTAACTTTTCAAATGAAAACGCCGTAACCTTTACAAGAATAAACCGCTATCAGGATGATGGCTTGTGCGTTCATTTGATAGGCTATATAGATGCCGACGGCAACGGTGTCAGCGGTATTGAAAAGTATTATAACGATTTATTAAAAAAGAGCTCGGGAACTATTAAAATATCCTGTCCCGTTGATGCAAAGGGGAATATCTTGGCGGGCGGAGAGATAAAGACGGTTAACGACGGATACGGAACTGCCGCAGGGCTTATGCTGACTGTCGATAAGGATATACAGACGGTGTGCGAGAAAGCCTTGAGCGAGTTTTCAATCGAAAAGGGCGCAATAGTCGTTTTAGATGTTAAAACCTCTGAAATCAAGGCTATGGCAAGTGCTCCGAGGTTTAATCAGAACGCCCCTGCCGAAAGCCTGAATAATGAAAACGGCGCATTTATAAACAGGGCGATTACGCCTTATTCGGTGGGCTCTGTCTTTAAGCCGATAACCGCTGCGGCGGCGATTGAAAACGGAATACCCCAAAGCACCGAGCTTACCTGTACGGGATATGCTACCGTCGGTTTATCGGAGTTTGGCTGCCATAACCGTTCGGGACACGGCACGCTTAATATGTATTCTGCAATGGCGCAGTCGTGCAACCCGTATTTTATAAACCTTGCTATTATGACAGGCAAGGAGAGCATCTGCTCTTTGGGAGAAAATCTCGGCTTAGGCAAGGAAATCGAGCTTTGCGACGGCTGGCTTACTCAAGGCGGAATTATGCCGAGTGCCGAAGAAATTATGTCCTCGCAGGACCTTGCCAATCTATCGTTCGGGCAAGGCAGACTTTTGGCGTCTCCGCTTCAAATGACGGCGGTGTATGCGGCAATAGCAAACGGCGGAGTTTACCGTGCACCAAGTCTTATGAGGTCAATTATAGACAAAAACAGGCTTGAATATATGAGGGCACAGCTTCCTTTTTCACGCCGTGTTATGACCGAAGAAACGGCACAAAAGGTCGGCGAGCTTTTGAATTTTACTACCGAAAACGGCAGTGCGAGTAAGGCAAAGCCCGATAATATGCGAATTGCCGGAAAAACCGCCACGGCGCAAAGCGGACAGTTTGACTCAAACGGAAATGAAATAACGCAGTCTTGGTTTTGCGGATATTTCCCTTATGAAAATCCGAAATACGCAGTAACAGTATTAAAAGAAAACGGTATGGGAGGCTCGTCGGACTGTGCGCCCGTGTTCAAGTACATTGCGGAAAATATTAAATAAAAAATACCTCTGTAAGACCTAAATCCTACAGAGGTAAAGTTTTATTTAAGCAAGCTTAACCTTTTCCCAAAGTGAAGCGAGATAATCGAGCATATCCTGATCAAGATTGTGGAAGTATTCGCATTTAACTTCTTTTTTAGGATAGAGAACCTCGCTGTCCTTGTATTCGTATCTGTCGTCTGAAAGAACTGCCGTGTTCGGGCAAAGGTAGCCGAGATAATTTGCGTTTGCAAGTGAAACCTCAGGCTCACACATATAGTTTATGAACAACTCCGCCGCTGCCTTGTTCTTTGCGTTAGATGGTATGCACATAGCGTCGATAAAGATGTTTGTGCCCTCGTCGGGATAAACAAACGCAAGGTCGGGGTTTATATCTGCCATTGTAAGATAGTCGCCTGCATAGTAGGGAGCAATAGCAGCCTCGCCCATCTCCATTTTGTCAAACACCTCGTCCATTACATAGGACTGAATAAGAGGCTTCTGCTCAATAAGCTTCTTTGCCGCCACATCCCACTGTGCTTTATCGGTTGAGTTTACGCTGTAGCCTAAAAGGTACTGTGCAATGCCGAAAGCATCTCTTGAATTGTTGAACGTAAGGATTTGTCCCGAATACTTTTCGTCCCACATAACGCTCCAGCTTGTCGGTACTTCGTCAACCATAGTTGTATTGTAGATAAGACCTACCATACCGCCTGTGTATGCAACCGTGTATTGACCGTCGGGATCGAAATATGAGTTTTTGTATGACTGAGAAATGTATGAAGCGTTCGGCACATTTTCAAAGTTAATGGGCTGAAGCATATTTTCTGAAATCATTCTTGCAATCATATAGTCGGAGGGGATAAGCACATCATAGCTTACGCCGCCGCTTTTAAGCTTTGAATACAAGTCCTCGTTAGAGTCGAACATTGCATAGTTTACCTTTATTCCGGTAAGCTTTTCAAACTCCTTTATAACATTGAGAGAGCCTTCGGAGCCGTCTGAAATATATTCGCCCCAGTTATAGACGTTTATTTCCGTTCCTTTGAGCTCGGGAACGTCGTAATTGCCTTTTAATGCGTCAACATTGAGCTTTTCGGATGAATTTACGCAGCCTGAAAGCGCAGTGATGCTTAAAAGCATAACAAGTGTCATAATAATACTGATAACTTTTTTCATTTGTTTTTCCTCCTGTGAAAATCAAAGCTCTTGCTTGCTTTGTTCCTTCTTTTCGCTTCGTACCTGCATAATATTCATAAGCACAAGCAAAACGAGAACGGCAACAAAAATAAGCGTGGAAAGGGCGTACATATCAGGCTTTACCTTCTTCTTTGTCATTGAGAAAATGACAATCGGAAGCGTCTGAAATTTAGGTCCGCTTACAAAATAGCTGATTATAAAATCGTCAAGCGAAAGTGTAAACGCCATTATAAAGCCCGTTATAATTCCTGAAGATATATTCGGTAAAATAACCTTGAAGAATGACTGAACGGGTGTACAGCCGAGATCCTGTGCAGCCTCAGCAAGATGCGTGTCTGTCTGACGAAGCTTTGGAAGCACCGAAAGGATAACATACGGCAGATTGAAGGTAACGTGTGCAATCAGAAGAGTGGGGAAGCCCAATACGTCCGACATTCCGACAAGCTTACCTACAAAGACGAAAAGCAGCATAAGCGAAACGCCCGTTACTATTTCGGGATTCATCATCGGTACATTTGTAACCGTGAGAATTGACGACTGAAGCCATTTCTTTTTAATGTTGTTAATCCCAACAGCCGCCGCAGTGCCGATTACTATTGAAATAACCGAGGAAACGACAGCTAAAACAAGTGTGTTTCTCAATGCGGCAAGCGTAGTTGTGTCGTTAAACAGCTCACCGTACCATTTAAGCGAAAAGCCCGTCATAACGCTTGTGCTTGCCGATGCGTTGAACGAAAGCACGATCATAACAAGCATGGGCGCATAGAGAAAAATCATTATAAGCGCAATATAGAAATTAGAAAGAGCCTTTTTCATATAATCATCGCTCCTTCCTCATTGTCGGCAAACTTATTCATAATAATCATACAAATAATTATCATAACCATAAGCACCAAAGAAAGCGAAGCGCCGAGATTGTAGTTGTAAGCCGATTGGAACTGCATTTCAATCGAGTCTCCGACAAGCAGATACTTACCGCCGCCGAGCTTCTGACTGATATAGAAAGTGCTGACAGACGGAACAAAAACCATAGTAATTCCCGAAATTACACCGGGGAGACTTAAAGGGAATATCACTCTTTTGAGCACTCCGAAGGAGTTGCAGCCGAGATCCTGTGCCGCCTCAACAAGACGGTAATCCAGCTTGGACATAATCGAATAAATCGGCAAAATCATATACGGCAGGAAGTTGTAGATCATACCGAGTATAACAGCACCGGGTGTGTTTATCATATGAAGCGGACCTATGCCTATTTTAGAAAGCAGGGTGTTGATAATGCCTGTGTTCGCAAGAAGCGTTATCCAGGAATAGGTGCGGATAAGGAAATTCATCCACATAGGAAGCATAACAAGCATCATAATCGTACGCTGCTTCGACATACTTGAACGTGACATAATATATGCCAACGGATAAGCGAGCACAAGGCAAATAAGCGTAGCGACAAAGGCATACCAAATCGAGCGTATAAAGGTTTGCGAATACGCACCGAGAGCTGTAATATTAGCCAAAGTCCAATCGCCGTTCCTGTCTGTAAAGGCATAGTAAACAACCATTATCATAGGTGCGATTATGAAAAGCACAGACCAAAGCAAATAAGGCGCATTGATAAACGATTTAACAGCAGAGGATTGTTTCATTATTCTTCTTCCTCCGTAACAGTCGGGTCGGAAAGCTCGTCGAACTCCTCACTGAACGAACTGTAATCGCCGTAAAGTCCCGAATATTCGGACTTTTTCATTATGTGCATTTCGTCGGGCTTTATGGATATACCGATAGTATCGCCGACTTCGCTTTTCTGCGTTGTCTGTATCATCCACTTAAAACCGTCAATGTCAACTATAATTTCATAGTGAACGCCCTTGAAGGTAACCGAGGTAACCTTACCGCTGAGCATACCCTGACCCTCGGGAAGAACGTCAATATCCTCGGGTCTGATAACAACGTCAACAGGTTCGTCCTTTTTGAAGCCCTTGTCAACGCATTGAAAGCGCATACCCGAAAATTCAACCGAAAAGTCCTCGTGCATAACGCCGTCAAGGATATTACTCTCTCCTATAAAGTCGGCAACGAAGGCGTTTTTCGGCTCGTTATATACATCAAGAGGTGTGCCAATGTGCTGAATTTCGCCGTTGTTCATAACAACGACGGTATCTGACATTGAAAGTGCTTCCTCCTGATCGTGTGTAACATAAATAAAGGTTATGCCCAATTTCTGCTGAATGTTCTTAAGCTCAATTTGCATATCCTTACGGAGCTTCAAGTCAAGCGCACCGAGCGGCTCGTCAAGAAGAACGACTCTCGGGTCAACCGCCAAAGCTCTTGCGATGGCAACTCTCTGCTGCTGACCGCCCGAAAGGGAGTTGATGTTTCTCGAACCGAAGCCTTTAAGGTTAACAAGCTCAAGCATTTCATCAACCTTTTTATTGATGACCTTTTTGTCTTTAATCTTTTTAACCTTAAGACCGAATGCAATATTGTCGTGAACGTTCAAATGCGGAAATAACGCATAACGCTGAAAAATGGTGTTTACCTGCCTTTTATAAGCGGGAACACCATCGATATTTTTTCCTTCAAAAATGACATTTCCTTTGTCAGGCTGTTGGAAGCCGGCTATTATTCGGAGTGTAGTAGTTTTACCGCAGCCGGACGGTCCCAATAGGGTAACAAATTCACCGTCGTGGATTTGAAGATTGATGTTATTAAGAATAGTTTGTCCGTCAAAGCTGACGCTGATGTTTTGAAGGTCGATAATTACAGGATTATTGTTCAATTATGCAGCCCCTTTCCAACCGATAGATATAGTTGGAGATGCGTTTCGGCACCTCCTAATTGGTATGAGATAAATATTAGAGATAAAATCGAAAAATGTCAATAGTTTTTGGATATTTTTTTACTTAAAATCTTGTCGAATTGTTTTTAATGTGATAAAGTATTTTTGATATGATTTTTTATGGCGGTGATTATATGGAACTGTTTATTATAAGACACGGCGACCCCGATTACGCAAGGGACTCCTTAACTGAAAAAGGGGTACGTGAGGCGAAGCTGCTCTCAGAGCGTATGGAAAAGGAAAATATAGATTATTTTTATTGTTCTCCGCTTGGCAGAGCACAGAAAACAGCGTCATATACTATGGAAAAATATCCCGACAAGGAAATGCCGACGCTTGAATGGGCGAGGGAATTTCAGGGAACAATCGGCAAGGGTGCTTTCAAAAAGCAATGCTGGGACAGAAAGCCTGCCTATTGGACAAAATTTGACGACTACTATTCATACGATAAATGGATGAAGGTCAAGCTTATGCGAAAAGGCGACGTCGAACGGCACTATAAAGCTGTGTGCGACGGCGTGGATGAGCTTTTGGAAAAGCACGGCTATAAAAAAGACGGCAGAATTTACAAGGTAACAAATTCAAATCACGATAAGATAGCGATTTTCTGTCATTTCGGAGTTGAGAGCGTTATACTTTCAAGAATTTTCAGCGTTTCGCCTATGATTATGTGGCATAATTTCGTAGCCTTACCCACTTCCGTTACAAGGCTTGTAACGCAGGAGAGGGAAAAGGGAAAGGCGATTTTCACTTGCGTTCAGTATGGAGATTTGAGCCATCTTTACAAAGGTAACGAAGAGCCGTCCTTCCAAGCAAGATGGTGCGAGTGCTATGAGGACGATACAAGGCATTAAGCTTTATATAACAAAAAGAGCTTGAATTTCAAGCTCTTTTTTCTTGCCTATTTTTCAATTAAATTATACAATCGGCTTGATTGTGAATTTGAATCGGATTTCGTAATCGAAAACAAATCTGTATTTTTCGAGCGTGTCGGGGCCGCAGCTGTTTGTACCTGCGCCTCTGTGGAAGCCGTCGATTGAAACAAAGGTTGTGTTTTCGTCCTTCAAATCCTCTCTGTGCTGTGCCTTAACGAGAGAAGCCTGAGTGTAGTTGTGAACGCTGAAGCTGAATTTCGGATGAGCGACAAATTCAACGCCTTTTCCGTCTTTATTAGTGATTTTAAGGCATTTTGTGCCGCCGTGATTGCCGTTATCCTGCGGTAAAATATACGGCTCATGCATTTCTTCGATCGTTGACTTATAAACACCGATAAGAGCATGACGGTTAATGTCGCAGAGATTTTCCTTTTCGCCTCTGCCGTAATATTCAACATATTTAAGCTCGGGCGGAAGCTCAAGCGTAATGCCGAATCTCGGAATATCCTTATCGGAGAACGGCTCTCTTGCAAGATTTGTCAAAACGGATATTGCGCCGTCCGCAAAAATTGTGTATCTGATATCACTTCTGTAAAGCTTTTTCTTGCCCGAAGCAATCATATATTTCACAAGCACGACAACCGAGTCGTCCTCACTCTCAAAGGAGAGCGACATAAAGTTAGGCTTCGCATTTGACAGCTTCTTGACGTTCCATTTCGGAGACGGACCGTGTGAGTCGTTATCAATCGGAGCACGGTAAACGTTCGGCAATAAGCCCTTTATTCCGCCTGCGGGCATTGAATTCATAAGCTCTGTGCCGTCGCAGGTGTAGCTTGCAACCTCGCCTGTTTTCTTGTTAAACACAACCTTGCCGTTTTCAAAGGAAATTCCTACGCTGTCAGCGGTTTCCATAACGGTAAGCTTCTTAGCTTCGGGAAGCTTGCACTCTTTTTCAACGTCCTGAAGAATAAACTGCTCCTTTGCAATTTCAAAGCCTGCTTCGTCGGTGTATGTAATGTTGAGCTGATAATCGTCGTTTGTGTTAGGTCTTGAATAGGGGATTTTAACAATTTCAAAGCTTGTCGGAAGAACATCGTGTTCAAGTGTTCCGCTTTCCGCTTCGATACCGTTTTTCATAAGTGCCCAATTGATTGTAATATAGCCCGAGCTTTTGAATGAATTTGTGTTCCAAAGCTTAAATCTGTTCGGAGAAATCATTTCAAGTCTCAAAGGACGGTAAACTGTTTTCATTTCATAAGCGCCCGTGTGCGGAGTTCTGTCGGGATACATAAGACCGTCAACGCAGAAATTGTTGTCGTGCATCTTCTCGCCGTGGTCGCCGCCGTAGGTGTATTCATAAGCGTATTTGTTCTTAGGATCGGACAAATCGTGCCATACGGCATGGTCAGCCCACTCCCAAATGCAACCGCCCATAAGGTTGTTGTATTTGTAGAAAATTTCCCAGTAATCCTCAAGGCAACCGGGGCCTACACCCATTGCGTGGCAGTATTCGCAAAGGAACAGGGGTTTTCCAATATACTTATTGCCTCTTTCCTTTTTACCTGTTTTTTCGCAGTTTTGTGAGCTTGTGTACATTTCGGATATAACGTCATAACCAACTCGCTTTGTTCTGATAGCGCCCTCATAGTGAACGGGAATTTCGGGGCACATACCGTTTAAGAACATATAACAAATATCCTGACATTTATAACCGCCAGATTCGTTTCCGAGTGACCACATTGTAATTGACGGGTGGTTTCTGTCCCTGTAATACATACGGCAAACCCTGTCCATATATCTGTTTGCCCATTTAACATTGTTGCTTATAAGATTAGGCTTGTATAAGTGATTGGGACCGATGCTTCCCGTGCCGTGAGTTTCAATATCAGCCTCGTCAACAATATAAAAGCCCATAATATCCGCAAGGGTCAAAAGCATCGGGTCGGGCGGATAGTGCGAGGTTCTGATTGCGTTGACATTAAACTCCTTCATAAGCGTAAGGTCAAGCTTAATATCATCGGCAGACATAACATATCCGTTCTTTTCGTTTGTGTCGTGGTGGTTTACACCCTTGAACTTAATAGCCTTTTTATTGAATTTGAAAATGTCTGCAATGATTTCAACAGACTTAAAGCCCGTATAGTTTCTTATAATGCTGACAGTCTTATTATCCCTTTTAAGAGTGATATACATTTCGTATATGTAGGGGATTTCGGCACTCCATTCGGTAACGCTCAAGCTTGAAAAATTGAAACAAACGTGGTGCTCGGCAGGCTTTTCCTCCGATAAAATACACTTGTCTTTATCGTAAAGCTCAAGCTTTATCGTGCAGTTATCCAATTCGCCGTGTAAATCAACGCAGGTGTCGAGGTCATAGTTAACACCGCCGACATTTTTCGTCTTTATCTCGTAATCATTTATATAACAGCCGTCGTATTCATAAAGCAATACATCACGGAAAATGCCGTTTTCTCTGAACATATCCTGACATTCAAGGTATGTTCCCGTTGACCATCTGCGGACAACCGCAACAAGCTCGTTTTCGCCGTTTACAAGGAACTCCGAAATATCAAATTCGGCAGAGTTGTGCGAGCCTTCGCTGTATCCGACGAATTCGCCGTTTACATACAAGTCAAGGCACGAAGCAACACCGAGAAAAGAAATTATATGTATCTTTTCTGCGTCCTTAATATTAAATTTCTTCCTGTACACGCTTGCCGCAAAATCATCGGGAAGCTCGGGCGGATAGAGAGAAAACTCATATCTTGTATTAAGATATACAGGCGGACGGTAGCCTGTTCTTTGCCATGTTGAGGGAACATGAATTTTGTCAAACTGAACTCTGTCCGGCTCAAAGTGAGTGGGCATAATGCTCATTTTATCATAATATTTGAAATCCCATTCGCCCGAAAGCACGGTTACCGTATCGCTTTGGTATCTTTCGGTAAGGCAATCGGTTGCTTTTAATTTTTTGAGCGAATGAAACGGAATTGCATACGTTCTCGGTCTTAATTTGTTGATTTCGAAAACTTCGAAATCTCTGTAATTGTTGTTTTTAATTGAATATTCCATGAGATAATCCTCCTGATATACTGCTTATTTAATCTTAACATATATTGTCGGTCATTACAATCAAAAATTTAGTGAAAATCATTATTTTTATTGACACAAGGCTATATGACTGTTATAATAAAGTGTATCAAATAAGACACTTTGGAGGGCGTATGATAAAAAAATCGGTTGTCGGCAGAGTTGACGCTTTATTAAAAACGGATTTGTTTTCTTCGGTCGGTAAAGAAAAGCTTGTTCCGATTTGTGAAAATCACTGCCAAAACAAGACGTTTCAAAAAGGTAAAACGATTTTTTCAAAGAACACGAGCGAAAAGTGCATAGGAATAATCGCAGACGGAACGGCGAGCGTAAAAAAAGAGCGTGTTGTTATAAATCATTTGAAGGCGGGCGATATTTTCGGTGCCGTTACGCTTTATAACGATTGCGACAGGTTTGTAAACGACATTGTTGCACAGACGGAATGTACCGTGATTTTCATTTCAAAGGACGGGATTGACAGCTTGCTTTCAAGAAGCCCCGAGTTTGCAAAGAAATATATTAAGTATCTGTCTCAAAGAGTTTATTTTCTCAACGAGAAAATCGAAGAATATACCGCACCGAGTGCCAAGGATAAACTGCTTTCATATTTTAAGAAAAATGCGGTTGACGGAAGCTTTGTTTTGAATGAAAAAATGACCGAGCTTTCAAAGCAGCTTAATATAAGCAGGGCAAGTCTTTACCGTGCCATAGACGAGCTTTACGACAGTAAAAAAATTGGAAAGGACGGAAATATAATCCGTTTATTATAAATTAAATTCAGGAGGTAATCATTTTGAAAATCAAGAAAATTTCAGCTTTAATCATTGCAGTAATTATGCTTTTGTCTTTTGCTTCTTGCACAATAGGTGATAAAACGCCAAAGGCAACGAATACGCATATAAATATCACTATGCTTAAAGGTCCAACGGGCATAGGTGCTGTCAAGCTGATGTCTGACAGCGATGCGGGTAACACATTAAACAAATACACTTTTTCACTTTCATCTGACCCCACGGATATTTCGGGCGGAATTGTCAACGGCAGCATTGATATTGCTGCTTGTCCGTTAAATCTTGCGTCGGTGCTTTATAAAAAGACAAACGGAAATGTTCAAATGCTTGCCATAAACACACTCGGCACGCTTTATATCGTTTCTAAAGACCCGACTATTACAAAATTAGCGGACCTTGAGGGCAAGACGATAGTTACCGCAGGACAGGGAGCAACACCCGAATATGTCCTTAATTATCTTTTAGAAAAGAACGGGCTTACCGATAAGGTTACGGTTGAATACAAATCCGAGCACGCAGAGGTTGCAACGCTTGCATTGTCTGGCGAAGCGGATACGGTGCTTCTTCCCGAGCCCAATGTAACGGCAGTTCTTTCTAAAAGTGAGAATTTTGCGGTTGCGGTTGATTTGAGCAAGGAATTTGAAAATGTTTCGGGCGTTTCTCTTGCTATGGGCTGCATAATAGCAAGAAAGGACTTTGTTGAGAATAATAAGGCTGCCGTTGACGCATTTTTATATGAATACAAGAATTCGATAGAGTATGTTGCAAACGATATAGACGGAGCTTCCTCTCTTTGCGAAGCTTATGGCATAATTCCTAAGGCGGCAGTCGCAAAGAAGGCAATACCGAATTGTCATATATCCTATCTTTCGGGCGAGGATATGAAAAAGACCGCCAATGAAAATCTTACTGTTCTCTTTAATGCCAATCCCTTGTCGGTAGGCGGAGAGCTTCCTAAGGATGATTTCTGGTACAATGCGAAATAAAAAGGCTTTCAAACGAGCTTTGATGGGAGCGATATGCGCCCTGTTTTGGCTTGGAGTATGGACAGTATTATATTTTGCCGTTGACAGGGAGGTGCTTATAGCGTCTCCCTTAAAGGTGTTTATGAGGCTTTTTGAAATGCTCGGAGAAAAGCAGCTTTATATAAAGGTTGCAAATTCTCTGCTTGCGATATTAAAAGGGTATTTATCGGCACTTGCAGTCGGTACGGTTCTTGCTGTTATGACCTCAAAAAGCGAGCTTTTATATTCAATATTTAAGCCGTTTATGAATGTTGTGCGCTCTACACCCGTGGCTTCGTTTATAATTCTTGCACTTGTTTGGATGAACAAAAGAAGCGTTCCTGTGTTCACATCATTTTTAATGGTTATGCCGATTGTTTGGTCGAATATATCGACAGGCATAAATTCAACCGATAAAGAACTTCTCGAAATGTCAAAAGCTTATAAAGTGCCGAAGCGGAAAATTATCTCAAAGGTCTATGTTCCGTCTGTAATGCCCGAGGTTTATAATTCTGTAACGACAGGCTTAGGCTTTGCATGGAAATCGGGAGTTGCCGCCGAGGTTTTGAGTACACCGCTTAACTCAATAGGCACAGAGCTGTATAATTCAAAGGTCTACCTTGAAACAACGGATTTGTTTGCGTGGACTGCCGTGATTATAATTATGAGTGCCGTACTCGAAAAAGCGGCTGTTTATTTACTCGGAAAGCTTTTTAACAGATACAAGGGCGGTGAAATAAAATGACCGTTACGCTGAAAAATATAAAGAAAAGCTACGGCGACAGGATTATATTTGATAATTTCAACCGTGAAATAGTGTTCGATAAGCCCGTTGTCTTAATGGGCGAGTCGGGTGTGGGCAAAACAACGCTTGCACGAATGATAGCAGGACTTGAAAAATCGGACTTCGGCGAAATATTGGGAGTACCCGAAGCGGTTTCGTTTATGTTTCAGGAGGACAGGCTTTTGCCGTGGTTTTCGGCAAGGGAAAATGTCGAATATGTCAGCGACGGCAAAGCTGCCGATTATTACCTTGAAAGAGTGCTTTTGTGCGGGGAAAAGGATACACTTGTATCCGAACTCAGCGGCGGTATGA
This sequence comes from Ruminococcus sp., assembly GCA_004556705.1. Lineage (GTDB taxonomy): Bacteria > Bacillota > Clostridia > Oscillospirales > Acutalibacteraceae > Fimenecus. The sequence continues at coordinate 8,005 of SFGA01000013.1, read as the reverse complement.
AGCGCAGAGTTGCCCTTGCAAGAGCATTGGCATATAAAAGCGAGCTTGTAATTTTAGACGAGCCGTTTAAGGGGCTTGACATTGAGCTTAAAAAGAAAATGATAGCATTGATTTTAGAGGAAAAAAGACAATTTTTGATTATCACACATGAAGCGGAGGATGCGGTCTTACTTGGTGCAAATGTTATAAATATACAGTAAAAGGTTTACAAAATCGAAAAAATTGCTATAATTTATCTGTTAAAACGATTGGAAGGTGTGATAGATATGAAAAGGTCCGGCTTTTATGACTGCTGCATATTTGTTGCCCTCTTTATTATTGCAATAAGTATGGTTATAACATTTAAGCTGCAAATCGAAATCAACCGTCATATCGCAATTGCAACGGTGACGGAGGCAGCGGACTCTTCTACCGATTCATTTTCTGCAAGAAATAATGTAACTCTGGAGACTAACAACACGGCTTCAATTTCCGAGACTACCGATATTCAGAGAGTTGTTAAAACAAAAGCTGCCGGAGATGCTGCTCAAAGCAAGGCTCGGAGGGCTGAAACAACCGAAAAAGCAACTGTCAATACCACGGCTGATACAACTGTTGCCGTTACCGAAATCGATACAATTCTTGTAGTAAATAAAAATTCAAAGAAAATACACAGCTCAACCTGCTCTTATGCGAAAAATATGAAGGAAGAAAACAAGGCTGTTATTTCTTCGGACGAGCTTCAGGACTATCTTGATAAGGGTTATACCGTCTGCACTCGCTGCAAATGCTATAAGAGGTGACAAAATGAGCGACAAGAAGAATATAGATAACAGGAAAATCATTGCCGTTATGTGCGTAGCACTTGCATTCTTGAGCGTTTTTATTATGCTTCGTCAGGTAAAAATTTATAAAGGGCTCAATGAAAGCAACGCTTCCGATAATTCCGCTGTGTCTGTTTCGTGGGTTGACGGCGGCGAGGCCGTAAGCATAACCGCAACCGACGCTCCGAATGTTACGGCGCAGGCGGATATGTATGTGTTGAACACAAACAGCAAGAAAATACACAAGCCCGATTGTCAGTACGCCAAAAATATGGACGACAAAAACAAACAGGTTATCTTCTGTGATAATATCGACGAATATTACCTGAAAGGCTATACCTCCTGTTCAAAATGCCTTGCCTGACTTGGATTATCGTCATTTTGACCAATGAAATATCGCTTGAAAATGCCTTGAATATGTGGGAAGAATGAACTAATTTAACAAAAAAACGGTCGGTTTTTGTTGAAAATGCAAATGAAAATAAAAAAATGTAAAAAAATCCTCTTGCTTTTTTGTGTAACATTGTGTAAAATATATAATAAATAAGTTGGCTAAATTGCATATACGGAGGCTAATTATGTCAAATAGATTGTTTCAGGGTATCGTTCATCAGATGACAGATTCAATAGACAGAGTAATAGGAGTTGTAGATGAATCGGGAACAGTTATTTCCTGTAGCGAGCTTGGAAAAATCGGCGAGGTTATTTCGTCGGAGGTTTCGGTTATATTTTCGGCTGTTTCGGAGAGCGTTGTAATTGACGGCTTCACATACAAATCTTTCGGAACACACATGCACGCAGATTATGCTGTTTTTGTTTCCGGCGACGATCAGCTTGCTCAGAACTATGCTTCGCTTCTTGCGATTTCTCTTTCGAGCGTTAAGCAGTATTACGACGAGAAATATGACAGGGGAAATTTCATAAAGAACGTTATTCTTGACAATATTCTTCCCGGCGATATTTATCTTAAAGCACGTGAACTTCGTTTTAACAGCGAGGCTTCAAGGGCTGTTTTCCTTATCAGAATTGTTGATAAAATCGACGTTTCCGTATTTGAGGTCATTCAGGGCTTGTTCCCCGATAAATCAAAGGACTTTGTTATTAACGTAAATGAAACGGATATAGCTCTTATCAAAGAGGTTAATCCGATGATTGAAACAAAAGACTTGGAAAAGCTAGCACGTTCGGTTATCGACAGCCTCGGAGCGGAGTTCTATTCTCACGTTCTTGTCGGTATCGGCACAACGGTTGAAAATATTAAGGACCTTGCGCGTTCATTCAGAGAAGCACAGGTTTCCCTTGAAGTAGGTAAGGTATTTGACACCGAAAAGACTATTGTCAGCTATGACAATCTCGGTATCGCAAGACTTATTTATCAGCTTCCCACAACGCTTTGTGATATGTTCCTGCGTGAAGTGTTTAAGAGAGGTTCTATTGAAAGCCTTGATCAGGAAACGCTTTTCACAATTCAAAAATTCTTTGAAAACAACCTTAACGTTTCCGAGACCTCAAGAAAGCTTTTTGTTCACAGAAACACTCTTGTTTACCGTCTTGAAAAAATCAAAAAGCTCACGGGACTTGACTTGCGTGAATTTGATGATGCAATTGTATTTAAGGTTGCGTTGATGGTTAAGAAATATCTTGATTCAAACCCGATAAAATACTAATAGATGTACTTGAACGACGTGACTTGACAATATATTGTATATCTTGCATATTTATTTTATTCGTTTTTGTGTAAATCTACGAATATTGTTAAATTTTATTTAATTACGTTACATCTTGCTATATTTTATGGTATAATTTAAGGCAGTATATTGGGTAGCTTATGCTCAGTACTGTCTTTTATTTTTTTAGATAACGAAAGAGAGGTCGTTAATGTGATAGAGTTTGATAACGTTTCAAAAACCTATGCAAACGGTACGGAAGCGTTAAAGAACGTTAGCCTTCGCATTGAGGACGGCGAGTTTGTTTTTATTGTCGGCTCCTCGGGCGCAGGTAAGAGTACGTTTCTCAAAATTATGATGCGTGAACAGGTACCTAACAAGGGTACTGTTATTATAAACGGTTTTAACCTCAATAAGCTTAAAAAGAAGCAAATCCCTATGTTCAGAAGAACACTCGGCATTGTCTTTCAGGACTTTAGACTTATACAGAATATGACTGTTTATGACAATGTTGCCTTTGCAATGCGAGTTATCGGCGCAAAGGAAAAGGAAATTCGAAAAAGAGTTCCCTATATTTTAAGCCTTGTGGGACTTTCCTCAAAAGCACGTCAAAAGCCAAATCAGCTTTCGGGCGGCGAGCAGCAGAGAGTTGCGCTTGCAAGAGCGCTTGTAAACAATGCGGGACTTATCATTGCCGACGAGCCTACGGGTAATATCGATCCCGAAATGTCCTATGAAATTGTTGATTTGTTAAACCACATAAACGCAAGCGGCACTACAATCGTTATGGTTACTCATGAGCATAACCTTGTCCGCCATTTTCATCACAGAGTTATTACAATCGATCAGGGCTATGTTGTATCCGACACGAGCGATTCCGATAAGCTTCCCGACGATTACTCGAAATATGAGGCTGCGCATCCGTCGGTTGTAAGCCCTGCTTCCGAGTTAACATCGGATGAGGAAAGAAAAAAGATTGTTGATGAAATAGTCCACGAGGATATTAAGGTTGACGAAAACAAATTGAGCTCATATTATGCGCCGCCGATGTCGGACAGTGAGCTTGAAGATTTTATTTCAAATTACGGCGTCGATGTTGATGAAGATACGGCGGAGGATGATATAGATTATTCGATTTATCTTGACAACCTTACCGAAAAATCAGGAGGTGAAGATAAATGAAAGGCTCATCACTTAGATATTTGACCCGTGAGGGATTCAGAAACGTTTGGGTTAATAAGATGATGTCAATCGCTTCCGTTGCGGTGCTTATGGCTTGTCTTTTGATTATCGGCATAGGTGCGATGGCTTATTTCAATATCAATTCGCTTCTTGATATTGTTGAGGCGCAAAATATTGTAATGGTCTATGTTTCGGATGAAGCCGACGACGTTAAAACCTCGGAATTAAGGCTTTCGCTTGAAAATATGGACAACATTGCAAGTTGTGAGTTTGTACCGAAGGAGGACGCTTTTCAGCGTCAGGTCGAGCTTATGGGCGGCGACTCCGCTTTGTTTGAGGGCTTTAAGACAAGTCCGCTTCCCGATGCCTTTAAGGTTACAGTTAAGGACCTTTCAAGATTTAAGGAAACGGTCAGCGAGATTGAAAAGCTTGACGGAGTGTATAATGTGCGTGAAAACAGCGACCTTGCAAGTAAGCTTGTGACGGTACGGCGTGCCGTTACAATTGTAAGCGCAGGACTTGTGTCAATGCTTTTCCTTGTTGCGTTGTTTATTATTTCAAATACAATCAGAATTACAATGTTTTCACGAAAGCTTGAAATCAACATTATGAAAGCCGTTGGTGCTACAAACAGCTTTATTCGTTGGCCGTTTATGGTTGAGGGCGTACTGCTCGGAATTATTTCGGCAGGCGTTTCGGTATTACTGCTTTGGGGCTTGTATGAATTGATTATTTACGCATTCTCCTCGGTAATTACAATGCTCGGCTTTAGCTTTGTACCGTTCCTTTCATATATTTGGTACATCTTCGGCGCATTCCTTGCAATAGGTATAATTACAGGCAGCTTCGGAAGTATGGTTTCTATGAACAGATACCTCAAGGAGGAAAGGAGCGTCGTAACAAATGAGTAATATTAAATTTACACCTTTGTTTAGGCTCTTATCGGTCGTACTGTGTATTGTTATGACGCTTGCAAGCGTTTCCTTCGGCGTGTATGCGGAAAGAGATTTCCAGGCTGAAATTGATGCGCTTGAATCTAAAATAGATGCCAATAATGCAAAAAAAGAGGATAAGCAAAAGAGTGCCGATGAGCTCAATGAGGAAATTGATACCTTACAGGAGCAAATCGACGTTTATAACGCACAGATTTCAGAGCTTAACTCACAAATTGCAAGCTATGATGCGGTTATCAATCAGCATGAGGCGGAGATTGCAAAGCTTGACGAAAGCATAAACGAAACCGGCGTTCAGATTGATAAGCTTAATGCTCAAATTGCGAATACGCAGGACGTTCTTGCGGAGCGTATGAGAGCGTCATATATGGCAGGAGAAACCTCAATTCTTGAGATTTTGCTTGACTCCTCAGATTTTGAATCGTTCCTTACAAGACTTGAGCTTTTGAGTGCTGTTGCAAAGCGTGATAACGAATTGATTTCTGCATATAATTCTCAAATTGACGAGTCTAATAAGCTTGTTGAACAGCTTAATACTCAAAAGCAGGAGCAGGTTGACAAGCAGGCTGCCGTTGAGGCTGAAAGGGCAAAAATCGTTGATTCGAGAGCACAAATTCAGTCTGCAAGAAATTCAATAAGCAGTCAGCAGGCAAAGCTTGAGAAAAAAGTTGACTCATACAATTCAATTCTTTCAAATCTTGATCAGTCTTCTGCTCAGTACAGAGCACAGATGGAAAAGATTAAAAAAGAGCAGGCTGAATACGACGCTATTAAGCAAAACGGTATGTCCAGCGGCTCAGGCTCACTTAATAACGGCGGCGGAAAATCCGAAATCGGTAACTATCCCGTTTCTTCAAAGGGTATGATTGCTCCGCTTCAATACAGCAATGTGTATATATCTCAGCATTACGGTCACAACGGTCACAAGGGTGTTGATATCTGCACAAGAGGTACAGGCTCAACAATGGGCAAGGAAATAAGAGCTGCTGCCGACGGTGCTGTATATTCGGCGGAATTCCACAAGAGTTGGGGAAATAATGTCTATATCAATCACGGCAACGGTGTATATACAAGATACGCGCATTGCAGCAAGATGATTGTCTCAGCAGGTGATCAGGTCAAGCAGGGACAGGTTATTGCTTACGTAGGAAACACGGGTAACTCGTTCGGTCCGCATCTTCACTTTGAAGTATGGGTAAACGGAACAAGAACAAATCCCGAAGTATGGATTCCCTCACTTCCCGATTAAACAAGAGGTGGTTGTAAATGAACAAAAAAATATCGGTGGGCGTATCTGTTGCGATAACGCTCGTTGCGGTTGCGATTACCGTTGCCGTTACAATGTCCGTATCAATGAGAACCTACAACAGCCTCATTAAGGACTTGCCCAACAGGGCACAGATGTATTCGTACATTTCAGAAATTGACAATATAGTAAGAACAAACTATTACGGCTCAGTAAACGAAATGCTTTTGAATACCGAGCTTTCAGGCGGATATGCGGCAGGACTCGGCGACAAGTACAGTAAGTACCTTACCGCTACCGAGTACGAAACGTATAAGAATGAGCTTAACGGCGAAAAGATCGGAATAGGCATTATCGCTTATTATGACGAAACAGAAACGGCTATTTATGCAGCGGAGGTTTCTGAAAATTCTCCTGCTGCGCAAAGCGGTATTTCAAAGGGCGACAAGATAATTGAAATTGACGAAGAGCCTGTTACCGCATACAACTATAACGAGCTTATGGATAAGCTTACGGGCGGAAAGCTCACAAGCGTCACGGTGCGTTTTGTGCATGACGGCGTTGAGCAGTCTGTCGGCGTTGTAAAGGGCTACAGTGCACAGTCTGTTTATTACAGCGCAAACGGCTCGGTCGGATATATTAAAATTACCGACTTTTATTCAACAACCGCTTCACAGCTTAAAAAAGCTATAAATGAGCTTTCAAAGCAGAATGTTACAAGCGTTATCTTTGATTTGAGAGGCACTTCGAACGGAACTATCGATTATGCCGCAAAGGCTCTTGACGTTTTAGTCCCCGTTGCGAGTGAGGGCAGCGGTGCGATAGCAACGGCTCTCGATAAGGACGGCAATATTACCGATACCTTTACCACGGATGCTGACAGCGTTTCAATGCAGATGATGGTGCTTGTAAATAATCAGACTTCGGGACCTGCGGAGCTTTTTGCCTGTGACTTAAGGGACTTCGGAAAGGCTCAGCTTGTCGGCACTACGACTAACGGAAACGGAACTATGCAAAAGGCATATCAGTTAAGTGACGGCGGCGCAATTATCCTTACTGTTGCGGAGATTAAGCCTTATGTCAGCGCTTCGTATAATTCTGTGGGCGTTGTACCCGATTACGAGGTCAAGCTTGACTCGGAAAAGGAAGCAAAGCTTGCAATTCTCTCACAAGAGGACGACGACCAATACAAGAAGGCTTATGACGTTCTTGTCGGCGAAAATTAACATTTTATCAAAGCACCTTGCATACAATTTCGTATGCGAGGTGTTTTTATGTTTGCCGTGTTGAAAATAATTCCCGAAGAAAAATCATTGCTAAAGAGAATTAAGTATTTTTTCTCTCCGCCGTCTCCGATACTCGAAAGGGTCAATGTCAAGGGTGCCGCACCGTTTTATAAGCTTGAAATCTATGAAAAGCAGTGCGGAGAGGGTTGCTGCGAGGTTGCTAAAATGCTCGGCTTATGCTCAAAGGCGGTTATTTTGGCTGACGGCACAGACGCTTCAAAGACAGGTAAGCTGAAAATATACAAGCCTGCCGTTTTACCGAATATTATGACAATAAATTCGGCGGAAAACTATCTTGAAAATAAAGAATACGATAAAGCCGCTTTTACGCTCGGGATAAGAGATGAAAAAGGTGCTTTCTCGCAGTACCTTGAAAAATTTGTAAATCTTGCAGGGGAAATACGGGTGTTTTCCAAAAACGAATTTGCCTATAAAAGCGTGTGCGAAAAAATATATGAGAAATACGGCTTGTCGGTAATCGTTTTAACCAATGAGCAAGGACTTTCAAGGTGCGATATGATAATTTCACCCGAAAATGTCTTTAACCGATATTTCAACAACTGTATTCTCGAAAAGTGCAGCGAAAACAGATACAATATATTAAAAGGTGAGGGGATAAGCTTGCCGAAATATCCCGAAAGCCTGTTGCCTGTCGGTGTCGATAAGCTGACCTTTGCCTCGGCACTTTATGAGGCTTGTGCGCTCAAAAGTCTTTCCGAGCTCAAATATGATAAAATGAATGCAGTATTTGAAAATGTTTTTCCGTTCGGCTGTATGTGTTAAAATGATGTGACCCAAAAAGAAAGAGAAGTAACTTCAAAATATGGTATAATGAGATTGCAACAAAACATTAACCAAGAAAGAAGTA